>JBIKOJ010000165.1:0-11979 GCA_044358135.1 Acetobacteraceae bacterium | reverse complement strand
CGCGCCGTGGCCCGCCGCGGCACCGTGGCCACCTTCACGCTGACCATCACGCGCGAATGAGCCCGCGGGCCTACGGCATCGCCGGCGCGGTGCCGTAGGCCTCGGCCATCTGGGCGATCTCGGCCAGCTTGGCGTCCAGCAGCGACCAGTCGTCGCGCTCGGCGATCGGGGCCCAGATGGCTTCCACCTCGTCGATCAGGAGGGTGCAGGGGGTCGCGCGGGTGAAATAGGCATGGTCCGGCCGGGTGCCTGTCGCGGGCTCGTAGCCGTGCAGGGCGGCGCGGACGGGGGCGAAGCTTTCGTGGCGGTAGAACTCCGCCGCCGGCCCCTGCCCCGCCTTGGCTTCGCGCGCCAGGCCGCCATGCCAGTCGAACCAGGCCTGTTCGAATGGAACTTGGCTTGCCTCCAGGAAGCTGGCGAAGCTGCGGGCCAGGGCCGCATCGGCTTCCGCCCCGCGCGGGGCGAGGCCCAGGTGGCGCAGCGTGGCGGTGCCGAATTCGGCGTGCAGCGCGTCTTCGTAGCCGTCCAGCACGTTGATCAGCGCCTGCTTCGGCACCACCGGCAGCAGGGCGGAGCCGAGCTGGGCGAGGTTCCACAACAGCGCCTCGGGCTGGCGGCCATAGGCGTAGAGCCCGGAATGGTCGAAATAGGCGGCGGTGAAGCCGGGCTGGTAGGTGGGCAGCCAGCGCCAGGGGCCGTAATCGAAGCTCTCGCCGGTGATGTTGATGTTGTCGGTGTTCAGCACGCCGTGCACGAAGCCGGCGGCCATCCATTGCGCGCCGAGGCGGGCCACGTTGGCCATCACCCGGCCGTAGAACGCCGCGCCGCGCTCGGCGGGATCGTCGTGCCAGAGGTCGGGCATGTAGTGGCGGATGGCGTGGTCGACCAGGCGCTGAAGCCCGTCGGGGTCCTTGTGGTAGGCGCGGCGCTGGAAGGTGCCGAAGCGGATGTGGGAGTGGGAGAGCCGCACCAGCACCGCGGCGCGGGTGGGCGAGGGCTCGTCGTGGCGCTGCAGTTCCTCGCCGGTTTCGATCAGGGAGAAACTTTTGGAGGTGTAGACCCCTTGGGCCTCCAGCATCGCGGTGGCCAACACCTCGCGCACGCCGCCCTTCAGGGTGAGCCGCCCATCCGCCCCGCGCGACCACGGCGTGCGCCCGCTGCCCTTGGTGGCGAGATCGAGCAGGCGGCCATCGAGCAGGTCGTGCAGCTGCGCGAACAGGAAGCCGCGGCCGTCGCCGAGATCGGGGTTGTAGCTGCGGAACTGGTGGCCGTGGTAGCGCAGCGCCAGCGGCTTCTCGAAGCTGCCGGGCAAGGGCTCGAACCGCCCGAAATGGGCGATCCAGTCCGCGTCGGTCAGGCCATCCAGCCCCACCCGCGCCGCCCAGGCCTGGTTGCGGTGGCGCAGGATGTGGCGGGGGAATTCGGCCGCGGCCACTTCGTCGTAGAATTCGGGACCGAGATCGGCATGGGTCGTGGCGGGGCGGTGGGCCATGGATGCTCCGGTGTTCACGCGCGCGGGCGGAAGAACGCCAGCGCCAGCAGCGGCAGGGCCACCCCGATCAGCGTGGCCGTGATGAGCAACGCGCCAAGCTGGCCATAGTCGCCGCGGCCAACGGTGAAGATCATGTTGAGGTACTTGGTCTGCAAGCTGCCCGCCACCAGAGCGAGGTTCATCAGCGAGGCCATCAGCGCGAACCACGTCGCCCGGGCGCCGGCCGGGGCGTAGAAGGCCACCAGCGTCAGCAGCGGCACCATGCCGAGCTGCGCGAACGGGCCGCCGGCGGCGGAATCGACCAGCGCGATGGTGCGGGCGCCAAAGCCGAGATTCGCCTCTGTCCAGTGGTGCAGGCCGTAGAACAGCCCGATGGTGGGCAGGCTCAGCACGCCACCGGCCAGGGTCAGCCAGAACAGCACGCGGGCGACGGAATGCTTCGTGAGCTGGTGGCGCAGCAGCCACAGCGCCAGCACGGAGAGGATGGCCGAGGTCTGGCGCAGATGGCCGAGGAAGGCCTCGTCGAAGCCCAGCTCGTCCAGCGTGAACCAGAACGCCCCATCCCCCGCGCCGGGCGTGGCGCGGAAGGCGAAGATGATGATGGAGGTGGCCAGGATCGCGCGGCGATGCTCGGCACTCACCTCCCGCGTCACCAGCGCCAGCATGCGGATCACCACGGCCATGGAGAGCAGGAACACGATCTCCTGCGCGTAGGGCAGCTGCACCAGCGCCAGCGTGACCACCGCCGCGCCGAAGGCCAGGCCCCCGCCCAGGATGCGCCAATCCGGCGCGTGGCGCGCCTGCGCCTCGTCCCGCGCCATCGCCGCGGCCAGCAGAGTGATTGCCGGGATCACCAGCGCGATCAGGAACACCGTCTCCCGCGCCAGGATCTGCGCCAGCCATCCCGAGAGCCCCGCGACCGAGAGCATGCCGAGCGAGAGCGCGATGCGGCCGAGCAGCTGCACCATGCCGAGATCGGCCTGCACCGCCGCCTCCGCGCGCGGCGTGCCGTCCGGCTCCGTGCGGTCCACCACCTCCGTGGTCATGGCATCGGCCACCACGTCCTGCAGCACGGTGCCGAGCACCAGCAGCAGGTTGCCCAGCACATAGAGGCCCGCCGGCGGCAGGACGCCGAGCCAGCCGCCCGCGGCACCGGCCAGGACCACCAGGCCGGTGGCCATCAGGCCGGCGCCCAGCACGAGATAGGAGCGGCGCTGCGAGCCGAGGAAGGGCAGGCTGTCCACCAGCTGGCCGAAGACCATCTTGATGGTCCAGGGCAGGCCCAGCCACACGCCGAGGGCCGCGAGATCGGCGGGCGACAGGCGCAGGCTCTCCTTCACCCAGAAGTCGCGGCTGATGTCGATCAGGCCGAGCGCGCCGTAGGCGAAATAGACCACGAGCAGGGGGATCCAGGCCCGGCGCACCATGGACAAGGAAGCAAGCAAGGCTCTTCTTTTTTCTGAAGAAAAAAGAAGCAAAAAAGACTTCATTCGTTCGCACCCCGTCGGCCACGCGCGCAAGCAAACAAAAGTTTTTTGGTTCTTTTTTTCAAAAAAGAACATCCTTCCTTGCCTGCCCCTTGCTCTCTACCCCCGGGTAGGCACACCCGCAAGCGCGCCCTATGATTCCCGCAGGGCGACGGGGTACGAATGATGGGCGACGCACAGGCAACCACGCGGGTGGGCAACTTCCTTTCGGCACTGGAAGGCGCACTCGCCCGCGGCGAGGCGCAGCAGGCCGCCGCGCTGTTCGCCACCGAATGCTACTGGCGCGACCTCGCCGCACTCACCTGGAACATCCACACCGCCGAGGGGCGGGACGCGATCGCGGCGATGCTCACCGCCAGCACAGGCCGGCCCGGCGGCTTCCGGCTGGAAACCGCCGGGGCCACCGCCGATGGCGGCGAGGAAGGCTGGTTCACCTTCGAGACCGCCACCGGGCGGGGCCGTGGCCATGTGAAGCTGGTGGATGGAAAGGGTTTCACCCTGCTCACCGCGCTGATGGAGCTGAAGGGCTTCGAGGAAAAGCAGGGCTTCACCCGGCCGGAAGGCGTGGAATGGGGCGCCCGCAAGGGCCGCGTCACCTGGAAGGAAGCGCGCGAGAAGGAAGTGGCGGAGCTTGGCCACACCGTGCAGCCCTACGTGCTGATCGTCGGCGGCGGCCAGGGCGGGATCGCGCTCGCCGCCCGGCTGCGGCGGCTGGAGGTGCCCACCATCGTGATCGACAAGCTGCCGCGCCCCGGCGATGCCTGGCGCAGCCGCTACAAGTCGCTCTGCCTGCACGATGCGGTCTGGTACGACCACCTGCCCTACCTGCCCTTCCCCGCGCACTGGCCGGTGTACACGCCGAAGGACCAGATCGGCGACTGGCTGGAGATGTACACCAACATCATGCAGCTGAACTTCTGGGGCGGCACCGAATGCGTCGCCAGCCGCTACGACGAGGCGGTGGGCGAATGGGAGGTGCAGGTGCTGCGCGATGGCGTGCCGCACGTGCTGCGCCCGAAGCACCTGGTGCTTGCCACCGGCATGTCTGGCGTGCCGAACATGCCTGTTCTGCCGGGCATGGAGACTTTTGCCGGCAACATCTACCACTCCTCCAACCACCCCGGCGGGCCGGGCTGGGAGGGCAAGCATTGCGTGGTGGTCGGCGCCAACAACTCCGCCCACGACATCGCGGTGGATCTGTGGGAGCACGAGGCGGCGAGCGTAACCATGATCCAGCGCTCCTCCACCATGGTGGCGCGCGCCGAGACGCTGCGGGCCAATGGCGACAAGGGGCCGTATTCGGAAGCGGCCGCGCAGCGAGGGCTCAGCACCGACCAGGCGGATTTGATGGTGGCCTCCACGCCCTATGCCGTGCAGCCGCGGGTGCAGAAGCCGATCGCCGACAAGCTGCAGGAAACCGACCGCGCGTATTACGACGCCCTGCGCCGCGTGGGCTTCAAGCTCGATTTCGGTGAGGACGGCTCGGGGCTGTCGCAGAAGTATCTCCGCCGCGGCTCCGGCTACTACATCGATGTCGGCGGCAGCGCGCTGGTGGCCGATGGCCGGATCGGTCTGCGCGCGGGCACCGAAGTGGCCGGCTTCGGCGCGGGGGGCGTGACGCTGGGCACCGGCGAGACCCTGCCGGCCGATCTCGTGGTGTTCGCCACCGGCTATGGCAGCATGAACGGCTGGGCCGCCAAGCTGATCAGCCAGGAGGTGGCGGATCGCGTGGGCAAGTGCTGGGGCCTCGGCAGCAACACCACCTACGACCCCGGCCCGTGGGAAGGCGAGCTGCGCAACATGTGGAAGCCCACCCAACAGCCGGGCCTGTGGTTCCACGGTGGCAACCTGGCCCAGGCGCGGCACTACTCGCGCTATCTCGCCCTGCAGCTGAAGGCGCGGATGGAAGGCATCCCCACGCCCGTCTATGCGCTGCCGAAGGTGAACCACCTGGGCTGAGCGCCCTGGCGCTTGGCCGCCGGCGGAATCCTGTCTAGCGTGGCATCCCGTCGCGCGGCCCCGAACATGCTTGGCCGCGCCTGTGAACATTCGAGGGCATCCATGGCAGGCACAATGAAACGACGCGGCTTCCTCGCGGCATCGGGGGCGGCACTCGCGGCCCCCGCGATTGCGCAACCGGCGCGGGCGCGCACGCTGCGCGTGGTGCCGCAGGCCAACCTCACCGCGCTCGATCCGATCTGGACCACCGCCAGTGTCACCACCGGCCACGGCTACGCGGTGTTCGACGTGCTGTATTCGCTCGACAGCCAGCTCCGCCCGCAGCCGCAGATGGCCGAGGGCCACGAGGTCTCGGCCGACCAGCTCACCTGGAACATCAAGCTGCGCCCCGGCCTGAAATTCCACGACGGCGAACCCGTGCTGGCGAAGGACTGCACCGCCAGCCTGATGCGCTGGGCCAAGCGCGACAGCTTCGGGCAGACGCTCGCCCGCTTCGTCGAGGCCTGGGAAGCGCCGGACGACCGCACCATCCGCATCCGCCTCAACAAGCCCTTCGCCCCGCTGCTCGACGCCATCGCCAAGCCGGCCAGCATGGTCGCCTTCATCATGCCCGAGCGCCTGGCCAAGACCGACGCGATGACCCAGGTTTCCGAGGTCATCGGCTCCGGCCCGATGCGCTTCCTGAAGGACGAATTTGTCGCCGGCACCCGCGTCGCCTATGCCCGCAACGAGGCCTACGTGCCGCGCGACGAGAAGGCCGACTACCTCGCCGGCGGCAAGCGCGTGCATTTCGACCGCATCGAGTGGCAGATCATCCCGGACGCCAGCACCGCCGCCGCCGCCCTGCGCAACGGCGAGGTCGACTGGTGGGAATTCACCCTGCCCGACCTCAATCCCGTCCTGTCGCGCACCAGCGGCGTGACGGTGACGCCGATCGACAGCATGGGCTTCATCTCGATCCTGCGCTTCAACCACCTCAACCCGCCGTTCAACAACGTGAAGCTGCGCCAGGCGGTGCTGATGGCGCTCGACCAGGCCGACTACATGCGCGCGGTCAACGGCGACAACGTGAAGTGGCAGCGCTGCGCCTCGGCCTTTCCCTGCGGCATCCCGTTCTCGCCGGAACTCGGCGCCAACCTTCTCAACACGCCGCGCGACCTCGCGAAGGCGCGCGAGGCGGTGAAGGCGGCCGGCTACAACGGGGAGAAGGTGGTGCTGATGAACCCCGCCGACTTCCCCTCCATCGCCCCGCTCGGCGACGTCACCGCCGACCTGCTCAAGAAGCTCGGCTTCAACGTCGACCTGCAGTCGATGGACTGGGGCACGCTCGGCCAGCGCCGCACCAGCAAGGCGCCGATCGACCAGGGCGGCTGGAACATCTTCCACACCTGGACCACCAGCGTGTCGATCACCAACCCCGCGCTCAACTACTACCTGCGCGGCCAGGGCCAGGCCGGCTGGTTCGGCTGGTACGAGAACGCCAGGATCGAGGCGCTCACCGACGAGTGGAC
Organism: Acetobacteraceae bacterium; assembly: GCA_044358135.1. Classification (GTDB taxonomy): domain Bacteria; phylum Pseudomonadota; class Alphaproteobacteria; order Acetobacterales; family Acetobacteraceae; genus CAMDGX01. The sequence continues at coordinate 5,530 of JBIKOJ010000165.1, read as the reverse complement.
CCGCGCCACCACGGATGCCGAGAAGAGCCGCATCTTCGACGCGATCCAGGCCGAGACCTGGGCCACCGTGCCGTTCGTGCCGCTGGGCCAGTATTTCCCCACGACAGCCCACCGCAGCAACATCGTCGACCGCATCGCGGCGACCAACTGCATCCCCTGGAACGTCCGCCGCACCTGACACAGGAGCCCCCGACATGCCCAACGACAACCCGATCGCGGCGAATGTCCGCACCAAGGTCTCGGCCGAGGAATGGCAGGCACGCATCGACCTCGCCGCCTGCTACCGGCTGCTGGCGCGCTACAACATGGCCGACCTCACCGGCACCCACACCTCGCTCTCGGTGCCCGGCAGCGACAACAAGCACTTCCTGATCAACCCGCACGGCGTGCTGTTCGAGCGGGTCACCGCCTCTTCGCTGGTCAAGATCGACAGCGAGGGCAACAAGGTGATGGAAAGCCCGTTCCGGGTGAACCCGGCGGGCTTCATCATCCATTCCGCCATCCACATGGCGCGCCCCGATGCGGCCTGCGTGATGCACACCCACACCACCGCCGGCATGGGCGTTTCCATGCAGGCGCACGGCCTGCTGCCGGCCAGCCAGCATGCCTGCTTCTTCACCGGCAATATCGGCTACCACGACATCGACGCGATGGCCGAGGAGATCGGCGGCCGCGCGGCACTCGCCCGCGACATGGGGCAGTATCGCGCGCTGATCATGCGCAACCACGGCCTGCTCACCTGCGGGCGCACCGTGGGCGAGGCGTTCTGGCTGATGCATACGCTGGAACGCGCCTGCCAGGCGCAGATCGCCGCCTTGGCTGGCGGCTCGCCGCTGTATCCGGTGACCGCGAAGACCTCGGCGTGGTTCGGCTCGCTGCTCAGCGAGAAGGATTTCTCGCTGGATCGGGGGGAGTTGTCCTGGCCTGGGTTGCTCGATGTGCTGGATAGTGTGGATGCGTCCTATCGGCAGTAAGCAAGCGGTTCTCTTTTGAAAAAAAGAACCAAAACACTTTTGTTCGTTTGCGGCTCGCCTTAACGCGGGCGCAAACGAACGAAGTCTTTTTTGCTTCTTTTATCTTCAGAAAAAAGAAGACCCTTCCTTCATACCCCCCATGCGAGCGCGCTGATTCCCGCGGCGCGGCCGCCACGGTAGTCTGCCCCCAATGATCTGGGGGAAATGGACATGAGTGCCACGGCACCGCTGCGCCTGCCGGCGTTGCTGGCGCGGGTGTACCTGCCCTTCGCGGCGGCCTACTTCCTCTCCTACCTCTACCGTACCGTGAACGCCGTGGTGGGCCCGGTGATCGCCGGGGAGCTGAACCTGACGGCGGGCGATCTGGGCCTGCTCACCAGCGCCTATTTCATCATGTTCGCCGGCATCCAGCTGCCGCTGGGCCTGGCGCTGGACCGCTACGGCCCGCGACGGGTGCAAGCCACCCTGCTGCTGTTCGCGGCGGCCGGGGCCGCGCTGTTCGGCCTGGGCAGTTCGCTGCCGGAACTGGTGGCCGGTCGGGTGCTGATCGGGCTCGGCGTCGCGGCCGGGCTGATGGGCGCGCTGAAGGTGATCAACCTGTGGTTCCGCGCCGAGCACTGGCCGCTGATGAACGGGGTGCTGATGGCAGCCGGCGGGCTGGGTTCGCTGGTGGCCACCGCCCCGGCGCAGGCGGCGCTGGCGGTGATGAGCTGGCACGCGCTGTTCTTCTGGCTCTCGGCGGCGACTCTTGCCGTCTCCGCCTTCATCTTCGCCGTGGTGCCGGAGCGCGAGGGCACGCGCGCCACGGGCACCTTGGGCGAGCAGATGGCCGCCGTCGGCGCCATCCTGCGCAGCCGCTACTTCTGGCGCCTGGCGCCGATCGCCTCGGTGCAGCAGGCCAGCTTCATCGGCATCCAGACGCTGTGGATCGGCCCCTGGCTGCGCGACGTGGCCGGCGAGGATGCGGCCACGCGCAGCACATCGATGCTGCTGGCCGCCGTGGCGATGACGGCGGGCTTCCTCTCCTCCGGCATCGTGGCGGGCGCGCTTTCGAAGCGCGGCGTTTCGCATTTCGCCACCTCCACCGGGGCGATCGTGCTGTTCACGCTGGTGGTGGCGGGCCTGGCCGTGTTCGGCGCCGCGCTGCCGCTGGGGCCGCTGGCGTGGTGGTGCGCGTTCGCGTTCCTGGGCACCTACGTGATCGTCTACTACCCGGTGCTGACCCAGGCCTTCGCGCTGGAGCTTTCCGGCCGCGTGACCACCTGCCTCAACTTCCTGATGTTCAGCGCGGTGTTCCTGTTCCAGTGGGGCATCGGCGTGATCCTGGACCTGTGGCCGCGCACGGCCACCGGCGGCTATGCGCCGCAGGGCTATGCGGTGGCCTTCGGCGTGTGCGTGGCCGCCCTGGTGGCGGGGCTGGCCTGGCTGGCCGCGTTCCGCGCCAAGGCGGGGGACTAGCCGCCCACCAGCCGGCGCACATCATGCAACGAGCCGACGACGGCCACGCACATGGCGCGGATCTCGTCGGTGGCGCTGATGATGTCCGGCACCATCACCGTCATCATCCCTGCCGCATGGGCGGAGCGGACGCCGTTGTGGCTGTCTTCCACCGCCACGCACAGGGCGGGGTCGATGCCGAGATCGGCCGCCGCACGCAGGAACAGGTCGGGCTTCGGCTTCGGGTGCTCCACGTCGTCGCGCGTGCGGATCACCTTGAAGCGATCCCACAAGCCGGTGCGGCGCAGATTGTCCTCCGCGTTCACCCGCGTGGCCGCGGTGGCGATGGCCATGGGCGTGCGGGTTTCCTCCAGATGGGCGATCAGCTCCAGCGCGCCGGGCTTGATCGGCACACCGAGATCGAGCAGCTCGGTGCGGCGGGCGAGGTACATCTGGCGGTGCTCGGCGTAGGGGAAGTCCTCGCCGAGATGGGCGCGCAGCCGGGCCTGGAACTCGCTGCCGGGCAGGCCGACCAGGCCGTGCAGGAAGCTTTCCGGCAGGGGGTAGCCCAACGCGGTGGAGGTCTCCAGGAAGGTGCGGATGTAGATGCTCTCGGTGTCCAGAAGGGTGCCGTCCATGTCGAGGATCACGGCTGCATGGGGGCGCGGCAGGGTCATAGCGTGTGGGCCAGTTCGGTGTTGGCAAGCGCTTCGTCGCGGGTGAGCCATTGGCGCTTGCGGCCATAGGCGCCGTAGAGGGCAAGCTGGTCGTTGCGGTGCGGGCTGGGCGTGCCGTTGGGTGCCACGAAGCCGGACTGGCCCGGGGGCATCACGTCGTAGAGCTCGATGCCGTCCGCGCCAAGCACCGCCATGTTGTTCTCGGTGCCGCGGTTCATCAGCGCGGGCAGCGCCATGGTGTCGGCGTGGCGGGCCTGGGGGATGCCCATGAAGTTCTGCGTGCGGAACAGCGTGGTGCTGGCCTTGGTGCGCCACTGTGCGGGATCGGGGCCCTGTTCGGCGCTGAGCGTGGCGATGGCTTCGGCGAGTGCTTCGCGGATCAGGGCATCGGCGTCGCGGCCGGCGAGGAAGTCGTGCTCGGTGGCGTCGCCGCGCAGCACGCGGTCCAGCAGCTTGGCCAGGGGCGGGATGTTGTAGCTGTAGGATTGCGGAACGGCGGGGTCGGGGAACAGGGCGGCGAGCCCGGCGGCGAATTCGCGCGACGGCACGTCGGCCAGCACGCGGCGCAGCAGGGCGGGAAGCAGGGCGTGGAGGATCGGCACGCCGGGAGAGATGTAGTCGGCACCGGCGGACGCAAGGCTACCCGCCCATCCCTGCATCGCCTCGGCGGCGCGGCGCAGCGTGTTGTCGGGGGGCAACGCTGCGGTGGCGGCGATGATTCGCGGGACGAGGAGGCGGGCGTTCAGGTCGATCAGCGAGGTGTGCTCGATCAGGCTCCAGAGCTGCTCCACCGTGGCGGTGGCGGGCAGGCGGAGCTCGATCTCGCTGAGGCGGTCGGCGGCGGACCAGACGAAGGTGCAGGTGTTGTCGTGGTCCACCGCGGGCTTGTTGTTCCAGTTGGCGATATGGCCCTGGGCGGGATTCACCACCTGGGGGTTGGTGGCGAAGGGTTTCACTCCGCGCCATTCCATGTCGCCGCGGCCATCGGCTGGCAGGCGCGGGTCGTGGGTGGGGGCGCGGTCGGGGTAGTGGCCGGCCAGCGCGTAGGCGATATTGCCCTGACGGTCGGCGAAGTAGGTGTTCACCATGCTGGCCATGCGGGCGATCTCGGCCCGGAAGCTTTCGTGATCCTTCGCGTGCATTGAGCCGATCCAGCCGAGGAGGGATTCGATCTCCTTGCCGTGCCAGCTGCGTTGCTTGGTGTAGGCGGTGTGGTGTTCGTGGTCGGTGAGGGCGACGAGGCCGTGGTGGGTGGAGAGGATCTCGATCTCCACCGGTGGTTGGCCGCGAACCTGGATGGTCTCGCGGCGTGACTGCATCTCATGCCAGGCACCGTTGTGGCGGTATTGGCGCGGGTTGGCGGGGTTCAGGTGTTCCTGGAAGATATCCACGCACTTGCCGGCGCCGGCGGTGGAGCCCCAGGCGATGTGGCCGTTGCTGGCGAACAGGATGATCGGGTAGGCGAAGGGCGTGTTGCCCACGATGTCGAAGCCCGGGCCGTGCAGGCCGATGCCGTAGCAGTAGGACGGGTTGAACCAGCCGAACTGGGGGCCGTTCACCAGCACCGTCTTGCCCTCCGCCACCCGCTCCGGCCGGACCAGCCAGATGTTACTGGCCTTGGGCTCCAGATCGGCGGCGAAGGCGCCGAGGCGCAGGCGTTCGAGGTCTATCCACTCCCTTGCCGCGGATTTGGACAGCGGCACCGGATCGGTGCGCGGCCAATGCTGCGGCGAGGGGCCGTCGTGGTCCTGGCGCGGCACCGTGGTGGGCGCGGCGGGGTCGTTGCGCCAGCGTAGCGCATCGAACACCGCCCTGCCCTTCTCCGCGCCGTGCGCCCCGATGCACTCGCCCAGCAGCAGCAGGTTGGTGATCTCCGAGGCGGTGTCGGAGAAGCGGTTGGCGAGCGAGCCGACCCAGACCATCGCCACATCCTCCGGCGTGATCTCCGTGGGCTGGAAGGCGAAATCGAGATACTCGCGCGGCATCAGCTTCGCGGGGTTCGCCAGCACCTGAGCGAGGCGCTGATTGTAGCCTTCCGCGTAGCCTTCGAAGATGTCGCGGTCTTCCTGCTTCAGCGCCGCGAGCTGGGCGGCGATGGAGGCGGGCGTGTAGTTGCTCCGCACCATGCGGTCGAAGGCGACGTAGTCCGGGCCCAGCACTTCCGCGACGCGGCCCGTGAAGCTGCGGCGGGACATGTCCATCTGGAACAGCCGATCCTCCGCCACCGCGAAGCCGTAGCCGCGATAGACGCCGCGCAGGCTGTCCGCGAAGACATGCGGCACACCCCAACGGTCGCGGCGGATCTCAACCATGTCGCCCAGCTCCGGAAATGGCGGCCGGAGGCTAGACGGAAGGCAGGACGACAGGAAGGCCAGGGCTCTGCCCTGGACCCGCCAGGGACCTGAGGTCCCTGGACCCACATTTTTTCCGCCTTCGGCGGGG
>JBIKOJ010000340.1:0-3505 GCA_044358135.1 Acetobacteraceae bacterium | reverse complement strand
GCCACAGCTGCTGGGCGCACCGACGGTGGTGACGCAGACCGTGTGGCTGGTGGCGATGGGCTGGGCGCTGTGGCTGCAATGGTCGGCGACGCGGCTGGGGCTGGGGCTCTCCGGCGGGCGGGCGGCGCTGATGGTGGCGGTGGATATGGGGCTGGGCGTGGTGGTGCTGCGGGTGATCGCGGTTTAAGGAAGTCTTCTTTTTGTGAACAAAAAGAAGCAAAAAAACTTCATTTGTTTGATGCGGATAGGGTGCATATTCCCCTCCGCCTTATGTATAAAAGTTTTTTGGTTCTTTTTTTTCAAAAAAGAACCGCTTCCTTTCTAAATGGGTCTTCAGGGTACACCACCCCGATCAATGTGAGCCCTTCCGGCGGTGCGGTCGGCCCCGCGGCGGTGCGGTGGCGGGCGGCGAGAGCTTCGGCGACGCGGGTGGGGGGCCAGGTGCCGTCGCCGACCAGCTTGAGGGTGCCGGCGATGTTGCGGACCATGTGGTGCAGGAAGCTGCGGGCGGCGGTTTCGATCACCACGAGGTCGCCGTCGCGGCGGACATCCAGCCGATCCAGCGTGCGCAGGGGGGATTTGGCCTGGCAGGCGGTGGCGCGGAAGGAGGTGAAATCATGCCGGCCGAGGAGGAAGTGCGCGCCTTGCTGCATGGCGTCGGCGTCGAGCGGGGTCTGGACGTGCCAGACGCGGCCTTCGTCCAGCGCGGGGCGGACGCGGCGGTTGAGGATGACGTAGCGGTAGGCGCGGCCGATGGCGGAGAAGCGGGGGTTCCAGCCTTCCGGGGCGAGGGCGGCGCGCAGGATGGCGATGCGGTTGGGGCGCATGTGGAAGTTCAGCGCGTCGCGCAGCTTGTCGGGCGCGATGTCTCGCGCGAGGTCGATGCTGGCGACCTGGCCGGAGGCGTGGACGCCGGCATCGGTGCGGCCGGCGGTGATGCTGGGGACGTGGGCGCCGCCGACGAGATGGCTGGCTGCTTCCTCCAGGACCTGCTGCACGGAGACGCCGACGGCCTGGCGCTGCCAGCCGACGAAGGCGCCGCCGTGGTACTCGATCGCCAGGGCGTAGCGCGGCATCAGCCGAGGCGGGTGCCGGGGGGCACCTTGCGGCCGCGCAGGAAGGCCTCGGCGGGCATGGCGGCGCGACCGGGGGCCTGGATGCGGGTGAGGCGGAGCGCGCCTTCGCCGGTGGCGACGAGGAGGGTTTCGTCCAGCACCGTGCCGGGGAGGCCGGAGCCGGATTCGGGCGTGGCGGCGAGGATCTTGAGGGTTTCGCCTTCGAGCGTGGTGAAGGTGCCGGGCCAGGGGTTGAGGGCGCGCACCTGGCGATCGAGGGCGGCGGCTTGGTGGGACCAATCGAGCCTGCCGTCGTCGCGGGTGAGCTTGGGGGCGTAGGTGGCGCCTTGCTCCGGCTGGGGGATGGCGGGCGGGGCCTCGGCCAGGGCGCGCAGGGCGAGGCGGGCGCCGATTTCGGCCAGCGCGTCGTGCAGGGTGCTGGCGGTGGTGGTGGGGGTGAGGGGGATGGCTTCGCGCAGCAGCATGGCGCCGGTATCGAGCCCGGCATCCATCTGCATCAGCGTGATGCCGGTTTCCGGGTCGCCGGCGAGGATGGCGGCCTGGATGGGGGCGGCGCCGCGCCAGCGCGGCAGCAGGCTGGCGTGGATGTTGAGGCAGCCGCGGCGGGGGGCATCGAGCATGGCCTGGGGCAGGATGAGGCCGTAGGCGGCGACGATGGCGGCATCCAGATCGAGGGCGCGAAAGGCTTCGTGCTCGGCCGTGTCCTTGCGGAGGCGGGCGGGGGTTCGGACGGGGAGGCCCAGGGCCAGGGCGGCGGCGTGGACGGGGCAGGGGCGCACGGCCTGACCGCGCCCGGCGGGGCGGGGCGGCTGGCAGTAGACGGCGGCGATGTCGTGGCCGGCCTGGTGCAGGGCGTGCAGGGCGGGGACGGCGAAATCCGGGCTGCCCATGAAGGCGAGGCGAAGGCCCGGCATCAGCGCTCCTTGTTCTTCTGTTCCTTGGCCAGCTTGCGCATGATCATGTTGCGCTTCAGGGCCGAGAGGTGGTCGACGAAGAGCACGCCGTTGAGGTGGTCCAGCTCGTGCTGGAGGCAGGCGGCGAGCAGGCCGTCGCCCTCGATCTCCTTCTTGGCGCCGGTGAGGTCGTGGTAGCGGACCTTGACGCGGGCGGGGCGGGTGACCTCGGCGAACATGTGGGGCAGGGAGAGGCAGCCTTCCTCCCGCGTGGCCAGTTCCGGGCTGGCGGCGACGATCTCCGGGTTCACCAGGACATGCGGCGTGCGCTTGTCGTTCAGGGCGAGGTCGATGATGGCCATGCGCAGAGGGGTGCCGACCTGTGGCGCGGCGAGGCCGATGCCCGGGGCGTGGTACATGGCGGCGAACATGCGCGGCACGAGGTCGCGCACGGCGTCGGCGTCGGCCGGGCCGACCGGGCGGCAGCGCAGCTTCAGCGTGGGGTGCGGCGCGACCAGGATGGGCAGGAGGGCGGCCAGCTCGGCTTCGGTGAGGGGGGCGGCCTCGTCGGCTGCGGGGTTCTCGGCGTTCATGGCAGGGATGTAGCTGTGCGGCCCGCCGCGATCAACGGCGCGCGGCCTTGCAACGGCGCGCGGGGGTGCCCAAATATGCGGCTGTCGGGTTGCCTTCGGGGGCCTGGCATTCGCTTCGCTCGTAGGAGGAGGCCTTCTTGAACACCCGCGTTTTCACGTCGCCGCTGTTTCTGGGCTTCGACCATCTTGAGCAGATGCTCGAGCGGGCCGCGAAGAATTCCGACGGCTACCCCCCTTACAACATCGAGCAGATCGGGCCGACCGGGCTGCGCATCACGCTCGCGGTGGCGGGCTTCACCATGGACGACCTGCAGATCACGCAGGAGGACAACCAGCTGGTGATCCGGGGCCGGCAGGCTGATGACGGGCAGGGGCGGGTGTTCCTGCATCGCGGGATCGCCGCACGGCAGTTCCAGCGTGCCTTCGTGATGGCCGAGGGGATCGAGGTGGGTGGCGCGTGGCTCGACAACGGCCTGCTGCATATCGACCTGGCGCGGCCGCAGCCGGAAGCGCGGGTGAAGACGATCCGCATCAGCAAGAAGACCACGGGCGCGGTCGGAACCGCCCCGGTGGTGGATGGTTCTACCGACTGAGCGGGTCTTCGGCGCGCGCAGCGGGAACGGAAAGGCCGGGGGCCATGGCGGCACCGGCGAAGGCAAGGAGATCTGCCATGCCCAGCAAGACCCAGGACGAGACCGGGACCGTGGTTCTGGACGTTCGCAACCTTTCGCCGGCGGATCTGGGCCGGCTGGGGATGCAGCAATTGGCCTATGTGAAACCGGTGATGGTGAACGGGGCGCATGCCTTTGCCATCCATGCCGCGGACGGCACGCCGATGGCGGTCGCAGAGGATCGAACCGTGGCGATCGCGGCAATTCACCAGCATGAGATGGTGGCGGCGCAGGTGCACTGAGGAAGGAAGCGGTTCTTTTTTGAAAAAAAG
>JBIKOJ010000015.1:0-38911 GCA_044358135.1 Acetobacteraceae bacterium | reverse complement strand
CGAAGGCGGAAACGTAAAGGGGTCTGGGGCCTAAGGCCCCAGCGGGGTCGAGGGGCAGAGCCCCTCGCCTTCCCTTCCCCTGTGCCGCCGTCACCGCCGGCGGCGGGCGTCGGCTTCGGCTTTGAGGATGTCGACGAACACCTGGTAGTCGGTATGTGTCACGGGGCTCCATCCGGCGCCGCTGCCCATGTCCACGGCGTGGTAGATTTGCGGGTAGTGCACGGGGATGGCGCGGTGCAGGGCGAGCATGTCGGCGCGGAAGCTGTCGGGGGTATCCTTGCGCAGCACGAAGGGCCCGTTGGTGATCGGGCGGGAGCGCCAGATGATGCGCAGGTCCTTCATGTCGATCATCTTTTTCTGAACCATCGTGGTCAGCACGCCGCGGGTGTAGCCCTGGGTGGCATCCCCTTGGCCGGAGGACCAGGCCACGCCGGCGTCGTATTGCTTGCCCAGCACGGCGACGACGGATTGCTCGGCCCCACCGGCGAACCCGGTGCGGCCGAAGTATTTGTCGGGGTCGATGCCGGCGGCGCGGAATTCGGCGCGGGGGATGAGATAGCCGCTGGCGCTGTTCGGGTCGGACCAGGCCATGGCCTTGCCCTTCATCCCTTCCACGGTGGTGATGCCGGAATCGGCGCGCACGTACATGACGGAGACGTAGGACTTGGTGCCGTCCTTCTCCAACGTGGTCAGGATCGGCTCCACGTTGCCCTGGCTTTCCACCCAGGCGGCGGCGTAGGCGGCGGGGGACATGTAGCTGGCGTCCACCTGCTTGGCGGCGAAGGCCTGGATGACGCCGGCGTAGTCCGCGGCGAGCACCAGCTTCACCGGCACTTCGAACCACTCTTCCAGCAGCTTCTGGTAGCCGCCGTAGCGGGCCAGGCGGTCGGCGTCGTTCTCGCCGCCGAGCATGCCGAGGCGGATCTGGGGCAGTTGCGCGGCCCAGGGGCGCTTGCCTTTGGGCGGCAGGTCCTGCGCGCGGGCGGCGGTGGGCAGGGCGAGGGCGCTGGCCCCAAGGGCAAGGCTGTGGCGGCGCGAGAGCATGGAGGGTCCCCCAGGTGGCGTTGGGGGAAGGGTGGCCCGTGGCGGGGCCGTGTCAAGCCCGGGCGGGTTCAGGCGACGGCCAGGGAGCCTTGCGGGGCGGCGTGGAATTCCGCTTCGCTGACGCCGTAGATCTCCCGCGCCATGGCGGGGGTGAGGGCATCTGGCGGGCCGTCGAACACGATGCGGCCGGCGCGCAGGCCCAGGATGCGGTCGCAATAGGCGCGGGCGGTATCCAGGTGGTGCAGGTTGCACAGCACGGAGAGCCCGTCTTCGCGGTTGATGCGGCGCAGCGCGTCCATCACCACCTGGGCGTTGCGGGGGTCGAGGCTGGCGATGGGTTCGTCGGCCAACACCAGGCGCGGGCGCTGCATCAGGGCGCGGCAGATGGCCACGCGCTGCTGCTGGCCGCCGCTGGCCTGGCCTGCGCGCATCAGGGCGGTTTCCAGCAGGTCGAAGCGGTCCAGGATGGCCAGCGCCTCCGCCCGTTCGGCGGCGCTGAACAGGCCGAGCAGGCTGGAGAGGGTGGAGCGGCGGTTGAGCCGCCCGACCAGCACGTTGGTGAGCACGTCCAGCCGGGGGATCAGGTTGAACTGCTGGAAGATCATGGCGCAGCTGGCCCGCCAGTTGCGCAGCGCCCGGCCGCGCAGGGCCGTGACGTTGGTGTCGCCGAAATGGATGGTGCCGGCGCTGGGCTCCTGCAGCCGGTTGATCATGCGCAGCAGGGTGGATTTGCCGGCGCCGGAGCGGCCGATGATGCCCAGCATCTGGCCGGGGGGCACGGTGAGGGAGACGCCATCCACCGCCAGCGTTTCGCCGAAGCGCCGGGTGAGGTCGCGCAGCTGGAGGGGTGCGTCCTGCATCGCCCCACCATGCCTGCTGCGGCTGCGCGCGGCTACCGGTTGCGGCCAGCGACCTCGGTCAGCACCGGCAGCAGGTAGCTGGCGAACACGGCCGGGTTTTCGGCGAAGGGGAAGTGGCCAATGCCGTGCATGGGGATGAAGCGCGCGCCGGGGATCTTGGCGGCGGTGGCCTGGCTCATCTCCATGGTGCAGGAATAGTCGTATTCGCCGGTCATCAGGAACAGCGGGCACTTCGTGGTGTCGATCCCGGCCACGCGGGCGCGGGCATCCCATTCGCCGGAGTAGAAGTGGATGTCGCCGAAGAACACGCCGGGGCCGCCCTGGCTGTAGTGCCACAACACCTCGGCGGCGCATTCGGCGGGCGCATCGGGCGCCATCAGCCCGTGGATCCATTCCGGCACGAACAACGCCTGGTTCACCTGCGGGTGGAACGACCACGGGGTTTGCCGGCCCTGGATGTTGTCCGTCGCCTCGCAGGCGATGATGGCGTGGAAGGCCTCGGGGTGGCGATACGCCAGCTCCAGGCAGATCTCGCCGGACATGGAGGCGCCGAGCACGATGGGCTTGTTCAGCCCGGCGGCGGCCACGAAGCCCATGATGGTTTCCACGTAGCGATCCGTGGTCATGCGCCAGGAACCCGGCAGCGCGCCATCCGGCGGCATGGAACGGCCGTGCCAAGGGAGGTCGAAGGGCACCAGGCGGTGGGTGGCGGTGATGCGTTCGTCGGCCATCAGGCGGTGGAACTGGCGGCCGTCGCTGCCGGCGGTGTGCAGGCACAGCACGTCCTGACCTTCGCCGGCCCATTCGTGGAAGATGTCGTGGCGCTGGCCGGCGATCTGCACCGGCACATAGCCGCCCTGCGGCAGGGCGCGCGGGGTGGCGACGGGCGGGCGCAGGCTGTTGGGGGCCGGCAGGGCGTTTCCGAGGGCGAGCCACTTGCCCAGTTCCAGCACGCGGCGCACCAGGTGGCAGTGCTGGGCGAAGGTGAGCATGTCCCCTTCCAGCTTCGCTTCCGGCACGCGGGCCAGCATGGCCAGGATCACGTGATGGTGGCGCGGCGGCACGGGCTGCAGGAACTTCGCCCACACATCAGCGGGGGCGGCGAAGGTGAAGGCGGGGGTGCCGGCCGCGGCGATGCGGCCCTCACGGAAGCCGAACTGGGCCTCCTGCGCGTCGCACCGGATCGCGAAATCCACCGCCCAGGGGCCGGCGAGCGCCGCCAGCACCGCATCGCCGGCGCAGGCCGCGTGCCAGCGCGCCACGAACCCGTCCCACTCGCCCAATGGCCACATCATCGCACCGTGTTGCGCATCCGGGGATCGAGCGCGTCACGCAGCCCGTCGCCCAGCAGGTTGAGGCCCAGCACGATCATCGCGATCGCCACGCCGGGGGAGAGCGCGATCCACGGCGCCTCGATCATCGTATCGCGCCCATCGGCGATGATGGCGCCGAGCGAGGGGCGCGGCGGCGGCGGGCCGACGCCCACGAAGCTCAGCACCGCCTCGGCCAGGATCGCCACGGCGAAGATGTAGGTCTGCTGCACCATCAGCGGCGCCATGGTGGCCGGGATGATGTGCTTGCGCAGGATGCGCCCGGTCTTGGCGCCCACCGCGCGCGCCGCCTCCACATAGTCCTGCGCGCGCGCCACCAGCACGGCGCCGCGCATCACGCGCGCGGTGCGCGGGGAGTAGGCGACCGTGAGCGCCACCACGGCGGTCATCTCGGAAGGCCCGAGCGTCACGGCCAGCGCGATCGCCAGCAGGATGCCGGGGAAGGCCATCAGCCCATCCATCACCCGCATCAGCCAGGCATCCACCTTCGGCCACCAGCCGGCCACCAGGCCGACCAGCCCGCCGATCAGGCCGGAGGCGATCACCACCATCAGCCCGATGCGCAAGGAGACGCGCGCGCCATGCAGGATGCGGCTGAGCACGTCGCGCCCGAAGCGGTCCGTGCCCAGCAGGTAGGTGTCGTTCGGCTCGCCCAGGCGGTAGCGGTAGTTGTTCTTCACCGGGTCGAACGGCGCCAGCCAATCGGCGAACACGGCGCAGAACGCCACCGCGCCCACCAGCACCAGGCCGATGGCAAACGAGCGGCGCTTCAGCAGGGCGGGTATCTTCATCGGGATTCCCGCAGCCTGGGATCAACCCAGAGATAGAGCAGGTCCACCACCAGGTTGACCGCAACGAACACGAAGGCGGTCAGCAGCAGCCCGCCCTGGATCACCGGCCAATCGCGCCGCAGCACCGCGCCGATCACCAGCCGGCCGACTCCGGGCAGCGAGAACACCTGCTCGATCACCAGCGCCCCGCCCAGCGCGATGCCGAAGGAAATGCCGGCCACGGTCAGGATCGGCACCGCGGCGGCGGCCAGCACGTGGCGGGCGAACACCCGCGGTTCCGCCAGCCCCTTGGCCCGCGCGGTGCGAATGAAATCGCTGTTCGCCACCTCCAGCGCGGCCGATCGCGTCATGCGCGCCAGCGGGCCCATCTGCGTGAGGGCCAGGGCCGCGGCCGGCATGGCGATGGAGCGCAGCCAGCCCACGGGATCGGTGGTGAACGGCACGAACCCGCCGGTGGGCAGCCATTGCAGCTTCACCCCCAGCGTCCAGATCATCAGCAGGCCGAGCCAGAAATCCGGCAGCGACAGCCCCACCAGCGCGGTGCCCATCGCCGCCTGGTCCTGCCATCTGTGCGCCTTGGCCGCCGCCAGCAGCCCCAGCGGAATGCCCACCAGGCCTGCCACCAGCAGCGCGATGCCGGCCAAGGACAGCGTGACCGGCAGCCGCTCCAGGATCGCCGAGCCCACGGACTGGTTGAGCAGGATGGAGCGGCCGAGATCGCCGCGCAGCAGCCCGCCGTACCAGCTCGCCATCCGCTCCAGCGGGGGCTGGTTGAGCCCCAGCTGGGCGCGGATCTGCTCCACCTCCGCCCGGTTGGCCGAAGGGCCGGCCATCTCGGCGGCGATGTCCCCCGGCACCAGCAATGTCAGGCCGAAGCTGAACAGGGAGACGATGAGAAGCACCGGCACGGCCGCCAGCAGGCGGACGACGATCAGTCTCAGCACGTCAAATCAACCGGTGCGTCGTGTCGATCAGGCGAACCACACATCCCACATGCGCGGAATGCGATACGGCGCGAAGTTCACCACATTGGCCCGCGTGGCCTGGATCCAGCCGGAATCGCCGATCTTCAGCGACAGCGCCTGGTCGTACATGCGGTCCTGGAACTGCTTCACGGCGGCCACGCGGTCTTCCAGCTTCAGGCTGGTGGTCAGCTTCTTCTGCGAATCCTCGATCACCGGATCCGGCTTCATCATCGCGGCGGACTGGCCGGCGAAGAAGCCCACCACGCCATAGGGGCCCTCATAGGGCTCGATCCCCATCAGCAGCGGCCACATGCACCAGCCTTCCGGCTTGGTGCGCGCGGTGAAGATGGTGGGCCAATCCGTCACCGTCAGCTTCACGTTCACGCCCACGGCGCGCAGCTGCTCGCTCACCACCGTCGCGGTATCGATGTGCGGGCGGTTGGTGTTGTCGGCCATCATGGCGAATTCCTCGCCCTTGTAGCCGGCATCGCGCAGCAGGGCGCGGGCCTGGGCCTGGTCCTGCTTCAGGAACTTCTCCAGCCCCGCCACGCCCGGATAATGCTGCGTGCCCGGATGCTGCCAGGAAGGCTGCATGCGGTACAGGCCAGAGGTGGAGATCGCCATGATCTCCTCCAGGTCCAGCGCGGCCTGGATGGCGCGGCGGAACGAGAGGTTCTGCGTCTGCCCCCAGGCGGTGTTGATGATGAGCGTCTGGTACGCCCAGGGCATCATCGTGTAGCTCTTGATGTTCTTGTCGCTTTCGAGGCGCTTGGCCACGGGCGCATCGAGCGCCTCGATCACGTGCAGCTCGCCGGTTTGCAGGCCGGCGGTACGCGCACCACCTTCCGGCATGAAGCGGATGCGAACGCTATCGAGGTACGCGGTCTTCTTGCCGGCGAAGCCGTCGCGCTCCTTGTAGTTCATGTTCTGCGAGTATTTGTCGAAGCGGTGCAGCATGATGTGGCTGTCGCTGCGGTATTCGCCCATGGTGAACGGCCCGGTGCCGATCCGCCCGCCCTCGCCGGCGGGCTTGGCGCATTCCTCTTCCGGCATGATCGCGCAGGGCGCGCGCGGGGAGGACAGGTTCTCGATGAAGCCCGGGAACACGTTCTTCAGCTTCACCGTCACGGTGCGGCTGTCCGGCGTTTCGATCGCGTCCACCGGCGCCATGAAGAACTTGCTCATGCCTACCCGCGCATAGCGCTCCAGGCTGGCCTTCACGTCGGCGGAGGTCATCACCTTGCCGTTGTGGAAGTTCACGCCGCTGCGCAGGGTGAACTTGTAGCTGAGGCCGTCGGCCGACATGTCCACGCCCTCGGCCAGGTCCGGCACCGGGTTGGCCTTCTCGTCGCGCGCGAACAGCGTCTCATGCACGTGCAAGGAGATATTGCGCGTGGCGGCGGCCGAGGAGGTCTGTGCATCGATGGTGGGCGGGGGGGCGGATTGCGCCATCACCGCGTCGCCACCCTTCTTCTGCGCATAGGCGGGCAGCGGCAAGGTGGCGGCTGCGGTGCCTGCCAGCAGACCGGCATTGAAGCTGCGCCGACGCATCATCGGTGTATCCCCCTGTTCGACTATTATAACACCCGATGCTTGACCGGCTTCAGGGCGCTTGGCAAGAACCTTGTGCTGTCGCACGATATCCCCGAACCGATCTGGGGGTTTGCCCATGTCCGCCATCGTCAAATCACTGTCCTCCACCGCCGCCGAGGAAGCCGAATGGGCGCTGCGCGTGGATATGGCCGCCGTGTTCCGCGTCTCCGCCCGGCTGGGCTGGAACGAGCAGATCGGCAACCACAACTCCATCATGCTGCCGCAGCGCACGCCCGGGGAGGCACCGACCTTCCTGATCAACCCGCGCGGCTACCGGTTCGAGGAGCTCACCGCCTCCTCCCTGATCGTCTGCGACCTCGACGGCAACGTGCTGCGCGGCACCGGCGAACTGCGCAAGGTCGCCTTCTTCATCCACGCCCGCATCCACGTGCAGAACCCCGCCGCCACCTGCGTGCTGCACGTGCACCCGCAATACCTCACCGCCCTGTCGCTGATCGCGGAGCCGGAAGTGACCGTCTCCCACTTCAACGACCTGCTGCTGGCCGACCGCATGGCCTTCGACCTCGATGCCCGCGCCGGCGCCGGCTCCATCGAGGAAGGCGACCGCCTGGCCGCCAAGCTCGGCGACAAATCCATCCTGATCATGGGCAGCCATGGCGTGACCGTCGTCGGCCCCGATATCGCCAGCGCCTTCGACGAGCTGCACCAGGCCGAGCGCACGATGATGTACCACATGACCGCGCTCAACACCGGGAGGAAGCTGGTGCAACTGCCGGAAAGCTCCCGCCGCCGCTACAACGGGCCCTGGGGGGACAAGGTGGATGCACGCATGCACCTCGATTCCTGGCGGCGGATCCTGGACAAGGAAGGCTGCGATTACGCAAGCTAGAGTCTTCTTTTTCTGAAGAAAAAGAAGCAAAAAGACTTTTATGACTTTGCGCCTCGTCTAGACTAATAAAAGTTTTTTGGTTCTTTTTTTCAAAAAAGAACCGCTTCCTTCAAGGAGTTCCACCCATGTCCGCCGTCGTGAAAAACCTGACCAACAGCGAGGCCGAAGCCGAGGAGTGGCGCCTGCGCTGCGACATGGCCGCGGTGTTCCGCGTTTCCGCCCGGCTGGGCTGGAACGAGCAGATCGGCAACCACAACTCGCTGATGCTGCCGGGCAAGGAGCCGCAGTTCCTGATCAACCCGCGCGGCATGCGCTTCGAGGAGCTGACCGCCAGCTCGCTGATCGTGTGCGACCTGGATGGCAAGGTGCTGCGCGGCACCGGCGAGCTGCGCAAGGTGGCGTTCCACATCCACGCCCGCATCCATCTGCTGAACCCGGCCGCCACCTGCGTGATGCATGTCCATCCGCAGTATCTCACGGCGATTTCCATGCTCGCCAACCCGCAGCTGATCCTGGCGCACCACAACTCGCTGATGCTGAACGACCGCGTGGTGTACGACCTGGAGGGCGACGAGCCCGTGGGCCACAACGAGGAAGGCGACCGCATCGCCCGCCTGCTGGGCGACAAGACCATCATGGTGATGGCCAGTCACGGCGTGACGGTGGTGGGCGCCACGGTGGAGGAAGCGTTCGACGAGCTGCACAGCGCCGAGCGCACCACGATGTACCAGCTCACCGCCATGTCCTCCGGCCAGCCGCTGCGCCGCCTGCCGGAGAAGCTGCGCCGCGGCTACACCGGCCCCTGGGGCAAGAAGGTGGATGCCCGCATGCACCTGGATTCCTGGCGCCGCATCCTGGACAAGGAAGGCGACGACTACGCGACCTGAGGCCAGTCCGGAGGGCTACCGCTTGTAGCCCTCCTCACGCTGGCTGCGGATCGCCAGCACGAACACCGTGTCCACTGCGGCCACGTGGCGATACAGCACCACGTATCCGCGCCCACCCTGCCCCAAGATCAGCTCCCGCCGACCAGCCCGCACGGGGCGGCCGATCAGCGGGCTGTGGCGCAGGATGTCGATGGCGGCGAGCAGGCTGGTGATGCGCGCCGGCCCGTCTGGCACCTCGAAGCGCGCCAGATGGTCCAGGAAGCGGTCGAAATCATCCAGAACACCCGCGGCAAGCTGGATGCGGGCCATGGCTCAGCGCCCCCGCCTATCGGCGAGGACGTGCCCGTGCCTCGCCGCGCAGACGGGCTTCCACCCAGGCGCGCGCATCGTCCCATTCCACCGTCGCGCCGGCCTCCACCTCGCGCCAGCGATCGTCCGCCAGGCGGTGGAACGCCTCGTCCAGCTCCGCCTGCTCCACCTGCTGCGCAATCGCCTGCAGCATGAAGGCATGCGGGCTTTTGCCGGCACGCTCGGCCGCGGCGGTGACACGGGCCTTCAGCTCTTCCTCGATGCGCAGCGTGGTGGTGGCCATGGCATCCTCCGGGGCGTCGATTTGTAGCACATATGTGCTACGAACCGCCAGTCGCCACCTCCCGCTCCGCCGCCAGCACCACCTCCAGCATCGCGCCGCGACCCCACAGCAGGTGCTCGCGCCATTGCTTGGCGCGCTGCTGCAGGGCGTAGCGCGCCAAGCGTGCCGGCGGCATCGGTGCCAGCGTCGCGGCCAGGTCGGGCCACAGCGCGCGCATCTCGGCATAGGGCCGGGCATGTGCGGCGGACCAGGGCGGGAAGGCGCCGTCCCACGGCTTCGGCCGGGCCATGAAGTGCAGCACGGCGGGCCGGATCATCCGGTCGAGCCCCGCATTGCGCATAAAGATCGGAAAGTTCCAGGCCAGCGACAGCCCCAGCACCCGCCCGGCCGCCACGATGTTCAGCGCGTCCTGGTCCGGGAACGGCCCGCCGGCCCGGTGCACGCGGAAGGCCTCGCGCGCCAGTTCGTCCCACCCGTCGCGCGCGATGTGCAGCACTCCGGCGTTGACGTAGTGGGCATGGCGCGCGGCCGGCACCCCGCCCTGGCGCATGCGCGCCGCCACCGCTGCACCCTGGCGCCCGCCGTGGCGCACCAGCAGCGCCATCGGGTCCAGCGCCGCGCGCAGGTGGCCGGGCGGCGGCGGCCTGGCCAGCAGCGGATCGAGCGGCGCCACCACCTGGATGTCGGCATCCAGGTACAGCAGCGCATCGAAGTCCGGCGGCAGCAGCCGGTGCAGGAACAGCCGCGCCATCACCGCATCGCCGCCCAGCTCCGCCGCCCGCCCGTGCAGCAGCCGCACACCTTCCTGCGCGAACGCCGCCTCCGCCTGCGCCGCCAGGGGCGCATCGAGGTCCAGCGCCACCACCACCACCCCGGCCAGCGACGGCGCGCTCCAGCGCCGCGCCTGCGACGCGGCCACCAGCGTGGGCATCAGGTAGCGGGCATCGGTCACGAAGCAGATCGCGCAGGTGCCCATCGCTACAGCGCCAGGATGCGCCGCGGGTCGCAGCGCCCGCGCAACAGGTCGGCCAGGGCCAGCAGGTTGCCGCGCAGCCGGCCGCGCCGGTCGATGTAGCGTTCCGGCACCGGCGCGTGCAGCAGGTTGGCGCCGAGGTTTCGGGCCATGCTCCACAGCGCGCGGCGCCACTCGTAGCTGCCCTTGCGCGCCAGGTAGACCGGGTTGGCGATCTGCGAGTAGCCCAGCCGCAGGCCGGAGGTGCGGCCGGATTTCACCCCCAGATGCACCCCGCGCGCGCCCGGCAGCGCCAGGATGCGGCCATGCGGCGCCAGGCGGCGGCACAAATCGATATCCTCGTACCAGCCGTACAGCGGCAGGTCCGGGTCGAATGCCAGGCCATGCGCGCGCATCGGCGCCAGGCGCAGCGCCATGTTGCAGCCATAGGCGTTGTAGGCCGGCACGGGCTGCGCCCCCGGCGGAACACCGAGATCGGCACGCAGCAGCGCCCGCCCCTCGGCAGGGCTCAGGCCCGGCCCCTTGATCCCATCCGCCACCACATGCCCGGTGGCGGCCACCAGGGCGGGATCGGCCAGGAACGCCGCCTCCATCGCCGCCAGGAAGCCGGGCGCGGGCAGGAAATCGTCATCGAAGAACACCACCACATCGCAATCGCCGATCATCGCCAGCACCGCGTTGCGCTGGCGGGAGGTGCCGAGCGGCGCGGTGATCAGCTCGGCATGGGCTGGGTCGAGCCCCGCGAGGTCGGCCGGCGCGGCGCCGCACACCACCAGCCGGTCGGGGCGCCGGGACTGTCGCTCCAGCTCGGCCAGCGCCTCGGCCAGCACGGCCGCCCGCCCGGTGGTGACAATGCCGACGGCGATGCGCAGCTGCGTGCCCCTTCCTGTGCGGTCGGCACGCTACCGCATCAGCCCGGGGCGGTGTAGCGCTTCTCCACCGCCGCGCGCACCGCCGC
The DNA here is from genome assembly GCA_044358135.1 of Acetobacteraceae bacterium. Lineage (GTDB taxonomy): Bacteria > Pseudomonadota > Alphaproteobacteria > Acetobacterales > Acetobacteraceae > CAMDGX01. The sequence continues at coordinate 28,067 of JBIKOJ010000015.1, read as the reverse complement.
CCGCGCCGCCGCCACGTCGGCATCGCCCTGCTCCACCGCCGCCACTTCCGCGGCCAGGTCGGCATCCTTCACCTTGTCCTGCATCCAGCCGGAGAAGTCGCCGCGCCGGCGATGGAATTCCCAGGTCGCCTCGTCCACCCCGTCGCCCATGTCCAGGAACAGGATCAGGTTGTGGGCGCGCAGGTTCAGCTTCTCCTCCGGCCCGCGGAACCAGAAGCTGGTGTCCTCGCCCAGCTTGCCCTCGGCGTATTTCAGCCGGTGCCGCCGCCGCTCGCCGGTGCCGCGAATGGACGTCATGCGCCGAACCTCGCCGCCGACGGGGTCGAACACCAGCACCTCGCCCGGTTCCAGCTCCGGGATCGCCGCCACGCTGCCCGGCTCTGCCAACCCCCGCGCCCGGCAGAACGCCGCCACGCTGCGCCCGGCCTCGCGCCCCACCACCAGCAGCCGGTTCACGCAGGCCAGCACGCGGGGCGAGACCTGGTCCGGCGTGGTGGTGACGAACACGAACCCCTCCAGCTCCGCCGGCACCTGCGCCCCGCCCGGGTCCCAATCGCGGGAGAGCATGTGATGCGCCTCGTCCACCACCACCACGTGCGGCCGGCCGACGCGGGCACGCAGGGCCAGGATCTCCGGCAGCAGCCGCGCCAGGAAGGCCGGCCGATCCGCCAGCTTCAGCGCCAGCAGGCTGGCCACCACGCCGCCCTGGGTCTTGCGCAGCAGGTCCAGCACCTGGGCGGCCTCCGGCGCGGATTCCGCCGTGCCCTCCTGCACCGCGCCCTCCGTGCCCTCGTAGTCGCCCTCGGGATCGAGCACGCACCACTGGAAGCCGCGCGCGGCGATGCGCTCCAGCAGCCCCAGCACCAGCGTGCTCTTGCCGCCGCCCGATTGGCCGGTCACCAGCAGGCTCTCGCGCTGCGGCGAATACATCGCCTCCCCCTCGGCCTCCGCCACCAGCGCCACGCGCGGCGCCGTGCTGCGGGCATCCAGCTCCACCAGGTCGGTGGCCAGCAGCCGGTCCACCAGCTCCGCCACCCCCGCGCCGTGGTCGCCCTCCGTCACCAGCGACACGCGTTCCTTCACGCTGGGCAGCGCATTGGCCACCGCCACGCCCAGGCCGGCGGCCTCCAGGAACGGCAGGTCGTTCTCCGCATCGCCCACCGCCACGCAGTTCAGCGGCGACAGCTCCAGCTTCGCCAGCGCCGCGCGCAGCCCGCTCGCCTTGGTCACGCCGCCCGGCAGCACCATCACCGCGCCCTTGTTGAACGTGATCTGCAGGTCGAGCCCCAGCTCGCGGATCGCCTGGAGCACCGCGGTTTCGTTCGGCTCCCAGGTGGCCACGATGGAGGCCCCCACCGATAGCGGGGAGACCTCCAGCTCCCGCAGCCGCGCCACGAAGCGCTCCGGCGGTGCCTCGGCCAGCGGCGTGGACTCGCCGCTGGCGGGGTCGAACAGCAGCGCGCCGTTCTCCGCCACCACCAGGTCGAACAGGTCCAGCGGCGGCCCCACCCGGCGCAGATCGTCCAGTTCCCGCCCGGTGACCAGCACCAGCCGCCGCGCACCGGCCCGCAGCCGCCGCAGCGCCGCCTGCGTGGCCTCGTCCACCACGCCGTGATGGGCAATCGTGCCGTCATAGTCCACGGCCAGCGCGACATAGTGCATGTGGGGTCCCCCGATGACCCCCGCGCAACGCCCCCGCTCCCCTTCCGGGTTCCGCCCTAGGCGATTTCCGCCAACAGCTTGCGCCGGATCGCATCCAGCAGCCCGGCCTCGTCGCGCACCGGCAGCACGAAGCAGGCCGGTCCGCCCACCACCTCCTGCGCGAAATACGTGTCCAGGTGCGGGTCGTTCTCCAGCACCGGCAGGCCGTTGATGGTGATCCCCGCCGCCACCGCGGCATCCCGCGCCGCCTGCACCGGCCGGCCGTCATTGTTCTGCCCATCCGCCACGATGTCGATCACCCGCCGCGCCGCCGGCGGCGCCACGCGCAGCAGATGGTCGTGGCAGAAATCGATCGCCCCGGAGATGGAGGTGAACCCCGCCCCCGGCCGAACCGCGGTGCGCAGCGTGTGCGCCCACGCCGCCGCCGCCTCCGGCCCGTCCACCACCTGCCACGGCACCAAATATTGCTGCCGGTCGCGGTTGGACCACGCCACATAGGCCAGCGCCGCCCGCCCGGTGGGCAGGTTCTCCAGCCCGGCCAGGAAGGTCGGCGATGTGACCGCGCGCGCGTGGCCCTCGATATACATCGTCATCCGCTCGTTGCTCACGCTGCCGGAGCTGTCCACGGCGAACACCAGCGCCACGTCCACCTCCGCCGACCGCTGGCCGCTCATGGCCTCCCTCCCGGCTCTTTGAAGGCAGGCTACACGAAACAACCGCGCCCGCGCCGCCTTTGCACCGCCCCCGGCCCTTGACGCGCGTGCGCGCCCGCCCGACCCTCTGTGCCATGACCCAAGACGCACTCCTCTCCGATTCCTTGGCGCTGCACCGCAGCCTCCTCACCATCGATACCCATATCGACATCCCCTTCCCCGAAGGCCCCAGCTTCTTCGAGGAGACAAGGCGCAACGTCGATCTGCCGAAGATGAAGCGCGGCCACATGGCCGCCGGATGCTTCGCGGCCTACGTGGCGCAAGGTGCCCGCACCCCCGAAGCCAACGCCGCCGCCGTCGTGCGGGCCACCGCCATGCTGAAGGCGATCCGCGAGATGGGCGCCACCAACCAGGGTGCCCGCGTGGCCACCACCGCCGACGAGATCGAGCAGGCCCACCGCGACGGCGTCACCATCATCGTGCCCTGCGTGGAAAACGGCCACGCCCTGGGCGGCCACGTGGAAAACCTGCGCGCCTTCAAGGACCTCGGCGCGATCTACATGACCCTCACGCATTTCGGCCACAACGCCCTGGGCGACAGCTCCAACCCCCGCGCCGAACTCGGCGACCCGCAGGAAGAACACGGCGGCCTCTCCGAACTCGGCCGCCAGGTGGTGGTGGAAATGAACCGCCTCGGCATGCTGGTGGACATCGCCCACACCTCCAAGAAAACCATGATGCAGGCGGCCAAGCTCTCCCGCACCCCCGTCCTCTCCACCCATTCCTGCATCAAGGCGCTGTGCGACAACGCCCGCAACCTGGATGACGAACAGCTCGACCTGCTCGCCGCGGTCGGCGGCGTGGTGCAGATCACCGCCGTGCCCGGCTTCCTCAAGACCGGCGGCAAGATCGAAACCGTCACCGTCGCCGATTACTGCGACCACGTGGACTACGCCGTGAAGCGCATCGGTATCGACCACGTCGGCCTCAGCTCCGACTTCGACGGCGGCGGCGGCTTCACCGGCTGGCGCGACGCCTCCGAAAGCCACAACCTCACCGCCGAACTCGCACGCCGCGGCTACGGCCCCAGCCAAATCGCCGCCCTGTGGGGCGGAAACTTCCTGCGCCTGCTGCGGATCGCGGAGACGTCGGCAGAGTAAGGCCAGGGCTCTGCCCTGGACCCGCCAGGGACCTGAGGTCCCTGGACCCACATGAGTTCCGCCTTCGGCGGGAGGGGCCGACCCGGTCTGTGTCGCGCGCCGAGACGGCCCCTCCCGCCGAAGGCGGAATAGGTATCGGGGTCTGGGGCCTAAGGCCCCAGTGGGGTCCAGGGGCAAAGCCCCTGGCCTTCCTCCCCCACTGCTCCAGGAGCCCGCACCATGCGCCAGGTTGTTCTCCCCGACGGCACGGCGGTTTCGGCGGTGGGCCAGGGCACCTGGTATATGGGCGAGGGCGGGCGCAGTGCGCCGGCGGAGGCCGACGCGCTGCGGCTGGGCATTGATCTCGGCCTGACCTTGATCGACACGGCCGAGATGTATGCCGAGGGTGGCGCGGAGGAGGTGGTGGGCCAGGCCATCGCCGGCCAGCGCGATCGGGTGTTCCTGGTCAGCAAGGTCTATCCGCACAACGCCTCGCGCAGCGGTGTTCCGGCGGCGTGCGAGCGCAGCCTGAAGCGCATGGGCACGGATGTGATCGATCTCTATCTGCTGCATTGGCGCGGTGGCGTGCCGTTGGCGGAGACGGTGGCGGCGTTCGAGAAGCTGCGGGCGGAGGGCAAGATCCGCCGCTGGGGGGTGTCCAACCTCGATCCCGCCGATATGCGGGAGCTGCTGGGCGTGAAGGATGGCGCCGCGTGTGCGGTGAACCAGGTGCTGTACAACCCGGAGCATCGCGGCATCGAGTTCGATTTGCTGCCGTGGCAGGCGGGGAAGGGGATACCGGTGATGGCCTATTCCCCGGTGGGCCAGGGCGGGCGGCTGCTGAAGAACCCGGCACTGGCGGCGGTGGCCAAGCGCCACGGCGCCACCCGGGCCCAGATTGCCCTGGCCTGGGGCCTGCGCCACCCGCACGTGATCTGCATTCCCAAGGCTGCCGACCCCGCCCATGTCCGCGAGAACGCCGCGGTGGCGGACATCACGCTCACCCCGCAGGACCTGGCGGAGATCGACGCGGCGTTTCCCCCGCCGAAGCGGGCCACGCGGCTGGCCATGCTCTGACCTCCTCCGGCACCGCCGCGATCCCGTGCCGCCGCAGCCAGGCGGAGAAGCCGGGATCGGCCGTGATCACGCAGAACGGAATCGCCACCAGCAGCCCGCCGGCAAAGGGCAGCGCCCACAGCACCGCGGCAGGCCCGCCCATCGCAAAGCCGGCAAACACCGCCAGCCCCACCAGCGTGTGCGGCCAGAACATGCGCGCCGCCTCGCCCCAGCCCACGCCGCGGTCGCTGCGGTTCTGCGGCAGCCAGCCGGCCTTCCGCCCCAGCGCCAGGCGCAGCATCGCCAGCGTCTTGTGCACCTGGGCCACAGGGTCCATCAGCAGCGAGAAGGCGAATTCCAGCACCGCCCCGGCCAGGAACCGCCACCCCCCGCCATAGCGCGCGCGCCCGGCGGGATGAAGCAGCACCTCCAGGTATCCCAACAGCTTCGGCGCATAGAGCGCGAACACCCAGGCCCCCGCCATCGCCGCCAGGGCCCCGCCCTGCACCTCCTCCGCCCCGCCAGTGGCCGCCAGCCACGCGGCCAACGCCAGCACCGCCACGTATAACGGCGCACCCAGGAACATCAGGATCGCCTGCACCAGCTGCCACCGCCCCATCCAGCGGAAGCCGGGCAGGCGCAGCAGGTGCCGGTACTGCAGGTTCCCCGCCAGCCAGCGCGCATCGCGATGCAGGAATTCGGGCAGCGCCGGCGGGTTGGCTTCCAGCGAGCCGTCCTCCCCGGCCCAGACGCACACGCGCCAGCCCGCGGCCCGAATGCGCGCCGCCTCCACCTGGTCGTGCGACAGGATGGTGCTGCCATCCGGCAGTGCCTCCAGCTTGCAGTGCTCGCGGAAGGCGGCCGCGCGCAGGATGGCGTTGTGGCCCCAGTACGGACCCTCGTCCCCCTGCCACACCGCCTGCCCGGTGGCCCAGGCGCGCATGCCCGCCCGCATGCCGAACTGGAACAGGCGGGGGAAGGCCGCCGCCGCCGGCTTGCCCACCGTCAAATGCTGCACGATCCCCATGCGCGGCTCCGCCTGCATGATCCGCACCAGCCGCAGGGCAGACTCCGCCGACATCGCCGAATCCGCATCCATCATCAGCACCAGGTCGATCCCCTGGGCGTGATGATCCAGGAACTCCATCACGTTCCCAGCCTTGAACCCGGTATTCGCCGCCCGCCGCCGGTAGCGCACCCGGCCGGGGTCGCGATCCGCCGCGCGGAACGCCGCCACCGCCGCCTCTTCCTCTGCCGCCGCCACGGGGTCCTGCGTGTCCGACAGCACCCACAGCACGAACCGGTCCCCCGCCCCGGCCGCATCCAGCGCATCGAGCAGTGCCCGCTGCGGCGGCAGCACCTGGGCCATGTCCTCATTGCGGACCGTGATGGCGATGGCGGTGGTGAGCACGATCTCCCCCGCCTCGATCTCCCCTTCCACGGGAAGCACCGCCCGGGCCGGATTGCGCGCCCCCACCAGCACCGCGAAGCCCGGCAGCGCGTTGCCCAGGCACACGCCCAGCCACGGCACCAGGCCCATGAAACAGGCCATCAGCGCCACCTCCGCCGCCCGCCAGCCCCCCGGCGCCAGCACGCGCACCATCAGCCACGCCAGCACGGCGCTGCCGCCCAGCAGGATCGCGAAGAACAACAACCGCCCGAATCGCATGCGCGAGCATTGCCGCAGAACGCGCCGGGTTGATAGACCAGACCCATGAGCCACCCGTCGGTCGCGATCGTCCTGCCGTACCGCGAGTATTTCTCCCCGGGCGCCGCAGGCGCACTGGCCCTGCTGGTGCGCCGCCTGGCCACCTGGCGGGAGGGGTTTGCCCCCGTGGTGATCGGCCCGCCCCCGCCCACGCCGCCCTTCGCCGAGGTCCCGTTCCGCCCCGCCCGCGCCACCTGGTGGCCCCCGGCCAACGCCGCCCGCCGCTACGGCCACGCCGTCGCCCGGATCCTGGCCGAATCCCCCCCGGCCCTGATCGAGGTCCACAACCGCCCGGAACTCGCCCTGTTCCTCGCCCGCCGCTTCCCCAGGATCCCCGTCTCGCTGTTCCTCAACAACGACCCCCAGGGCATGCGCGACGCGAAAACCCCCGTCGAGCGCGCCCGCCTGCTGCACACCCTCGCCGCCGTCGCCAACTCCTCCGCCTGGCTGCGCGGCCGCCTGCTGGAAGGCGTGCCCACCCCGGCGCGAGACCCGGTGGTCCTGCACAACTGGCTCGACCTCAACGAAGTCCCGCCGAGCCCGCCAGACCGGGAGAAGACCATCCTGTTCGCCGGCCGCGTGGTGCGGGACAAGGGGGCGGACACCTTCGTGGAGGCCTGCGCCGGCGCCCTGCCCCACCTGCCCGGCTGGCGCGCCGTGATGATCGGCGCCGACCGCTTCGGGCCGGACAGCCCGGAAACCCCCTGGATCGCCGCCCTGCGCCCCCGCGCCGCCGCCGCGAACGTGGAAATGTGGGGCTACCGCCCCCATGCCGAGGTGATGGCCGCCATGGCCCGCGCCGCCATCATCGTGGTGCCCAGCCGCTGGCCCGAGCCGTTCGGCCTCACCGCGCTGGAAGCCATGGCCGCCGGCGGCGCCCTGCTCTGCGCCCCGCGCGGCGGCCTGCCCGAAGTGTTCGGCGATGCCGGCCTGGCCATCGACCCCGACAACCCCGCCACCCTGGCCGACACCATCCGCGAACTGGCCGCCAACCCCGCCCGCCTGGCCGCCCTGGGCGAAGCCGGCCGCGCCCGCGCCCGCCTCTTCGACCTGCCCGTGGCCGCCGCCCGGCTGGACGCGCTGCGCCGCAACCTCCTGCCGGGATAGGAATGGCCGGCACCGTCGCCATCGTGCTCCCCCCCGCGGGCCCATCCTGCGAGGCCGCCGCCGCCCTGGTGCGACGCCTCCATCTGATGCCCAGCCACTTCCGCGCCATGGTGTTCGGCCCGGCGGGCCACGGCGCCCTCGCCGAAGTGGTCCACCGCCGCGTCGGCCTTGCTTGGCTGCCCACCGGCGCCCAGCACCGCTATGCCACCCGCGTGGCCGAACAGCTCGCCCGCCTGCGCCCCACCGTGATCGAGGTGCACGACGCGCCCGAGGTCGCCAGCCTGCTCGGCGGCCGCTTCCGCCCCACCCCCGTGCTGCTCATCCTCCACACCGACCCCCAGGCCCAGCGCGGCGCCCGCGACCCCGCCGCCCGCACCTTCCTGCTCGCCCAGGCCACCCGCGTCGCCGCCCTGTCCGACGCAGTGCGCGCCCGCCTGCTCGATGGCGTGCACCCCGCCATGCGCCACTGCACCCTGCTGCCCCCGCCCGATGGGCCCCTGGGCCCCCAAGGCACCGCCGATGCGCTGGACACGCTGCGCCTCGATGCGCTCAAGGCATGGTCCCGGCCGCTGCACGGACCTATATAGGGGCCCAGCAAAGCCCTTCGGAGCGACCAGTATGTCCGAGACCAAGCCCGCCCCCGATGCCCACCAGGTGCCCGTCACCGTCCTCACCGGCTATCTCGGCGCGGGCAAGACCACCCTGCTCAACCGCATCCTCACCGAGAACCACGGCCAGAAATACGCCGTGGTCATCAACGAGTTCGGCGAACTGGGCGTGGACAACGACCTCGTCGTGGATACCGACGAGGAAGTGTTCGAAATGAACAACGGCTGCATCTGCTGCACCGTGCGCGGAGACCTCATCCGCATCGTCGGCGGCCTCATGAAGCGCCGCGAGAAGTTCGACGGCATCATCATCGAAACCACCGGCCTCGCCCAGCCCGCCCCCGTCGCGCAAACCTTCTTCGTCGACGAGGACGTCCGCGCCAAGGCCCGGCTGGACGCCATCATCACCGTGGTCGATGCCAAGAACCTCCCGGCCCGCCTCGCCGACAGCCACGAGGCCGAAGACCAGATCGCCTTCGCCGACGTGATCGTGCTGAACAAGATGGACCTCGTCTCCGCAGACGAAGCCGCCGCGGTGGAAGCCTCCATCCGCCGCATCAACAAGTTCGCCAAGATCCACCACGCCACCAAATCCAACGTGCCGATCGCCGAACTGCTCAACCAGGGCGCCTTCGACCTCAACCGCGTGCTCGCCCATACGCCGGATTTCCTCACCGACACCGACCACGAGCACAACGACGATATCGCCAGCATGTCCTTTGAGGTGGAAAACCCGATCGACCCGGAGCGCTTCAACGCCTGGATCGGCGCCCTGCTGGCCGAACAAGGCCAGAACCTGCTGCGCACCAAAGGCATCCTCAGCTACGCCGGCGAAGACCGCCGCTTCGCCTTCCAGGCCGTGCACATGATCGCCGATGGCGACTTCATCGGGCCGTGGAAGGAAGGCGACCCCCGCACGTCCCGCCTCGTCTTCATCGGCCGAAACCTCAACCGCCCCCAACTCCGCCGCGGCTTCGAGTCGTGCCAGGTGGAGTAGTTCCGGGGGAAGCAAGGCGAGGGGCTCTGCCCCTCGACCCCGCCAGGGACCTGAGGTCCCTGGACCCACGTTAGCTTCCGCCTTCGGCGGGGAGGGGCCATAACGGCGCTCCGAACCGTCTCGACGGCCCCTCCCCGCCGAAGGCGGAAAAGGTTAAGGGGTCTGGGGCCTAAGGCCCCGTCACGCGTAAGCGTGCTTGCGCACGACGGGTCCAGGGCAGAGCCCTGGCCTTCCTTTCTCAGGAACCACACCATGAGCCAGACGATCACGCCGGACCGGTTGTTGGAGGAACGGGGCGAGACTCGCACCTTGGATGGCTTTGTCGTCGGCGCCGCCTACGACCGCAGCGCCAACCTGGCGTTCGCGCTGGGGGATGGCTCGGTTCACATCGTCCGCAAGGGGGGTGAGTGGCAGAAGGTGGAGGCGCATGACGGTGCGGCCATGGCCATTGCCGCCGACAGCCGCGCGGCGGGCTGGATCACCGGCGGGGATGACGGGCGGTTCGTGCGCGTGTCCACGGATGGCACGGTCTCCGCCATTGCCGAGTTCGGCATGATGAAGTGGGTGGAGCATGTGGCCAGCACCACGGATGGCAAGGGCGTGCTGGCCTGCTCGGTGGGCAAGACGGTGCATGTGTTTGATGGCGCGGGCACGAAGCTGAAGGCCGTGGCGCATCCGTCGTCCGTCACGGGCCTGGTGTTCGATGCCAAGGGCAAGCGCTTTGCCGCCAGCCACTACAACGGCGCCAGCGTCTGGTTCGTCGCGTCGAAAACCGACAATCCGCGCAAGCTGGAATGGAAGGGCAGCCACATCGGCATCGCCATGTCGCCGGATGGCGACTGCGTGGTGACGGCGATGCAGGAGAACGCCTTGCACGGCTGGCGCCTGTCCGATGGCCAGCACATGCGCATGACGGGCTATCCGGCCAAGACCATGGCGCTGTCCTTCACCAAGAACGGCAAGTGGCTGGCAAGTTCGGGCGCCGATTCCATCGTGATGTGGCCGTTCCACGGTGGCGGCCCGATGGGCAAGCCGCCCACGGAGCTGGCCGGCGGGGATGGCGTGAACTGCACGCGGGTTGCCGCGCACCCCACGCACGATGCGATCGCGGCCGGCTTCGCCGATGGGCTGGTGGTGATGGCGGACATCAATTCCGCCCGCATCCTGCCGGTGGCCGCGCCCGGCCGCGGCCCCATCTCCGCCCTGGCCTGGAGCCCGGACGGCACGCACCTGGCCTTCGGCACCGAGACCGGCTTTGCCGCGGTGGTTGATTTCTCCAAGCGGTCCTGACCGCGGGGCCAGGATGCGCGCCCGGCGCCCAGCCTGGCCCGTGGCCGCCGCGCTGGCCCTGCACCTCGCCGCCGTTGCCGCCCTGGCCACCGCACCGCTGCGCCGCCTGCCCCCCGCCACGGAGCCGGCGGCCGTGGACCTGATGGCCGCTCCGGCTCCAGAGCCCCCCGGAGAGATGCCGCTCACCGGCGCGGCAGACCTGCAGGAGGCTGCGCCCGGTCCCGTCACATGGCCCCAGCCTGCCGTGCCGTCGCCGGCATTAAGCCGGCCCGCCCCGGCACCGCGCCAGGCTGTTGCTTCCGCGCCCGCCGCTGCGGTGCCGCTCGCGCCCGGTCCGCCAGCGGCCAGCCCGCAGGACATCACCGCCTGGCAGGCCGCCCTCTCCGCCTGGGTGGAACGCCACCGGCGCTACCCCCCTGCCGCCCGGTTCCGGCAGGAGGAGGGCGTCGTGCGGGTGCGCTTCGAGCTGGACCCGTCCGGTAGCGTCCGCCACGTTGCCGTCGAAGCCCCGTCGGGCTCCGCCACGCTGGACGCTGCCGCCCTCGCCCTGCTGTCCGGCGCCACCCTGCCGGCCCCCCCCCCGGGCATGGACGCGGCCCGCCGCAGCGTCAGCCTGCCCATTCGCTACCGCCTGGACTGAACGCAAATGTGGCGGCCCCCGAAGGGACCGCCACCTCTGCCGTTCAACCCGGGAAGGGGCCGTTACCGGCGGCCACCACCACCACGGTTGTCGTCATCCTCGTGCCGGCGCGTTTCCCAGCCCCGGCGGGAGGCTTCGGAGTGGCCCTCGGGGTCCCCGAACCAACCGCCCTGGTTCTGGTCGCGGCCACCGCCGCCACCACCGCCCATGCTGCGGGAGTCGCCGCCCCGTCCGCCGCGGTCGCCTTCGTAGCGGCCGCCGCCACCGCCGCTCATGCTGCGGAAGTCACCGCCCCGTCCGCCGCGGTCGCCTTCGTAGCCACCTCGGCCACCACCGCCCCCGTAGCCGCGGTCGCCACCGCCCGACTGGCCACGGCCCCCACCACGCTCATTGTCCGAGACGTGGTCGGTGCCTTCGCGGCGCCGGGTTTCCCAGCCCTGGCGCGACGCCTGGCTGTGGCCCTGGGGGTCGCCATGCCAGCCGCTGTCGTGCTGGGAGCCTTCGCGGTAGCGGGTTTCCCAGCCACGGCGCGAGGCCTCCGAATGCCCCTCGGGGTCGCCGTGCCAGCCACTGTCGTGCTGGGTGCCTTCGCGGTAGCGGGTTTCCCAGCCACGGCGGGAGGCGTCGGAGTGCCCCTCGGGGTCGCCGTGCCAGCCGCTTTCATGCTCGGAGCCTTCGCGGTGGCGCGTCTGCCACCCCTGGCGGGAGGCCTGGCTGTGCCCCTCGGAATCGCCGAACCAGCCCCCCTGGCCCTGCTCGCCGCCGCGGCCCCCGCCGCCGCCCTGGCCACGGCCACCCCCACCACCGCCGGAGCGCCCGCGGTCGTCATAATCGTCGCGGGACTGCCCGCCGCGGGATTGCATGCCGCGCCCGCGATCGTCCTCCTCCATCATGCGCCCGCGGCCGCCCCCACCGCCGCCGCCATATCCGCGGCCGCCGCGATGATCGTCGTTGCTCATGAAGCGGCCGTGCTCGTCTCGTTCGGGACCGTTCTGTGGCATTGTGCTATCCTCTCCTACGCGCCGAGCGAACCCGGGCGGCCTGTTGCCGTATTGGCTTGCCAAGGTGACGACGGGCGCCAGGTCCGGCATGCCGCTCCCGCCCTCCGCCTGAAGCGCCTTGCGACGCTCCTGCATGCGAGCAACGACTCCGGCATCGTCGATGCCCGTCGCCTTCGCGAGCAGGCCCTGGCGGGGCTGCTCTTCCTTGGCGACGTGGTGCTCCACCGTCTGCGCCAGCATGGCGACCTTCGCGTCCCGGAAACGGTCATCGGACCGTCCACCGAGAATGTCGCGCAGCAGCAGCTTGGCGACATCGTAGGAAACCAGGGCCTCGTTGATCAAACCGTCCTCAACCTTGGCTTCCTGCAACGCGGGGTAGAGCACTTCTTCCTTAATGGTCATCTGCACGATGAGTTCCTGTACTAACCCCCGCAGTTCTTCCTCCTTACTGTTCTCTTCTGCGGAATTATAGCGCTGGAACAGTGCATCCAGCTGCGCATGCTCACCCTTCAGGTGCTTCTGCAGCGCCACTGCACTTTTCGCCTTGCGTGCGGTGGAACGGCCCCGCGCGGATCCCGCGCGCTGCGCCCCGCGCTGGCCGCCGCCACCCTTCGCCGCGCCCCGTTCCGCCGATGCGGCCTGGGATTCGGCAGTCTCGCTCTGCTTTGCCATCTCGCCTCCGTGTTCTGGCGCACACAGGCCCGCGGCAAAGCCGCCACGGCGCCCTGCGCGCGCGGACCTATTTCCGGCCGGAGTGCGGCCGGGCCTGGCTGGCGTGCATGCGCGCCAGCACCGCGGCCGGCGTCACGTTGGCGATCGCCGCGCGCAGCTTGTTCATCCAGCCGGTCACCACGTCGCCGTCGCCTGCCATCATCGCGTCGAATCCGGTGCGCGCCACGATCGCGGCATCATCCTTCGCCGCCTGGCCCACCTTGGTGTCTTCCATGTCGGCCCGCGCGAAGAACTCCGTTTCCGTCGCGCCGGGCATCAGGCAGGTCACGGTCACGCCGCTCTCCTGCAATTCGGCCCGCAACGCGAAGGAGAAGGAATCGAGGAACGCCTTGCTGGCGTTGTAGACCGCCTGATACGTGCCGGGAATGAATCCGGCGATCGAGCCGGTGATCAGGATCCGTCCGCGGCCGCGGGCCCGCATGCCCTGCCCCACGCGGTGGATCAGGTACAGCGTGCCGGTCACGTTCGTGTCGATCACGTGGCGGATCTCGCGCCAGCCCTGGTCCAGATAGGCCTCGCCCAGCCCGCGCCCGGCATTGGCCAGCAATGCGGCCACCGGCCGGTCGCCGATCGCCGCCAGCAGCCGGTCCACCCCTGCCTCGGTCGAGAGGTCGGCCTGCACCGCCTGCACCGGCACCGCGCAGCCGGAGCGGATCGATTGCGCCGCGGCCTCGATCTCCGGCTCGTCGGCCACCACCAGCAGCTGGAACCCTTCCTGCGCGCACACCCGCGCGAGTTCATAGCCGATGCCGGAGGACGCACCCGTCACCACCGCCAGGCCCTGCTCCCTGCTTGCCATGCACCGCCTCCGCTGCTGTTGCTCTCCGTTCCGGCATGCCCCGGCCACGAACGCCAACGGCACAGCGAACAAGGAAGTTCCGCAAAACGGCGCCGCGCCGGGCCGGTGTCAGACCAAGCCGGACATCCAGCCAGCCCGCGCCAGCGCGGCCACCAGCTGGTCCGCGCCGAAGGGCTTCGTCAGCACCGGCGCATGCCCGTGCCGCGCCACCAGGTGCCCCTGGCCATAGCCGGTGATGAACAGGTACGGCACACCCAGCTGCAGCAGCCGGTCAGCCACCGGATACACCGTCTCGCCCCGCAGGCTGAGGTCCAGCAACGCGCCGGTCGGCGTGTCCTGCGCCACCAGATCCAACGCCTCCGCCACCGTGCCGGCCGGGCCGGCCACCGCCGCGCCCAGCTCCTCCAGCACGTCCACCAGCATCAACCCGATCAGCTCCTCGTCCTCCACCACCAGCACGCGGTGGCCGGCGAGGCTCTCCGGATCGCTCACGGGTCCAGCTTCTCCTTGGCGATCTCCTCGCGGACCTCCTTCTGGAATTCCGGCGAGGCGGGGTCGGGCTGCTCCACCTTGGGCACGGGCGGGGAATTCGGCACCGTCTCGCGAACGGGCGTCTCGGTCGGCTTCGCCATGTCGAGCTCCTATCCCTCGCCGGAACCGCGCGCGGTCCAGGCCTTGTCCACCGCCGCATCCCAGGCGCGGTCGGATTCCATCGGGTTCTGCGGCGTCAGGTGCAGAATCTCCGCCAGCTTCGCCCGCGCCCGGCTGGCCCGGCTCTTCATCGTGCCCACCGCGCAGCCGCAGATCGCCGCCGCCTCCTCGTAGGAAAGGCCGGAGGCACCCACCAGGATCAGCGCCTCGCGCTGCTCATCGGCCAGCAGCGCCAGCGCATCGCGGAACTCCAGCAGGCGCATATGCCCCTCCTGCGCCGGCTTGGCGGCCAGGCGCGCGGCGAAGCGGCCTTCCTCGTCGCCCACCTCGTGCCGGCGCTTGCGGAATTCCGAATAGAATTCGTTGCGCAGGATGGTGCACAGCCACGCCACCATGTTGGAGCCGGGCTGGAACGAATTGAGGTTGGCCCACGCCTTCACCAGCGTTTCCTGCACCAGGTCGTCGGCGCGCGCCGTGCGCCCGCACAGCGAAACCGCGAAGCCACGCAGCTTGGGCACCGCCGCCAGCAACTCGTCCTTGCTGGCCGCGCGCTGCGCCTCGGTCACCACAGGGCGGGGTTTCTCCTCCGCCGCAGTGACCCCCATGCCCTCGGCCAGGGTCATGACCCGCCCCGCTTGCGCTCCAGCTCCTCCAGCAGCTGCACGAACCGGTCTGGCACCGGCTCGTTCACCACCTCATCGTAGAGTGCGCGAAGCTGGCGGCTGATCAGCTGCTCCACCGCCGGCACGGGCGCGGCCGGCGCGCCCTTGCGCGCTTCGTCCTGCCCTGCCCCACCCCGGTCCGCCTCGCCTTGGCGTGACATCTCCGGGGCCGGCACCGGCGCGGCGGGCTTACGCTGATCCATCTGCACCTCCCTGTGAAACCGGGCGTCCCCGGCCCTTGCTAATGCCTGCGGTACAATACTCATGCCGGCCATTCCGAATATCTCGCATTAGTGAACGCACCGGCAGCCCTTGGGTTCCCGTGCCATGTGGCGGCCTGCCCCCCCCTTTGGTAAGGCTGCCCCCGCCGGGGGACCCGCGGCTGTCACAGGGGAGCCTCATGACCATTGTTTCTTCCGTTGCCTCACACATTCCGTATCTGCGCCGCTTCGCCCGCGCCCTCACCGGCACGCAGGCCAGCGGGGATGCGTACGTCGCCGCCACGCTGGAAGCCGTGATGGAAGGCACCGGCGCCGGCGACCCGCTCCCCACCCGCCTGTCGCTGTTCCGCGCCTTCCTGCGCATCTGGGGCTCCATCCCGGTCAACAAGGACGGCACCGCCGATCCCGAGAACAGGCTGATGCAAACCGCGCACAGCCGGCTGGAGGCGATCACCCCGCTGCCGCGCGTCGCCTTCCTGCTCAACGCGCTGGAGGGCTTCAACACGGAGGAGATAGCCGAGGTGATGGGCCGCCCGGCCACCGACATCCAGGCCCTGCTCGGCATGGCCAGCAGCGAGATCGCGGCCCACCTCTCCACCGATGTGCTGATCATCGAGGACGAGCCGATCATCGCCATGGACCTCGAAGCCGTCGTCACCAGCCTCGGCCATCGCGTGCTGCAGGTGGCGCGCACCCGTACGGAAGCGGTGGCCGCAATGGCGGATCACCGCCCCGGCCTGGTGCTGGCCGACATCCAGCTGGCCGACGGCAGCAACGGCCTGGATGCGGTGAAGGAGATCCTGGCCGTGTGCAGCGTGCCCGTGGTGTTCATCACCGCCTATCCCGAACGCCTGCTCACCGGCAGCCGGCCGGAGCCCACCTTCCTCATCACCAAGCCGTTCCGCACCGATGCGGTGAAGGCGATCATCACCCAGGCGCTGTTCTTCGACCGGCGCGCCACGCTCGCGGCAACACCCCCCGCCACCGCCTGACGCGCCGCACCCAGCGCGGCCGCCAGGCCGCCATGCCCGGTACCAGAGGTGGGGTCATGACGGCCGACGGCGAAACCCAGCCCGGCGCTGAGAACCCGCGCCCACAGCCGAACCTGCCCGGCCTCGTGCCGGTGCTGCGCCAGCGCCGCCGCTCGCTGCTGGCCGCGGCGGGCGGCTTCGTGCTGCTGGCGCTGGCCTGCGTGCTGGCCGCCTATCTCGCCTGGCGCACCATCCGCTCCAGCGACGCGGTGCTGGCCACCGCGGAGGCGCGGCGCGCCACCATTGCGGTGGTGGAAGGCCTGCTGGCGGTGGAATCCGCCCAACGCGCCCTGCTCCTCACCCAGGAGGCCCCGGAGCAGGCCGCGCTGCAGGCCGAAACGGCCCGGCTCGATACCCTGCTCGCGCCGCTGCCCGGCCCCGGCGGCAACGCCCTGCGCGATGCCGTGCGCCAGGCGCAGGCGCAGCTGCAGGCCGCCGCCGCCCGCGGTGCCACAGCCCCTGCCGCTTCCCTGCGCGACCCCGCCACCCGCCAGGCCATGGCACAGGCGCAGGCCACCGCAGCCCGGATGGTCACCGCGGCCAACATCACGCTCGACCGCCTGGCCCTGCAGCAGCGCCGCCTGGGCACCCAGGTCGTGCTTGCCATCGTGGCCTGCCTGGTCCTGGCCGCCGCCCTGGCCGTGCTGCTGTTGCGGGACACGCGCCGCCATGTCCGCCAGCTTGCGCTGCGGGAGGCCCGGCTGCACGACCTGTCCGCCACGCTCGACCAGCGCGTGGCCGAACGCACCCGTGCCCTCACCGAAGTGAACCTGCGCTTCGAGATCGCGCTCAGCGCCACCGGCGTCACCGTCGCCCTGCAGGACCGCGCCCTGCGCTTCACCTGGATCAGCAAGGGCGAATACGGCCATACCGCAGAAGAAATGGTCGGCCGCACCGACGAACAGGTGAACCCCGACCCCTCCATGGCCTCCGTCACCGCCATGAAGCGCGCCGTGGCCGACAGCGGCGAGCCCGCCCGGCGCGAAATCCGCGTGGTGCACGCCGGCGCGGAACGCTGGCTCGACCTCTCCGTGCAGCCCATGCGCAACGACAGCGGCGCCATCATCGGCATCATCGCCGCCGCGATCGACGTCACCCACTACAAGGAACAGGAAACCCGCATCCGCCTGCTGATGCGCGAGGTCACCCACCGCTCGCTCAACCTGCTCGCGGTGATCGAGGCGATCACGCGCCAGACCGCCAACAACGCCACCTCGGTGGCCGATTTCGAGGCCCGCTTCTCCTCGCGCCTGCAATCGCTGGCCGGTTCGCACGACCTGCTGGTGCAGGAAGACTGGTCCGGCGCCTCGCTGCGCGCCCTGGTGCGCTCCCAGCTCGGCCATTTCGCCGACATCACGGATTCGCAAACCGAGATCACCGGCCCGCCGCTGCACCTGCAGCCCGATGCCGCCCAGCATATCGGCATGGCGCTGCACGAACTCGCCGCCAATGCCGCCCGCTACGGCGCGCTCTCGGTCCCCGGCGGCCGCGTCGTCATCGCCTGGCGCCTGCTGCCCGGCAGCGGGGAGGCCGGCGAGAAGGTGGAGCTGAGCTGGCATGAGGTCGGCGGCCCCCCCGTCGCCCCGCCCACCCGCCGCGGCTTCGGCCGGCTGGTCATCGAGCGCACCGTCGCCCGCGGCGTGCAGGGGGAGGTGAAGGCCGAATACCTGCCCGAAGGCCTGCACTGGACCCTGACATTCCCGGCCAGCTTCACGGTACGCACCTGAGCGGGCCGCACCTGATCCGCCGCCGCAACACTTTCGGAACCCGCCACCGGCCCCGGCGTTGCCCTCCCGCCCCCGCACCAAGGCGGCGGCAGCACAGGAGGCGGCAGCCATGCACGACGACGCCGTCCGCGACGCGATCTGGGCCAAGGTGCGCGCCATCGAAACCTGCATGATGGTCACGCAGGACGGCACCCACATGCGCGCCCGCCCCATGTCGGCGATCCTGCGCACCGGCCAGAACGCCATCTGGTTCTTCGCCGACGTCAACAACCACAAGGATGACGAGCTGGCGGCCAATCCGCAGGCCTGCCTCGCCTTCGCCGACCCCATCCACCAGTGCTACGTCTCGCTCTCCGGCCGCGTGGCCCTGGTGCGGGATCGCCAGGCGATCGGCGAGCTCTGGAACGATGCCGCCACCCGCACCTTTCCCCAGGGGCCGGCCGACCCGCGCATCCTGCTGCTGCGCTTCGAGCCGGAGATCGGCGAGTACTGGGATGCCCCCAGCGGCACCATCGCCGCCGTCTTCCACTTCCTCAAGGCCGCCATCACCGGCCAGCACGCCGCCGCTGTCAGCGGTCGCGCCCGTCTGGCCTGACGGCCCCACCCACACACAGGAGAATCCCATGCCCAACGCACGCAACCGCATGCAGTCCATGGCCGGCGACGCCCGCCACGGGCTGGACGATGTCGTGACCATGGCCGCCGACCAGGGCCGCCGCGCCATGAACGCCATGGGCGACTACGGCGGCGCCGTGCAGCACACCGGGGAAATGATGGCGGAGGAAGCCGCGCGCCGCATCCGCGACTATCCCGTTACCACCGTGCTCGCCGCCGCCGCCCTCGGCCTGTTCACCGGCTTCCTGCTCTCGCGTCGCTGATCGGCGGGCAGCGGAACCCGCTGCCGTCGCGGGCATTGAGACAGCGTGCGGTTCTCGGCTTCCCGCCCCGCACCACCGGACGGCCACCGCCGCCTCCCCCACGGCGCGTGGTCGTCCGGTGCCAATGCGGCAAGCTGCATTCACCGGCATGGCGCCGATACAGCGAGAACCGAGATGCGGCGCCGCAGGCTCATCCAGGCTGCCCTGGCCCTCCCAACCCTCGCCGCCAGCGGCGGCCCCGGCAGCGCGCAAACCGCGCCCGACAGCCGCTTCCTGCCGCAGCCCTTCGACGACGCCACGGTGCCGTCCCTGGCCCGCGGCCTGGCCGAACAGCCGCACCGCCCGCGCCGCGACCCGCTGCCCCCTTTCCTCGCCCGGCTGGACTACGACGGCTACCGCCGCCTGCGCTTCGACCGCGAGCAGGCGCTCTGGCGCGATGGCCTGCCCTTCCAGCTCCAGCCCCACCACCGCGGCTTCCTGTTCCACGACCGCGTGGAGCTGTTCGAGGTCGCCGAGGGCCAGGCCACCCGCCTGCGCTACCGCCCGGAGGATTTCCGCTTCGACGGCCGCAAGCTGTCGGAAGACAAGGCCCTGGCGGATGACATCGGCGACCTCGGCTTCGCCGGCTTCCGCCTGCTCCACCCGCTGAACCGCCCGGACCATTTCGACGAGGTCTGCAGCTTCCTCGGCGCCAGCTATTTCCGCGCCCTCGGCCGCGGCCATGTCTATGGCCTCTCCGCCCGCGGCCTGGCCATCAACACCGCCGAGCCCGGCGGCGAGGAATTCCCCGCCTTCACCGCCTTCTGGGTCGAACGCCCCCGCCCCGGCGACAAGCAGGTGGTGGTGCACGCGCTGCTGGAATCGCAAAGCCTCACCGGCGCCTACCGCTTCGCCATCACTCCCGGCGAGGCCACCGCGATGGACATCCAGGCCACGCTGCACCCGCGCCGCGATGTGCGCCGCATCGGCATCGCGCCGGCCACCAGCATGTTCTACTTCGCCCCGCACGACCGCGGCCGCGTCGCAGACTGGCGCGGCGCGGTGCACGATTCCGATGGGCTGCTGCTGCGCAGCGGCACCGGCGAGCAGATCTGGCGCCCGCTGGCCAACCCGCAGGACCTCCAGCTCAGCGGCTTCCAGGGCGATGCGCCGCAAGGCTTCGGCCTGATGCAGCGCGCCCGCGCCTTCCCCCACTACGCCGACCTGGAGGCCGCCTACCACCGCCGCCCCAGCCTCTGGGCAGAGCCGCTGGATCCCTGGGGCCCCGGCGAGATCACGCTGGTGGAAATCCCCACCAAAAGCGAAATCCACGACAACATCGCCAGCTTCTGGTCCCCGCGCGAGGGCCTGCGCGCCGGCACCCCGCTCGCCCTGCGCTACCGCCTCACTTGGCTGGGCGAGGCATTGGGCGACCCCCGCCTGCTCCGCTTCGCCGCCACGCGCCACGGCCTGGCCGACCAGGGCAAGCTGCGCCACTTCGTGCTCGACACGACAGCGGAGCCCGCCTCCAACCCGCTGCCGGAGCCGGAGGTGCAGGCCAGCGCCGGTGCCATCGAGAATGCCGTGGTCCACCCCAACCCGGAAACCGGCGGCCTGCGCCTGGCCTTCGACCTGCGCCCCGGCAGCGCCCGGCTGGTGGAGCTGAAGGCCCGCCTGCTGCGCGCCGGCACCCCGGTCTCGGAAACCTGGGTCTGGCGATGGACAACCTGAGCCCGGACGACGCCGCCCTGCCGCCGGAAGCCCCGCTGGCCATGCCGGTGCAAAGCCTCGCCCAGGCGCCACCCCGGCGCCGGCCCCCCGGCAACCCGCCGCTCACCTGGCTCTATCGCGCCCTGGTCCTTGGCGGCGCCCTGGCGCTGACCGTCCTCGCCACGGCGGAGATCTCCCGCGTGCTTGGCCTCGCGCGCTGGACCGTCACCGGCGTGGCCCTCACCGCCCTGTTCGCCGCCCTGTTCCTGTGGCTCGCGCTGTCCTTCACCAGCGCGCTGGCCGGCCTGCCCGCCCTGCTGCGCCACCGCCCGTCGCCGATACCCGCGCTCCCGCGCACCCGCACCGCGCTGCTGATGCCGCTCTACAACGAGGACATCGCCCGCATCGCCCCGGCACTCGCCGCCATGCGCGCCGCCCTGCACGACGCCGGCGCCACCCCCGCCTTCGACCTCTTCCTGCTCAGCGACAGCACCAGCCCCCCCGCGCATGAAGCCGAATGGGCCGCCTTCCGCCTGCTGCGCACCACGCCCGGCCCCGCCCTGTTCTACCGCCGCCGCGCCACCAACACCGGCCGCAAGGCGGGCAACATCGCCGAATGGGTCACCCGCTTCGGCGCCGCCTACGAGCATTTCCTGATCCTGGATGCCGACAGCCTGATGGAAGCCGAAACGTTCCTCACGCTCGTCGCGGAGATGGAACGCCAGCCCCGCACCGCCCTGCTGCAAACCCTGCCCTTACTCAGCGACGGCGAAACCCTGTTCGCCCGCCTGCAGCAATTCGCCGGCCAGGCCTATGGCCCGCTGATCGCCGCCGGCCTCTCCGCCTGGAACGGCGCGGAGGGCAACTACTGGGGCCACAACGCCCTCATCCGCACCCGCGCCTTCGCCGAGGCCTGCGGCCTGCCGGAGCTGCCCGGCCGCAAGCCCTTCGGCGGCCACATCCTCAGCCATGATTTCGTGGAAGCCGCCCTGCTGCGCCGCGCCGGCTGGGCGGTGCGCATGCTGCCGCTCCTGCCCGGCAGCCACGAGGCCGGCCCGCCCACCCTGCCCGACATGGCGGTGCGGGACCGCCGCTGGTGCCAGGGCAACCTGCAGCACGCCGCGGTGCTGCCGGCATCAGGCCTCCACCCGCTCAGCCGCCTGCACATGGCCACCGGCATCGCCGCCTATGCCAGCGCCCCGCTCTGGCTCGCCTCCCTGCTGCTCGGCATCGCCGTGGCGCTGCAGGCCCGTTTCCTGCGGCCAGACTACTTCCCGGCCACCCACACCCTGTTCCCGCAATGGCCGGTGGTGGACCCGGAGCGCGCGCTGTTCATGTTCGCCGCCACCCTGGCCATCCTGCTCGCCCCCAAGCTGCTGGCACTGGGCGCCATCCTGGCCACCGGCCAGGCCAGGGGCTTCGGCGGCCCGGCCCGCCTGCTGGCCAGCGCGGCACTGGAGATCCTGCTCTCCGCCCTGCTCGCCCCCATCACCATGGTCACCCAGGCCGCCCAGTTCGTGCAGGTGCTGCGCGGCCGCGATTCCGGCTGGAACGCCCAGAACCGCGCCGGCACCGGCCTGCACTGGCGGGACGCCATGCGCTTCGCGGCGCCGCATGTCGTGCTAGGAGTGTTGCTGCTGGTGCTGGCCCTGTCCGTCGCCCCGCTGCTCGCCGCCTGGATGGCCCCGGTCCTCGCCGGCCTCATCCTCGCCCCCGCCCTGGTGGCACTCACCTCCAGCACCACAGCCGGCGCCCGACTGCGCCGCCACGGCCTGCTGCTCACCCCCACGGAACACGCACACTCTCCCCTGCTGCGCGCCGCCGCCGCAGCCCCGCCCTTCTGCCTGCACGCCCCGCCCCGCCCCATCTCCCCGCCGCCCGACAGGAGCCTCCCCCATGCCCGAGCTGCGGATCACCCATGGCACCCGCTACCGCTACCAAACGCCCGTGGCCCTCGGCCCGCACCGCCTGATGGTCCGCCCGCAGGACAGCCACGACCTGCGCCTGCACGCGGCCACCCTCACGATCGACCCGCCCCCGGCGACCACACGCTGGGCGCATGACGTCTTCGGCAACTCCATCTGCATCCTCGAATGGCCGGAGGACGCGCGCACAGACCACCTCTCCATCACCTCCCGCCTGGAGCTCAGCCACTACCCCGCCGGCCCCGCCCTGCCGCGCGCCACGCTGGACCCGGCCGCGGAGTTCTTCCCCTTCTCCTATGCGTCCGACGAAATGCCCGATCTCGCCCGCCTGGCCGAGCGCCAGGTGCCCGATCCCGCCCGCCTGGTGGATGCCTGGGCGCGCCGTTTCTCCACCGGCCGCATGCGCACCCTGGGCCTGCTGGAAACCATGACCCAGGCGATCCGCAACGGCTTCAGCTACAGCTTCCGCGCCGAGGAAGGCACCCAGCCCCCCGCGCAAACGCTGGAGACCGGCACCGGCAGCTGCCGCGACTTCGCCCTGCTGATGATGGAGGCCGCCCGCTCCCTCGGCCTCGCCGCCCGCTTCGTCACCGGCTACCTCTACGACACCGGCACGCAGGGCATGGTCGGCGGCGGCTCCACCCATGCCTGGTGCAGCATCTACCTGCCCGGCGCCGGCTGGGTGGAATACGACCCCACCAACGGCCTGCTCGCCGGCACCCATCTCGTGCGCGTCGCCAGCACCCGCGCCCCGGAACAGGCCATCCCGATGGCCGGCAGCTTCACCGGCACGCCCAGCGACGCCATGCCGATGGAGGTCGATGTCACGACGGAGGTCCTGCCGGAACCCCCTGCACCATCTCCCCCTCCGCCAGCGGGTTGAGCACCGCCTCCAGCTGCACCGAAACCTCCGCCAGCAGCGCCTCCAGCGACAGGCTGCGCGGCATGTTCGGCACGGCCACATCCAGCCCCGCCTCCGCCTCGTCCGTCGGCGCGAACACCCGCACCACGTCGGCCAGCTGGTTCGCCTCCCGCATCGCCCGCGCCACGCGCTGCGGCGAGGGCGGATCGGCCGCCACCAGCACCGCCAGCGCAAACGCATGCTCCCCCGAAGGCGCCAGCGCGGCAGAGAGCCCGGCATCCTGCAGCGCCGCCACCACCGTGGCCGCCGCCGCCCGGTCCAGCGCGCCCCCCACCGGCAGCACCGCGATGTCGCCGGCCTGGTCGGGAGGTTCGGCCACCGCCTCCAGCGCGCGCAGCAAGGTGCGGGCCGACTGCACCGCCAGCGCCGCCCCGAACCCCGCCTCGCCCCGCCCGGCGCTGATCTGCGCGATCGCCGGCAGCACCAGCGCCTCCAGCGCCCGGCGGTTGCCCATCCGCTCGCTCTCGCGCGCCAGCAGCCGCCCGGCCGCAATCGGGTCGCCGGCCAGCAGCCGCTGGTAGAACCGCGCCGGCGCCGGCAATGGCGGCGTATTGCCCAGTATCACCTCCAGGAACCCGAAGGCCGGCACCAGCCGCCCCAGGATCACCATGCAGGCCGTGAAGGCCGGCGCCACGATCAGCCCCACAGGCCCCCACAGCACCACCCAGAACGCGCTGGACAGCAACAGCGCCAGCGGCGTGATGCCGATGCTCGCGCTGTACAGCCACGGCTCCAGCACGTAGCTGACCACCACATCCACCACCAGGAACAGCGCGATGATCAGCAGCACCGTGTTCCACCCCTCGGTGGTCGCGAAGGCCATCAGCAGCGGAAACAACGCCGACAACGGCGCCCCCAGATACGGCACGAAGCGCAGCCCGAACGCCAGAACCCCCCATAGCGGCGCGTTCGGCAGGCCGATCAGCCACAGCCCCACCCCCATCGACGCGCCGAACACCCCGTTGATCACCGCCTGCATCAGCAGGAACCGTCCCACCCGGCTCGCCGCGTCCGACATCGCCACCGTGGTGCGGTGCATCTCGTGCAGCCCCGCCAGCCGCAGCGCCCGGTCGCGCACATCCTCGCGCTGCGCCAGGATGAACACCATCAGCAGCACCGTCACCGCCAGCGTCGCCGCCGGCGCCAGCACCAGCGTGCCCAGCGCCAGCAGGCTCGCCAGCGGTGCCTCCGGGGCGGCAGCCAGCACCACCGTCGTCGCCGGGGAGGCCTCCGTCGTCGCCACGGCCCCCCCCAGCCGGTGCATCAGCGCCACCACCCGCTCGATCGGCCCGGACCCCTCGCTCAATGTCGAGAGCTTCTCCCGCAGCACACTCTCGTAGCGCGGCAGTTCGTTCGCCAGCGCCAGCGCCTGCGTCGCCAGCACGTACACCAGCAGCGCCACCAGCGAGAGCAGCAGCACCAGCACCAGCAGCACGGCGGCGATGCGCGGCACCTTGTACCGCTCCAGCCACGTCACCAGCGGCAGGGAGGCCACCGTCAGCAGCATCGCCAGCGCCAGGGGCGCGAACAATTCGCGCCCGAAATACAAGGCGGCCAGCACCCCCACGATCAGCATCAGCCGCCCCGGCCAGCTCATCTCGGTAGCGGCACGCGGGCGACGAAACGGAGCCATCGCGACATCCTTCCCCGAATCATCCGGGCCGGGATGCAACGCGCAACGGTCCGGCGCGTTGCGCCTTCGTCCGGATGCAGACAGGAGATCGCCCAATGACGCGTACAGGGGCCCTGGCGGGCGCACTCGCCGCCCTCCTCGCCCTCTCCGCCTGCGTGCAGGTCGCCGGCGAGCGCCCGCCCACGGGCACCAGCGCCGGCCCCCCGCAAACCGAGCCCCCCCGCCGGTGACGGCGCCCCGCTTTTTCAGGAGACATCCATGGCCAACACATCCTCGTCCAACCCCTACGGCACCGACGCACACGCGGAAATCGCCGCCCTGCGCGAGAAGGTGGACATGCTGATGCAAAGCCGCGTCGCCCCCGCCGTCAGCGCCCTGGCCGACCAGGCCGAGGCCGCCGCCCATGCCGCCAGCGACACGGTGCGCCACCAGGTGGACCGCCTGTCCGGCACCGTGCGCGAACAGCCGCTCACCGCCATCGGCGTCGCCGCCCTCGCCGGCTTCGTGTTCGCCGCGCTGATGAGGCGCTGATCCGTGCTGACCAGCGCAAAGCTGCTGGAGGTCGCCGCCCAGGCAGAGCTGCTGCGCCTGAAGCAGGAAGGCAAGCGGATCGCGCGCAACTCGGCGATGATGGCCGGCGCGGCGCTGTTCGTCCTGTTCGCCATCGCCATGCTGCATGCCGCCGCGGTGGCCTGGCTCGCCACCCACACCGGCACGCCCGCCGCGGCGCTTCTGGTGGCATTGGTCGATGTCATCCTCGCCGGGGTTCTCTTCGCCCTCGGCCGCCGCAAGACGGACCCGGTGGCGATGGAAGCCCTGCGCATCCGCCGCCGCGCCCTGCATGAGATCGGCACCGGCACGGTGGTGGGAGACATCATGCGCATCCTGCGCCGCGACCGCCCGGCCCGAAGCCTGGGCGGCAGCATCGCCCAGTCGCTCCTCCGCAGCGTCACGGGGCGCTGACCGCACGGCGGCGCAAGAGCCCGGCCGCCCCGCGCGGCCGGGCCTTTCGTGTACGGGCCGCAAGCGTTGCGGATGCAACTACGCCCCGGCACGCGCGTTGGCCGTTCATGCAGCCCTTTGCCATCGGCAGCGCCACGCGCGCCGGGCTGCCGCACTCCAGAGAGGATTTCATCATGAAGCGCAAGGACAGGCTCCTTCTGCACCTCCTTCCCGTCACCCTCGCCGCGGCCCTCGCCGCGGCCCCTGTGCTGGCCCAGTCCCCCGGCAGCGCCGGCGGTGCCAGCGGCAACACCGCAGCCACGGGCGCAGACACCCGCCCCAGCAGCTCCGGCAGCACCACGGCCCAGGGCACCACCGGCACGGCCACGCCCGGCAGCACCATGCCCGGCAGCACCGCCACCACGCCCGGCACCGGCATGGGCAGCATGATGGCCGCCGATTCCGTCATCATGCACCGCCCGCGCCTGTCCCAGCTGATCGGCACCAACGTCTACAACGACCGCAACGAGACCATCGGCGAGGTGGATGACATCATCCTGGCCGCCCCCACCGGCATGGGGGCGGGCAGCCCCACCCAGGGCACCCCGTCGGGCTCCACAACGGGCAGCACCACCACGGGCACCACCACCCCGGGCACCACCACGCCGGGCGGCACCCCCGGCACCACAACGGCCACGCCGGGCAGCGCCATGTCCCACGGCGTCATGTATGGCCCGATGGCCGTCATCCAGGTCGGCGGCTTCCTCGGCATGGGCGGCCGCCTCGTCGCCATCCCGCTCAGCGAGCTGCACTGGAACACGGAGCGGGAGCGCATCATCATGCCGAACGCCAGCAAGGAAACGCTGCAGGGCCGCCCGGCCTTCAGCTACGACGCGCTGCGCCGCGGCTGATCCGGCCCGGCACGGGAAGGGCGGTGCGGGGTCTCCCGCACCACCCTTCTTCGCATCCGCTACAGCACCCCGAACAGGTAGAGCAGGATGATGATCGGGATCGGGATCCCGAGCAGCCACAACAACCCGCCGCGCATCGCAACCTCCCATCTGTATCGCCCTCGGCCAACGCTGCAACCCCCGCCGCGGTTGCCCTGCAACCTCCGCCCGCGCGCCGCGTTGCACCCCCGGGCCGCACACGCGCCACCCGCGCAAGCACTCCGGCCACGCAACGGACCGCCCCGCGCGGCCGAACCACGAAGGAACCATCTCCATGAACGCCATGCGTCTCACTGCCTGCGCCCTGGCCGTCGCCGGCCTCGCCGCCTGCGCCCCCCCGGGCACCAACCCGCCGGGCACCGCCGCCGGCCGCGCGGCGGATCGTGCCGCCGGCACCAACGTCTCCGGCGCCTACCCCGCCCAGTCCGACGGCACCCGCGTGAACCCGCCGGGCACGGAAGCCAGCCGCGCGGTGGACCGCGCCTCCGGCACCAACGTCTCCGGCGCCTACCCCGCCCAGTCCGACGGCATGCCCGGCAACCCGCCCGGCACCGCCGCCGGCCGCACGCTCGACCGCACAATGGACACCGGCCGCCCCACCGCCGTCACCCGCCCGGTTCCCACCCGCTGAGTGCGCCGGCGGCCCACACTCCGGCCGCCCTCATCGTGAACCACCGCGCGGGGTCGCTGGCATCGCTGCCCGATCCCCGCGCGGCCCTCTCCGCCGCCCTCGCCGAAGCCGGCTACACGCTCGCCCCCGCCCCGCCGGAACAAGCGGCGCTGGAGGAACAATGGCGCGCCGCCGGCACCGCCGGCATCGTCTTCGTCGCCGGGGGGGATGGCACGCTGCGCAACGCCGCCGCCCGCCTGGCCGGCACCGGGCGCGTGCTCGCCCCGATCCCTGCCGGCACCATGAACCGCTTCGCCACCCGCCTCGGCCTGCCCCCCACCCCACAGGCCGCCATCGCCGCCTACAGCAGCGCCACGGTGCACGAGATCCCGCTGGCGGAGGTGAACGGGGAGCCCTTCCTCCACCAATGCGTTGTCGGCCGCATCACCTGGCTGATGCGCCTGCGCGAACGCCAGCGCGGCACCGGAATGCGCGGCTGGTGGCGCCTGCTGCGCGCCCTGCTGCGAGAGGCCCTGCACCCCCATCTCCCGCGCGTCCTCACCGCCCGCCTCGGCCCCGCCAGCCACGCCGGCTTGCGCCGCACCCGCGCGCACACCGCCGTCGTCACCGCCCCCTCCGCCGCCGAGCCCCCGCTGCTCTGCCTCAAGGTCGCCCCCCGCCGCGACCCGCGCGTGCTGCTGCGCCAAGCCTGGCGCTGGTTCCGCGGCCGCCTGGCCGACGACCCCGACATCCTGGTGCGGTACACCACCCACCTCGCCATCGCCGCCACCGCCCG
Source organism: Acetobacteraceae bacterium (assembly GCA_044358135.1). Taxonomy (GTDB): domain Bacteria; phylum Pseudomonadota; class Alphaproteobacteria; order Acetobacterales; family Acetobacteraceae; genus CAMDGX01. The sequence continues at coordinate 38 of JBIKOJ010000015.1, read as the reverse complement.
CACCGTCCGCCTCAGCGTCGATGGCGAAGCCCTGCGCG
>JBIKOJ010000172.1:0-11634 GCA_044358135.1 Acetobacteraceae bacterium | reverse complement strand
TGGCGCGCGGCCAAATCCGGCGCCTCGAACCATTTGTCGCGCAATGCCACGATCTCCGGCACCGGCACCCAGCCCACCCAGCCCGGCGAGATGCCCAGATGCGCCGCGGGGTCGTAGCGGTTGAAGCCGTTGAACCAGTTGAACACCACGCTCCACCCGCCCTGCGCGGGCGGCGCCTTGTTCGCGCGGCGCTGGATCTGCGTGCCGTAATCCATCACCTGCAGGTCCACGTGGAAGCCGATGCGTTTCAGCAGGTCGGCCCCCACCTGGGACACCGCGAAAAGGCTCGGATAGTCGCCGGCCGCCAGCACCACGATCTTTTCGCCAGCGTAGCCGGAGGCGCGCAGCAGGCGTTGCGCCGCGGCCAGGTCGCCAGCCATTGCCTCCACCCCGGCATCCGTGCTCATCGGCTTGCCCAGGCTCCACACCCCCACCCGGTCGCGCCACACCTCGCGGTCGTCGCCGGCGATGGCGGTCATGAAGTCGGCTTGGCGGATGGCCGGCAGCACCGCGCGGCGCACCGCCGGGTTGTCGAACGGCGGATGCAGCGCGTTGAAGCGCAGGATCGCCTCGCCACCGATGAAATCCTGGATCTGCACCGCCAGCGCGGGATCGCGCCGCAGGGGGGGCGCATGGTCCGGCCCGATATCGCCGACCCAGTCCACCTCGCCCTTCTGCAGGCTGGCAATCGCCGTGGAGGCATCGGGAATGATGCGCCACTCCACCCGCTCGAAATGCGCCACCTTGCCGCCAGACATGTAGTTGCCCGGCTCCGCCCGCGGCACGTAGCCGGCGAAGCGCTCGTACACCACGCGCGCGCCCACCACGCGTTCGTCGGCCCGGTAACGGAATGGCCCGCTGCCCACCACTTCGGCCATCCGCCCGCGCTCGCCGCCCGCCACCAGCCGCTCCGGCAGGATATAGGCCGGATAGGTCGCGGGCTTGGCCAGCGCATAGGGCAGCAATGGAAACGGCCGCTTCAGCCGGAACTCCACCACGCGATCGCCATCGGCGCGCAGTTCGTCCAGCAGCGAGGCGATCTTGCCCCCGAGCACATCCACGGAGAGCCACCGCCGCAGGCTCGCCACCGCATCGGGCGCCAGCACCGGCGCCCCGTCATGGAAGCGCAGCCCCTCGCGCAGGGTGATCCGCCAGCGCCGCCCATCGTCTTCCACCACGGCCCCGGCCGCCATCTGCGGCTGCGGCTGGCTGTCGCGATCGAGCCCGTACAGCGCGTCGTACACCATGTTGGCGTGCTGGATCGTCACGTCCGGTCCGGCGAAGAACGGGTCCAGCACCGTCACATCCGCCACTGGCACGAAGCGCAGTGTCGAGCCTTGCGCCCGCGCCAGGTTGGGCGCCGCCAAGGCCAAGCCTTAAGCCAGCAGCGCCCGCCGTTTCATCACACCACCCTGCGCAACATCGAAACCGCCGAATCCAGTGTCATCTGCCGCCGCACCCGGAAGTTGGCGAAGGCCTGTTCCGCCTTCGTGCCCACCGGGTTCAGCACGAAGCGGGAGGCTTCCCACGCCGCCAGGTCCTTGTACCACGCCATCAGCCACACCCGCGTCACCCCCGGCGAGGGCGGGGCGAGGCTGCGCCAGAACCCGATCACGCGCGTGTCGTGCACATCCTCGAAATTGTCCCAGGCATCGGCGGAGATGTCGCGAAACCGCGGCCAGTCCTCCTGCGCGCAATCGAACCAGCGGTGGGAGAAGAACCCTTCCGTTTCCGGAAGAGTCTCCTCCGCCGTCGGCCGCGGGTCCGGCTCCCAGAACTCGTGCCGGATCACGCCCGCCGGCACGCCGGCCAGCAGGTCCACCCCGCGCGCCGTGGCCTCGTCGGGAAATTCCGAGAGCATGACAAGGTTGTTCACGCCAAGCCCGATCATGGAGGTGAACACCCCGAACACCCGCCCGCCCGCCGCGCGGGCCGCATCGGCCGCGCGCGTGGTCAGCAGCTTGCCCACCGGGGCCGCGCCGTGTGCCGCCGTGGCCAGCACGTGATGCTGGAAGATGCGCATGGCTAAACCGTCCCCACCGGTGTTGCAGGCGAGCCCACCGCGCCGGGCAGCCGCAGCGGCGGCGCGGTCATCAGGAACCGGTTGCGGCCATTGGCCCGCAGCCAGTCGGCCAGCTCGGTGAAGTACCACATCTCGCCGAGGTAGCAACCGAGCTTGAACAGGCAATGCGCGTGCAGCGGCAGCATGGTGCACGGGTCGCTGGTCGGCGCCGGCATGGCGGGTTGGGCTTCCACCGCGTAGTTGTCGGCGAACAGCGCCACCGCGCCGCTATCGGTGATCCACTGCAACAGCCGGTCGTCGCGGCCATCGAGCGCGCTGGTGGTCTTGAACAGCACGTCGCGGTCCGGCTGCTTCTTCATCTCCAGCAGCAGCTCGGCGAACCCGGTGCGGAAGCACACCATGTCGCCCTCCTCCACCACGATCTTGTCCTTCTCCAGGATGGCCATCAGCTCCTCATAGCCGACCACCTTGCCGCTGCGGCCGTGATGCGCCAGCAGGTCGATCATCACCGCGCGCCCCTGCACGCAGGTGACGGCGATGTTCTCCACGCCCAGCTTGTGCGCCCCGGGCGGCACCGGGTTCGGCTTGCCGTCCACGCCACGGTTGTATTCCAGTGGCCCCGCGATATCGGTGCCGGCGCGGTAGCCGTTGTAGAACACGTCTTCCATCCGCCCATCGCCATCCACGTCGAACATCTGGCCGACATGGGCCAGCGTGTCCCACTGCGTGGAATACTGCAGCGTCAGCAGCACGCGGTCGTCGCTGATCACATCGAGCGAGTTCGGGTCGTAGCAGCGGATGGGCACCGCCATGTTAGGCCGCCCGTCGCGGAAGGTCGGCATCAGCTCCGGCGGATGGCGGCGCGGGTTCACCACGTTCCCGCCGGGATAATCCAGAGGCAGGGACAGGCAGAAGGCGTGGCCCACCTTCACCTCGGCAATGCCCTGCAGCACCTTCTGCGGCGTGAGCAGGTTCAGCCGGCCGAGCTGGTCGTCCGGCCCCCAGTCGCCCCAGGTGGATCCCTCGGGGCGGCGCGTCCAGCGTGGATTGGTCATGGCAAGGTTCCTTCAGGCAGGAAGAGTCTTCTTTTTTCTGAAGAAAAAAGAAGCAAAAAAGACTTCATTCGTTTGCGCCCACGGGCGGCCGTGCCAGCAAACGAATGAAAGTTTTTTGGTTCTTTTTTTCAAAAAAGAACATGCTTGCTTATGCCGCTTGCGCCAAGGTCGGCGCGGAGTCAGCCACCGTCGTCCTATGCAGATCCCGCACCTGATCGGCGGGATAGCGCCGCGCCCGGTGCATCGTGGTCCGGTTGTCCCACATCACCAGGTCGTGCTGCTGCCAGCTGTGGCGATAGACGAACTCTCGCTGGGTGGCGTGTTCCGTCAGGTCGCGCAGCAGCATCCGCGCCTCCGGCACCGGCCAGCCATGCACGGTGCCGGCATGGCTCGACAGGTAGAGCGAAAGCCGCCCGCTTGCCGGGTGCCGCCGCACCAGCCGTTGCGGCACGGGTGCGAAGCGGCGGCGTTCCTCCTCGGTGAAGTCGGTGAAGCCCAGCACGCCGCGCGAGTGCAGCTGGGTGTGATCGCACACGAGGTCGCGGATCTCTGCCTGCGTCGCGGCATCCAGCGCATCCCAGGCGGCGCGCATGTCAGCGAATTCCGTGTTGCCGCCGTGGTCCGGGATCACCCGGGCCGAGAGCAGCGAGTATTTCGCCGGCGTGGCCTTGAAGCTGCTGTCGCTGTGCCACAGCATGTTGCCGAGCGAGAACAGCCGCTTGCGGTCGTCCCGCGCCAGCACCTTGCCGTCCTTGTCCAGGTTGGAGATGTCGTTGATGTCCATCGACAGGCGCCGCTCCGCGCCCTGAACGATATCCCCGGTGGCCGTCTCCATCGGCCCGAAGTTCTTGCTGAAGGCCAGTTGCTGGTCGTCGTTGATGGTCTGGCCGCGGAACACCAGCACCGCGAAGCGGTCCATCCCCGCCTCGATGGCGGCCGCCTCGGTGGGGCTCACCCCGGCGGCGATATCCACGCCCGAGGCCAGGCCTGCGAAATCCGGCCGCGCCGGGTCGATCGGTTCGATGCGCAACGCCATGGTTCCCTCCGTCTTTGGAGGAAGGATGCCAGCCCTGGCCTAGTTCGCCAATTCCCGCTCGATCAGCGTGCCCATGCGCTCGAAATCGGCGGGCTCGTTGTAGGCCTGCGCCGAAAGCCGCAGCCAGAGCTGGGCGTTGTGCACGATGATCGGCACGTCGGTCCCGGCCTCCAGCAACGCCCCGCGCAGGGCGGCGGCTTGCTCGGGCGCACCACCGGGAAGCCGAACCATCGCCATCGATCCGGCCGCACGGTTGCCCGCCCCGGTCTCCGTGCCCCAGCGCGCGGCCAGTGCCGCTCCGGCCGCGGCGGCCAGGGCCACGTTGCGCGCCATCAGCGCGGGACCACCCAGCCGGGCATGGAAATCGAGCGCCGCCGGCGTTGCGAGCCACGCGGACGGGTCGCGCGTGCCGGTCCAGTCGAACTCCGCGGTGAAGCCCTGGCCGTAGCCGTGGCTGATCACGGCGGGATGGATGCCCGCCTGCCGATCGGCCCGCGCCCACAGGAAGCCGCAGCCCTTTGGCGCGAACAGCCATTTGTGGCAGTTGCCCACATACCAGTCGGCATCAAGCGCCGTGAGGTCCAGCGCCACCTGCCCGGGCGCATGGGCGCCATCCACCAGCACGGGCACGCCCTGCGCGTGGCAGGCGGCGATCATCGCCGCGATCGGCAGCAGCAGCGCGGAGGAGGAGGTGATGTGGTCCAGCACCGCCAGCTTCGTCCGTGTCGTGATCGCGGCCGAGAGCGCAGCGAGCAACTCCTCGTCATCCGGGCGGGGGAAGGCGACGGGCACTTCCACCATCCGGGCTCCGGACACAGAACACACATGCCGCACCGTGTTGCGCACGGCGCCGTACACGTGGGCCAGCACCAGGATCTCGTCGCCGGGCTCGAAGCGCAGCGAGCGGAGCACGCCGTTCGCGCCCTCCGTGGCATTGCCGACGAAGCCGATATCCTGGCCGCGCGCGCCGAGGGTTGCGCCCAGCCGGTCCGCGGTCGCGCGCAGGGCGGGCAGGATGGTGCCGTTGAAGAAGCGGCTGGGCTGCCGCTCCATCCGTGCGCGCCATTCGTCCTGCGCCGCGAGGACCAGGCGCGGCGTGGCGCCGTAGGCCCCGTGGTTGGCGGTGGCGAAGCCGTCCTCCAGCAGGAATTCGCCGCGGATGGCCTCGCCCAGTGCCGTCATGTCAGGCGGCCATCGCCGGCCGCTGGCCGCGCCAGGGGGTAGCCTTCTCGTAGGCCTGGCACACCCGCAGCAGCAGCGCGTCCTCGAACGGGCGCGCGGCCATCTGGATGCCCACCGGCAGCCCGCCCTCGCCGTAGCCGGAGCAGACCGACATTGCCGGCTGGCCGGTGAGGTTGAACGGGATGGTGAAGCCGGGCTTCTCGAAGCTCGACCATTTCGGCATGCCTTCGATCTTCGGGGCCTCGGTGGGGGCGGCGGTGGTGAGCAGGATGTCCACGTCCTTCATCGCCGCGGCCACGGCCTGCTGCAGTTCGCGGCGGCGGCGCAGCGCTTCCACGTAGTCGGCGCTGCTGATCAGGCCGCCGAGGGTCACGCGGTCGCGGAACAGCTCGCCGTATTCGTTCCAGCGCGTCTTCAGCCATTTCTCGTGCAGGGCATAGGCCTCGCTGGCCAGGATCAGGAAGCCGGCGGCCTGGAATTCCACCAGGGCGGGCAGGGTCACTTCGCGGATCGTGGCGCCCTGGGTGCGCAGGATCTCCACGGCATCGTCGATGCCCTTCTGCACCGTGGCGTTCACCTTGTTGTCCACTTCGTGGAAGTGGCGCACCACGCCGATGCGCACGCCGGCCACGCCGGCGTTGAGGCCGGAGAGCAGGTCGGGCGCGGCGCGGGTGGCGCTGGCCGGGTCGGTGGGGTCGTGGCCCACCATGGCCTGCAGCAGGATGGCGCAGTCCTCCACCGTCCAGGCCATCGGTCCCGTGTGGTCCATCGAGTAGGTGAGCGGCAGCACGCCGGCGCGGGAGCACAGACCGTAGGTGGGCTTGATGCCGGCGATGCCGCAGAAGGCGGCGGGGCCGCGGATGGAGCCGCCGGTGTCGCTGCCGGTGCCGCCCAGGATCAGGCCGGCGGCCACGGCGGCGCCGGTGCCGGAGGAGGAGCCGGAGGTGAAGTGCTCCGTGTTCCACGGGTTGCGGGCGGGCGGCCAGGGGATGTCGAAGCTGGGGCCGCCCATGGCGAATTCGTGGGTGGCGAGCTTGCCCAGCATCACCGTGCCGGCTTCGGCCCATTTGCGCACCACGGTGGAATCGGTGGCGGGCACGTTGTGTTCCAGCAGGCGGGAATGCGCCGTGGTGCGGATGCCGGCGGTGCCGTAGATGTCCTTGTGGGCGATGGGGATGCCATCGAGCGTGCCGCGCGGGGTGCCGGCCATGAAGCGCTTCTCGGCCGCGGCGGCATCGGCGAGCGCACGTTCCTCGGTGACCATCAGGAAGCTGTGGAGCTGGCCATCGAGCTTGGCGATGCGGGCGAGCATGTGCTTCGTGAGCTCGACCGGGGAGATTTTCTTGGCGGCCAGGTCGGCGGCGGCGGAGGCGATGGTGGGGAAGGCATCCATAGTCACACGCCCTCCGAATTCAGCGGGCGGAACAGGTGGGCGGGCTCGGCTTCGCGGCCGCGGGCGGGGTTGCGCAGCAGGGCGGTGAACCGCTCGATATGGGGCCAGGCGGAGTAGAGGTCGTCGATGTTCGCGGGCGTCAGGTTGAGCCCCGCGCGCTTCACGAGTGTTGCGAATTCGTCCCGGCTCAGTGGCTGCGACATCCTGCCCTCCGCGGTTCTGCCGCCGGGACTGCGCCGCATCCGGGAGCCGGTGTCAATTCGTCTTGGGCGGCGGGGCGATGTAGGTGGCGGCGAAATCCGGGTCCACGGCGCGGCGGACGTAGTCTTCGGCGGTGGGTTCGTAGAGGGCCCAGAGGCGGGCGAGTTCGAGCAGCGGTGTTTCGTGGGCGTCCACCCGCAGGTCCACGAAGGGGAAGGGTTCGGTGTGGACCACGAGCAGGGAGGCTGAGACCACGGCGGCGGTTTCGCCCCCGGCCTCCTCGCCGGCCTGGATGGCGCGGACCAGGCGGGTGGCGAGCGGGAGGTCGATGGTGGCTTCGAAGCTGGCGACCATGGCCGGCGCCACGTCCTCGTTGCGCAGGATGTTGCCGGCGCCGACGCAATCGCGGCCGTGGGCGACCGAGATGGCGGGGCGGACATTGGCGCCGTCGAAATGCGCGGTGCGGCCCTGGGCATCGATCACGGCGAGTTGGCGCCAGTGGCGGTGGGGCGTGGCGGCGGCGATGGCGTCGATGGTTTGCTGGGCGGTGAAGCCGCGGGACAGGAGGTCGAGGCCGAGCGGGCCGAGGCGCGGGTCGGTACGGTGCTGGGTGAGCACGGCGCCGATGCCGGCCCTGGCGAAGGGGACGCGGGCGCCGACGCCGACGGCGGAGGTGGTGACGACGGCGCCGAACTGGCCGGTGCGGGGGCAGCGGCCGAGGAGGGAGAAGGTCATTGTTAGTACAGTAGCGTCTTGTCGAGCACGTTGCGCATCTGGTCCATCCGGCCGTCGATCCAGCAGAGCAGGTTGTGGCGGAAGATTTCGGTGATGCGGGCGTTCTCGGAGAAGACGGTGCTGGCCGAGTGGGGCGAGATCAGCACGTTCTTCATGTCCCAGAGGGGGCTTTCCTTCGCCAGCGGCTCCACGCGGGCGACGTCCAGCGCGGCGAAGCCGATCTTGCCGGAGGCGCAGGCTTCGATCAGGGCATCCTCGTCCACCACGGTGCCGCGGGCGATGTTGACGAAGACCACGCCCGGACGCATGGCGGCGAAGGCGGCGGCGTCGACCAGGTTCACGGTGGCATCGGTGTGCGGGACCGTCACCACCACGGCATCGGCGCTGGCGAGGGCCTGGTACATGTGGGCGGTGGGGACCACGGCATCGAACAGGTCGTTGTGGGCGCGGGAGCGGGCGGGGTCGCGGGCGATTGCGGTGACGTGCATGTCGAAGGCGCGGGCGAGGCGGGCGCAGCCGCGGGCGAGGTCGCCGGCGCCGATGATGACCAGGCGGCGGCCGGCGACTTCCGGGCCGCAGGAGCGGACCCAGCTATGGGCCTTCTGCTCGGCCTGGAGATGGGCGAGGCCGCGCCAGTGGGCGAGCAGGGCCATGAAGGTGAACTCGGCGAGCGGGCGGGCGTGCACGCCGCGGGCGGTGGTGATCAGGATGTCGCGCTCGGCCAGGCCCATGGTCTTCACGTATTGGCCGACGCCGGTGCTGGTGGTTTGGATCCACTTCAGCTTGGCCAGCAGCGGCAGCTCCTCCGCGGCCGGGAGGTCCCACAGGATGTCGGCCTCCGCGAGCATTTCCTTCCAGCGCTGCTGCTGCAGGTGGGTGCGGGTGAAGCCGTCGATGCCCTTGTGGTCGGCGATGTAGCGGGTGGGGGGCAGGAGGGCGGGGTCGTAGAGCACCTCCAGCGACGGGTGGGTGTCGCGGATCGTGGCGACGTGTTCGGGTTCGAGGGGGGAGGCGATCATGATGGTATGGGTCATGGCCCTTTCTAGCGCGGGGTTTGCGGCCGTGTAGAGTCTGCCTGGAGGAGAGGAGGTTTGCCGATGCGATGGGTGGCCGGGCTTGGCGTGTTGCTGGTGGCTGGATGTTCCGCGGCGCCGCCGCCGGCGGGGAGCGAGGTGCGGATGGATGTGATGCAGCCGGCCACGGCGGGGGATGTTTCGCCGGAGGGGCGATTCCTGACCGAGGCGGAGCGGCGGCATCTGCGGCTGGCGCGCGGGTTGCGCGAGGCGGCGGCGGCGGGGCGGGTGGTGGTGGCGCGCTGTGCCCTGGCGGACCGGGATTTGTTGTTCGCCTACGCGGTGCTGCCGGATGCGGCGATGCCGAAGTGGGGCGAGCTGATCCGGGTGCGGCTGGGGGACCGGGAGGCGGGAGAGCTGGACCTTGTGCTGGGGCAAGTGACGGAGCCGGCGGGGTTGGTGCGGGGGTCGATTCCCTATGAGATCGTGGCGTATCGCTCGATCGTGCCGTGGTCCACGACGGCGATCGAGGGCGAGGTTTCGCCCTTCGTGCAGGCGCAGTATGGCAAGATCCAGAGCGGGCGGGTGGTGAAGTGCGTGGCGCCCTGAGCCTGGTGCTGGCGGCGGCGGTGCTGGCGGGGTGCGCGCTGCGGCCGGGGCCGCCGGGGAGCGAGGTGCGGGTGATCGTGATGCGGCCGCTGCTTGAGGTGGATCTTCGGCGCGACCGGCAGTGGCGCAGCGAGGCGGAACAGCTTCGGGATGCGGCGAGCGGGTTGGCGGAGCTGGTCGGGCAGCGGCGCGTGGTGGTGACGCGGTGCGCGCTGTCGGGCTTCGAGGTGGTGTTCCACCTGGCGGTGCTGCCGCCGGGGATGGCGATGCCGGCGGAGGGGGCGCTGCTGCGGGTGCGGTTGGGCGATGCGGCGACGGCGGATGCGGTGCTGGGCCCGCTGGATGCGGCGGAGGGGCTGACCCGCGGCACGATCGTGACGGTGGAGCCCGGGCAGGAGGCGCTGGTGCGGCGGCACTACCACAAGATCCGCAGCGCGTTCCTGCTGGCCTGCACGGCGCGCAGCTAGATCCGTTCCCAGACGCCGGTTTCCTCATCGAGGCGGTCGTGCTCCAGGCCGCGGAAATCGGCGGTGGAGACGAGGCCGAGGAGCTTGCCGTGGGCGACGACGGGGACGTGGCGGAAGCCGCCATCGTGCATCAGGCGCAGGGCCTCAATGGCGGTGTGGGTGGGGGGCATGTGGGCGGGGTTGCGGGTCATGACCGCTTCCAGCCGCGTGTGGGCGGGGCTTTTGCCTTCGGCGAGGAGGCGGACGACATCGCGGCCGGTGAAGATGCCTTCGAGGGTGCCGTTGGCATCGATGACCATGACGGCGCCGATGCCGTTCGTGTGCATTTCCTGGCAGGCCTGCTGCACCGTGGCGGTGGCGGGCAGGGTGACGGGCGTGCGCCGGACGACGTCGGCGATCTTGCGCTGGGCCATCTTCGCCTCCTGGGTTTAGGGGAGTGTGACGGTTGGGTGACGGGGGTGCGTTGATCTGGCTCAACGCGGGTTGCGCGGGGTGGTGCCCCTCCGTAAGGTTTCCGCAACGAAAGGGTGCGGGGGCAGGCGATGCGGTGGGCGGTGCTGCTGGCGGTGGTGGTGGCGGGGTGCGCGCCGCCGGTGGAGCGGCCGGGTTGGGTGCGGCCGGAGCTGGCGGCGACATGGCTGGACGGGGGCGGGGTGCGCTGGCCGCCGGATGACGGGTTCAGGGGCGCGGCGGTGCCGATCGTGCTGCCGGCGGGCGTGCTGCTGGACCGGTTCGGGGCGGATGGTGGGCGGTTCCTGAGCCCGAAGGGGGCGGCGTTCCGGGCGCGGGCGCTGCCGAGCGTGTGCGCGGGGCAGCCCTATTCGGTGTTCCGGGTGGCGAGCCCGCTGCCGGTGTGGATCGGGCGGGCGGCCGGATGGTTCGACGAGCCCGGCGGGGCGACGCAGGTGCAGACGGATGCGACGGTGGCGCAGCTTCTGGCCGATGGGGTGCTGGTGCGGATGCCGGCTTCGCCTGCACCGTGCTAAAAATTACGACATCGGAACGAAATGGGCGTGGGTGGGCTAGTCGGGTTTCCAGGGTCGCCAGAGGCCGTGGCGCCTGGCGTAGCGGATGGCCTTGAGGACGTAGGGGCGGAAGGGCTGGTCGCCTTCGGCGAGGCCGTGGCTGGGCGGCCTGGGGGTTTTGGCGGGCTTCGGGTCCCGGGCGGGCCGTGCGCGGGGCGGGCGCGGGGGCGGGCGCAGGGCGGCGGGGAGTTCGGTGCCGAGCATGCGGCAGAGCGGGCGCAGGGTGCGGCGGGCGGCGGGAGAACTGGCGAGGAGTTCGGCGGCGCCGGGGCGGGCGAGGGCGAATTCGAGCTGGGAGGCGAAGGCGCGCACGTGATGATCGAGCAGGGCGCCGAGCCAGCCGTGGCGGCGGACGGGGACGTGGGCGCGGGGGTCCTTTTCGCGCGGGGCGGGGCTGGGGCGCGGGGTGCGGGGGCGGGCGGGGCGCGGCGTGTGGCCGGCGGCGAGATGGGCCAGCGCGCGGGCGAGGCGGACGCGGGTGCGGGAGATGCGGTTCCAGACCGGGGTTTCGAGCGGGCCGAGGGCGATGGTGTAGCGGGCGAAGGTTCGCAGGAGGGTGAGGAGGGCGGCGAGGATGGCATCGATGGTGTGGGCAAGCTCCTCCACCGCCAGGGCGGAGTGGCCCTGTGCGCTCGGCTCGGCCGGGGTGGGGAGGGATGCGGTGCTCATGGGTGGGAATATAACTAACTTACGTTAGCGATGCAAGGGGTGCGGGCAAAAAATCCTGGCATGTGCGGGGCGGGTTGAAGCCGGGGCGGTTGGGGGGCAGGTGGGGAGGGACAAGAGGGAGAACGGCGATGGAGATCAGGCGGGCGGGGAGCCAGGCTTCGGGGAAGGGGCCGGCGGACTGGTTCACGGGGGCGGTGCGGATGGACCCGCTGTTCAGCCATGAGGC
>JBIKOJ010000162.1:0-12263 GCA_044358135.1 Acetobacteraceae bacterium | reverse complement strand
CGACAGGTGCTTCAGCACGATCACCGGCACCTTGGCGACGCCCAGGGCCTGCGCCGCGTCCAGTCGGCCGTGGCCGGCGATCAGCACGCCGTCCTCATCCACCAGCAGCGGGTTGGTGAACCCGAACGCCAGCATGCTGGCTTTGATCTGCTCGATCTGGCCGGCCGAGTGGAACCGGGCATTGCCGGCGTGCGCACGCAGCTCGCCGACCGGACGCAGCACAATCTTCGCGGCCATCCAGGGGAGGGTCATCGGCGGCATCCGGATTGTGGAAAGTGCAAACTGCGGGGAGACGGCGCGGCCAGAAGTAGCGGAGTTCCGCGGGCTGCTAGGCGGTGTTTGCGCACCGCGAACCAAAATTGGGACCTAGCGCTAGGGGTCTATCGCGCTCCTGCCCCCCGCATTGCTATGGGCTACGAAGGAACCCTCGCATCGACGCTTCTGAGGCGGATAGTTCGGCCCGCCCTGTGCCGGGCGGACCTTTATACCGTGGGCAGATTATAGCCTTGTGATTTGCAGCTGTTCAATACGCCATTCTTTCGCGTTGTTACGCTATACTACTATCGCCGCGTTTTCTTTGGCCTCCTTCTTCCAGTCACGCAGCTCGCGGCCGCGACAACAAGCCGAAGTGGACCGCGAGCACGCCGAGGGCCGCCACCAACATGCCCTGCGCGTTCTGCGGCGCGATCGGCCGGCCCGACCAGCCCTGCCGCAATGCCCACTCCCGCACCGACGTCTCGCAGCCGAGCACGTGCCAGGCACAGGAGCCGACCGCGGTGTAGTGGCCGCCCAGCACATCCATGGCGTCCGCAATCTTGATCCTGGCGTGCACGTTGGTCTCGGACAGGTGATCCACGCGCTGGCCTGGCAGCCGCAGGAAGGTCGTCGTCATCACGCGATCGATGGCCGCCTTGCGGAACAGCGCGCGGAACAGCACGCCGGTGTCGTACAGTTCCTGGCCGATGGCGCCGTTGCGCAGCATCATCCCGAGCGTGTCGACGGCCCGGTGATGCCCGACAACCACCCCGGTGTCCGGGTCGGCGTCGAAGCTGCGCGGCTCGAACGCACCGTGCTGCAGCCGCCATTGCGACGGCTTCGACAGATCCTCCAGGACAACGCGCTCCTTCTGACGGTTTTTCCTAGCGGCCATGGGCATGTCCTCCATTGCGGCGCCCCCAGCGCCGTGTGGCCTCGTTGATGAGGGCCTGACGCAGCCACGCGTCGGTGATGTCGTTGATGGCCAGGGCCGCGACACCATGGCGGTGCCACGCCGCGGCACGCATCGCTTCCAGATCGGCGTCCGAGGCGACGCTGGAACCACGGTCGAGGCTGGAGCGGGGCGAGCGGGGTGCGCCAGGCACTGTGCCGGTGTTGGCACGGGTCATGCCGGCACCATCAGATTGCCGAGAGACGCAGGGCGGCGAACCGCCATCCACGCAATCCCCAGGAACACGACACAACTCCCCTCTACATCATTGATATATATATTATTGTTATTATTGTGATATTGTATGAGGGGTTCTCCCGTGGTCCCATGTGCATGGATGGGGGAGGTCTCCCCTTCGTGCCCGCGCACGAAAACACAAAATCCACAAAGGCTTTGTTTCAACGGCTTAGGTCGAGGTCGCCGAATTGCGTGAATCATCTCATGCGTCCTCTTCGGCCGGCAGGTCGCTGGGCGGCTGGGCCAGCACGTAGCGAGGGCCAGGAGGGCGCCCGGCGCCGTTGGCGGGGGGCGGGTGGATCTCGATGAACACCCCGTGCGTCACCAGTGCGTTGATCACGTCCCTGAACTCCCGCTCGGCAAGTTTCAGACCCTTGTGGAACATGTCACGCCGGCTGCAGGGGCCGTGCTTGCCGACGATGTTGATGGCCTTGTTCAGTCGCGCCTCGAACTCGCTATCGGCCAGGAAGCGCTCGGCGTCGCGGAGCACGGTCCTGGTGCAGTGCTCTGCCAGCGCCCAGCCCCATGACAACTCAACCTCGGTTATCTGTGGGTGCTCCGGGTTGCGGCTGATGGCGCAGATCAAGGCCAGCTTGCTGGCGTTCTCGCCCAGCCGGTTGACGATGGAGGCCTTCGGTGTGCCGGCCACCCGCTTTGCCCAGGCGTCCTCCTCCGCCAGCTTGCGGTCGTGCAGGGCGTCGGCCGCGGCCGTCATGGGCACGGTGTATGGCTCTGGCTCCTCGGTGGCCGTCATCGGCGCCACATGCGCTTCCGGCAGGTTGCCGGGCGGCAGCGGGTTGCCCTGGCCGCGGATGATCGTCTTCAGCGCTTCCAGCAGTGCGGTCGGCGGGTTGATGATCTCGGCGTCGCGGTTTCGATCGGGCCGGTCATTGTCGGTGACGAACACCAGGAAGCGTGCGAGCGAACCGTCCATCAGCGCACCGCCTTCGAGCGCCTTCCAGTAGGTCGAGGGCGTGGTGGTGCCGTAGAAACAGACGCAGGGCTGGTTGATGTCGACGCGAGGGGCGTCTTTCTTGTTGGCGTACTCGGTGCCGCGGTAGACGCCTTTCGCCCGGCTGTAGAGCTTCATCAGGTCGGACCAGATTTCGGCCTTGTGCGCCGGCGCCTTGCCCCCGGTGACGGTGTTGAGGAACAGCCCGAACTCGTCGATCTGGAACAGCCGCGCGGGATGCTGCTCCAGGGCGGATACCATGCCGCGGCCGGAGGCCAGGCTTTCGCCGCCCAGGTAACGATCCAGCTCCGCCAGATCGAAGCAACGCCTGATCACCTCTGGTGCATGGTCCTTTCCGCCACCGCTCTCGGCCACGGCGGCGATGTAGATGTTGGTTCTCAGGTCGGTGCGGGTGCGATATTTACGCCCGGCCAGCACCCCGATGGCGCAGATGGCGGCGCCGAGGGCCAGGAATGGCTGTGGGCGAAGGGCGGTTCTGACGCACTCCTCCACCAGCATCTGCAATACGCCGCCGGGCTGCGCGATGCCTGCCGGCACGGGCAGCGGCTCGGCCTGCTCTTTCGCTCGGGTGGCGTGCAGCTTCGCCAGGAACGGGGCGGCTGGATGGACCGGCTCCGGTTCAGGCGGCAGCACACGCTGTGGCTGTGCCATGCCCTCGCGGAAGGCGCGCTGCAGCGTCCGCTCGGCGGCGCTCTGGTCCTGACATCGTGGGAGCAGCACGGATAGGGCATCTGCCAGCGCATTCCACGCGCTGCGTTCATCGAGGTGCCCCGCGGCAACCATGCCGCCGATGGCGAAGCCGGCTTCGTTCACCATCTGATGCTTGCTGCCATCCGGTGCATTGCAGATCTGCTCGCATCTTTCGTCCAGCGCTACCCGTCCGATGGCGCTGCCCTCGTGCTCCAGTGTTGGGCGAGACGCGACGCGGGCGGACGGCGTCACGGGTTGGCGTAGCAGGGACGGCAGGAGCCAGTCCGGAACGTCGGCCACCTCGGCGTCGTTCACCACCTCATAGCCGGGCGACGGTGGCGCGATGACGTATCCACCATCGCCGCGCACGTCGATGCCGGGTGCGATCTTGCTGGCACTGTTGCGGATGGGCTGGTCGGGCCAGCGGAAATAGAGGTGCAGCCCGCCGGAGGCCGTGCGCACGGTCCAGGTCTGTGGCAGCCGCTGGCTGTTGGCATCAAGCCATGCTTGCCCCTGACGCCCCTCCTTGACGTCGACGTCCACGATCACCAGCGCCGTCACTTCGCCGGTCGGCATGCCGATCATGACAGCGGCAGGGTTGGCGAACAGGCGACGGATCACGGCAGGGTCGGCGGTGGCGTCCTTGAAGCCGTGCCGCGTCAGGGGCCGCTTGTTGGCATCGCAGGGGAACACCGGCACGCCCAGCGCGATGGCGGCATCCGCCAGCCCGCCACCGCCGACTGGTTCGTGCTTCCCGGGTTGTTCCTCGAACTGGGTGCTGTCGCTCATCCTGGCAGGCCCTGCACCTTGTTCGCCGCGGCGTTGATCGCGATCTGCTGCTCGATCAGTGAATCGACGTAGGCGCCGCAGAGCGTTTCCACGAAACTGACCCACTCCGCCGGTGACCACGCGGCCATGTCGGTGCGGCCGAGCGCATCGATGAATTCGCCTGCGGCATCACCGGCGCGACGCATGGCGGCGAGCTCATGCTCGTTGGGGTCAACCATCCGTCGCTCCTTCCAGATCTCGAGGCAGACCCGCGAGCAGGTCGGCACCGTCCAGTGCACGCGCAGCGCACGCTCGCGGTGGAACCAGTCCCAATGGCGGGCGGGGCGATCGCACGTGCTGCATCTCACCCGAACCTCATGCCGACGATCTCGGTGTACTGGCCCACCGGCCGAAGCTGGATCGCGCTTGGCGCCGGCAGCGCCGTGACGTATCCCAAGGCGTCATCGACGGTGCGGGGCGCCGGGACACCCTGGACGCGGCGCTGCCACCAGGCACAGGCCTTCTCGCGGGGATAGCCGGTGTGCTCGAAGCAGACCCATTCGCTGTGCGTGGCGAGCCCGCAGCGGTAGGTGACGCGCAGCGAAGGCGGCTTGCCCGGCTTCTCGTGGCGGTCGTAGGTGACGCCGGTGACCTCGCTCCATTCCGCCTTCTGCTGGGTCGACAGCAGCGCGTCGGAGGCGGCGCGGGCGGCGACCTTCACGACGGGTGGCGGGAACTCGAAGCCGCAGGCGGTGCAGAGGCGGATGCTGGCATGGTTGATCGCCTGGCATTCGGGACAGACCTTGATCGGCGCCTCCCCAGGTTCCTCCGACTTCTCCTTCTTGCGGCCATCGACAGTGTCGATCGGCCCGTGCCGCGCGGTGTTGCCTGCGAAGTCGAGGACCAGGCAGTCCTCCTTGCCCTCGGCGAGCCGCGTGCCGCGCCCGACCATCTGGACGTAGAGACCGACGCTCTTGGTGGGGCGCAGCAGGGCGATGAGGTCCACACCGGGCGCGTCGAAGCCGGTGGTCAGCACATTGGCGTTGGTGACGCAGCGCAGTCGCCCGGCCTTGAACGCCGCGAGGATGCGGTCGCGCTCGGGCGCCGGGGTGTCGCCGGTCACCGTCTCGCAGGAGACGCCATGCTCGCGGATGGCATCGCCGACATGACGGGCATGGGCGACGCCAGCGCAGAACACCAGCCAGGAGCCGCGGCCGTCGCCGTGACGGACGATCTCCTCAACGGCGGCACGCGTCACCTCGTCGCGATCGACGGCGGCCTCGAGGTCCTTGGCGATGAACTCGCCGCCGCGGCTGCCCACGTTGGCGACATCGAGTTGGGTGTCGGTTTGCTTGGGGATGACCGACGAGAGGTAGCCCTGCTGGATCATGTCCAGCACCGGCACCTCGTAGGCGATGTCGGTGAAGAGCCGGTCGCGGCCCTCGTGGAGCATCCCGCTGTCGAGGCGGTAGGGGGTGGCAGTGAAGCCCACCACCTTCAGCAGGCCGGCGTTGACCTCGTTCAACTGGGCCAGGAAGGAGCGGTACATGCCGCTGTCGTTGCGGCCGAGCAGGTGCGCCTCATCGATCAGCACCAGGTCGCAGCGCTGCACCCGGCTGGCGTGGCGATGGATCGACTGAATGCCGGCGAACAGGATCTGCGCGCGGATGTCGCGGCGGGACAGGCCGGCCGAGTAGATGCCGGCCGGCGCCTCGGGCCAGGCGCGCAGCAGCGCCAGGAAGTTCTGGGAGATCAGTTCCCGGACGTGGGTCAGTACCAGGACGCGGGTGTCGTGGTAGCTTTCGATCGCCTCACGGATGAAGCCGGCGATGCACAGGCTCTTACCCGTGCCTGTTGGGAGCACGATCAGCGGATTGCCGGCCTGTTCGGCGAAGTAGCCATAGAGCGCGTCGATCGCCGCGCGCTGATACGGACGAAGGGTGATGCTCATCACACCACCTCGCCCGTTGCGTCTTCGAGCAGCGCCGCGCACTGGTCTCGCAACTGGTGTCGGGACGCCGACAGAATGCGCTGCGCGCGCGCCAGGATCTGGCGCACACGCTCCCGACTGACGCCGAGGGTGCCCCCAATTTCGTCGAGCGTGCGCGTCTCCTCGCCATCGAGGCCGTAATACAACTTGAGTACGTGCTGCTCGCGCGGGCGAAGCCGTGCCAACGCCGTGTTCAGCGCGCCGAGCGCATCACCTATCGCGACGGCCCGTTCGGGGTCGTAAGCGATGGAGGGCGTGCCTCCCATCAGCGCGGGCAGCTGCTCGGCGTCAATCTCCCGCGTCACGCGATTGGTGGTCAGCGCGCGCCGCAGGAACGGTGGCGGAAACAGGTCTTCCGGCAGCCGCCGCAGCGTCCGGG
Organism: Acetobacteraceae bacterium; assembly: GCA_044358135.1. Taxonomy (GTDB): domain Bacteria; phylum Pseudomonadota; class Alphaproteobacteria; order Acetobacterales; family Acetobacteraceae; genus CAMDGX01. The sequence continues at coordinate 6,019 of JBIKOJ010000162.1, read as the reverse complement.
AGATCGCCAGGATGCAGCTGCGCCACTCGCCATCCTGGCGCACCGGCGCCAACTTGAGGTTCAGGTATTCGTAAACCAGGCGAGACGAGACCTTGCTGTCTCGCGCGAGCGCCGCTGCGCTGTCGTAGCCCGCGGCATTCATGGCGACCAGCATCGCGTTGTTCTTGATCGTGACGATCAGCAACAGGTCTTGTGTCATGCTGCGATCTCCCGACTATTTGCCCATTGGGAGAAACCTTCCAACAGGAACTTCACGTCATCGAGGGTGCCCTCGGCCCGGAACGCCTCGAAGCGGTGGCGGCCATCGAACAGCACGCCGGCAGGGGTGACCGACAGCGGGTAGGGCTTCACGCCGATGGCACGGACCTTCTGGCGCAGCCGCTCGACATAGGCGGGGCTCAGGGGCCGCACCTCATGGAAGGCACTGACGAAGGTCAGTGGCTTCAGCTCGACGCTGCTGCTGCCATCAAGCGGCATGGGTAGTCTCCTGCGATTGGAGCGGGGATGGGGGAATGCCGTCGCGCCATTCTGTGCCGTCCGGCGTGCGGTAGCTGACCCAGTCCTCGCCAGCATCGATCTGCGTGCCGGGGACCAGGTCGGGGATCAGCAGGTGGGCCGCGCAGCCGCTGCGCTGGTCGTCGGACGACAACAGGCATGCGTGCCGGGCACAGTGCCATTGGCCATTGGCAGTGGCCGTGCTGTGCAGGCAGGAACGGCAATGTCGCTCGGGCACGGCGTCGCCATGGCACGCCGCGTGATGGTCGCAGAAACGGCACTGCCACCAGGCCGGGTCGTCGCTGATGCGGGCCGGTGGTCGCGATGCCTGGATGATGCGCTCGGCCTTGGCGAGCAGGCGCAACCCGGCCTCGGCATCGGCATGGATGCGTTCCTGGTAGAGTTCGTCGGTGTTCTTGTTCACCGCCAGGTAGAATGCGCGATCGAGCCCAGCGAGGTGCATGTAGACCTGCATCTGCGCCCAGTGCGCCGGCTTGGATGCGGCGACGCCATCCTTCTGCAGGGCGAGGAAGGACTTCTCGCTGTGCGTCTTGAACTCGCAGACGTGCCAGGTCTTCGGCGCCTCCGGCAGGCCGATTGCCACCGCGTCCATGCTGCCACCGAAGTGGCCGGTGGCGTCGCGCAGCGTCCATTGCCGGCCGGTGTTCGGGTCGAGGTCGAGCACGGTGACGCCAATGCGGCGCAGGTTGGCCACGAAACGCGCCTCGGCCAGGTTGCCGGTCTCGAACAGCCGCAGCAGCCGGCCGGTGTGGCGCACCCGGCTCGCCCACCGGAAGCCATACCAGATGGCCCGGTCACACGTGCCCCCGATCACCGAGGCGCCGAGATGGGCGCGATACCCATCGGCGCTGTCGGCTTCGTACGCGGCATAGATCGCCGCCACGGTCGGTTCGGGGGGAGGAGGCAGGAGCGCCATGGCGTGCGCCCTCAACCCTGACGCCGCCAGGGCGGGGTGGCAGGCGCGGCGGCGGCAGGACGGGGCGGCTGTGCCGGCGCAGGGGACGGTGCCGTGGGCCGCGCCGGGGCCACCGGAGCCGCGGGCCGGGCCGTGACGGTTGTCCCCGACATGGGCTGGTAGCCGGTGATCTTGTTGTGGGTGTCCTTATGCTGGCCGGTGCGCCGGTCGATGCCGGCCGGCTCGACCTTCAAGGTGCAGAGCATCGGCTTGAAGTGCAGCTGCTGGCTGTCGGTCACCTGCACCTGGCCCACGGCATGACAGATGGCGGAGAGCCGGCGCTGGGCGATCTCCTGCGCGATCTCGCTGCGGTTCACCAGGTTGAGCTGGTCCCAGATCTTCCGGCCGCGAAAGGGACCGTCGATGATGTCCATCTCGATCCACAGCATCTGGCCGTCGCCAGCCTTGGTGGCGCGCATCTCGCTCTGCACGATCTGCACGGGATAGCGATCGGGCGGCAGCAGTTCGCGCGGGGCTTCGGGCGCGACGCTGCTGGCATCGAAGGTGATCTGGGCCATGTCAGGCTCCCTGGGTGATGGCAATGGTGGTGGGGGAGGTGTCGGCATCGGCCGCGGCACCGGCGTAGAATGGGATGCCGGCGGCCAGCGTCGGCCAGGCGAGCTCCAGCGTGTCGGACAGGCCGAAGCGGTTCTTCGCCAGGTAAGCCGGGCGCTCGGTGGTGTGCAGCAGGCGGTCGCCACCGCTCACGCCGCGGGTGACCTTCTTGCCGAAGCCGGCGTCGGACTTCAGCGTGCTGATCCGGTAGTTGGCGAACAGCACGGCATCGACGTGCTCCTGGATCAGCGCCGAGGCCCGCGCATGCAGCTTGGGCTGGTAGCGGTCGTAGGGTTCGGTCTCCGGGCTGTCGAAGCGCTTGATGTCCGCGTGCGCGATCAGCACCACCGCCATGCCGCGCTCGTCGCGGAGGCTGTTGATGCCCTCCAGGAAGTCGCGCCACACATCGACGGCGGCGCCATACCCCTTGCCGAAGCCCGGCTGCTCGATGTTGGCCCAGGGGGTGGGCTGGAGCGCGCAGGTGTGCCGCCAGACCAGCGGTTCCAGCCAGTCGAGGCTGTCCAGCACCACGGTCTGGAAGTCGTGCGCATCGGTGTAGAGGCTGGCGATCGCCGCCATCACCTCGTCGAAGCTGCGCAGCAGGCCGAAGGTCGCGACGTCGATGCCGCCGAGCCCGTCCTCCGTCTGCAGGAACACCGGGTTCGGCGCGTCGGCGGCCAGCTTGGTCTTTCCGACACCGGCGACGCCGTAGACCAGCAGCCGGGGGGGGCGAGCCTCACCGCCGCGGCGCAGGGATGCGAGCGAGATGGCCATCAATTGGGTTCCTTGTTGGGGCGGGGCTTGGCCTTGACGACGTCGACCTGGATCTGTCCGCCGGCCCGGGCGACGGCCTCAGTGAAACTGTCGAGCGTCGGCTCGAAAGCCGCGACGTCCTTGGCGCGGGCCATGGCGTCACCGGCGAGCGGAATGGCGACCTGGATGCGCAGTTCGTGGGCCATCACGCGGCATCCTTTCGGCTGAGGGTGTAGGAGGGACGGCCGGCACTGGCGGTGCGCGCCGGCTCGAACAGGGCGCGGATGCGCGGCGGCCAGGCGCCGTAGCGGCTCTCCGGCACGCTCATCTCGATGGTGACGTAGTCGGCCGGGTCCTCGCCCCACCCCCGCAGCGCCGCGACGGCTTCGGCCAGCTTGGCCTGCTGCCACTCGGTGCGCTTAGGCAGGTCGGCGACGATCTCGACGCCGTCCATGACCAAGCGGACCCGGCCGGTGTCCTTGCCCTCCATGCGCCGGGCGACCGCTGCCTGGTCGCCGAACCGGGCGTGGAGGGCGGCGGCAAACTTGTCGCCGACCCGCTTGGTGTCGGCCTTGAGGTCGGCGATATCGTCGGCCAGCAGAACCAGATGGTCGACGGGCAACTGGGCGATCTGCCCAGTGTCCATCTCACGCATCTGCGCGAGGGTTGTTCGATTGCTCAACGTGAGATCTCCATGGGGTGTGGGGGAGGGGAAAAGTTCAGGCGACTTGGCGGGCGACCGCGTCGTTGGATGGGACGGGGCCCAGTTCCACGCCGCGGCGGCGCTCCACCCGGTCGGCGTCCGCGTCGGCATCGACGCGCGCGCTGCGGCGAACGATTTCCAGCCAGACGTGTAGGGGCAGCACCACGAAGGGCGCGGCACGATCACGCCACAGGAACAGCGCGTCGTTGGCGCCGAGCCAGCGTTCCAGGGTGCGGAAGCCATTGCCCTCGCCGCGGGCCTTGACCTCGGCCTTCAGTGGCGCAACGCCGCGGACGTAGAGATCGACGTCGGCACCGTTGCCGCGGTAGTGGGTGGCGCCGGACAGCGGCACGCGCTCGGCCCGGATGCCGCACTTGGTATGAACCTCGACGATGGCCCGCTCGCGCCGCAGGCCCTTGTCGCGCGATGCTTTTCCCATTGGCGTGTCCTCACGCCGCCTGGCGATGGGTCTGCATGATCCGACCGAGACGGCGCAGCAGGCCGCCACGGCGGATGCAGTCGCCGCCGTGGTCGATCAGGTATTGGCCGGCCTCGTCGATCTCCTGTGGCTGCAGGTGGTTCGGCAACAGCGGGACGAAGGCATTGCGGCTCGGCACGAACACCTCGCCGCGGCCGATCTGCTCGACCGTCGCCCGCGCATCTTGCGGGAACATCTCCATTTGTTCGGCGCGCAGGCCCTCGGCGTGGTCGACGCTTTCAGCGCTGCGCTTGAGATCATCGCGGATCAGCTTGTTCAGCGCGGTCGACAGCACGACGCCGAACAGCTGATCATCCTGGCGGATCGTCTCGGCGGCGCCGCGCACGATCTCGCTGACGATGGCCGGGACGTTTCCCCGGTGATGAACGCTGATGCGGGCTTCGCGGATGAGCGTACGCATGCGGTCATGCGCTGTGGTCATGTTCATTCTCCAGGGCGTTGATCCAGAGAGGCAGCCGCTGCAGCGCCTCGCGGGCCTCGCTGCGAAGATCCGCGAGCAGGGCACGTGGGCTACGGCGCGCGAGCGAGGCGAAGTCGGTAGGCAGGGTCGCTACGGTGAGGACGGCGGCCGTCCAGTCAGCCCAATCGGCACCGATGGGCGCGACCTTCGGCTGGTCGGAAGGAGGTGACGGACGCTTGGGGCGGCTCGGCAGCGGGCCGAGCGTGGCCTGGAGTGCGCCGCGCACCGCGCCGCGCAGCCCCGCCATGGTGGGCGGCGCGCCTTCGGCGCGGGATTGCGCGAAGTAGGCTTCCATGGCGGCATGGCCTGCGGCCTGAGCCTGCCCCTCGCGGCCGCCGGCGAGTTCCTCGTAGCGCTGTGCAGTACTGGTGGAGATGCCGGCATCTGCCAGGGCATCGGCCTTCGACTTCCCACCGGTGGGAAGTCGAACGCGGGCACCGTCGACTTGACGAAACGTCTGAGCCTGATCGAGATCGCGGCTCAGCACCCCAATGCGCACGCAGGCGCGGAGGTGGATCTCCCGCACCCAAACCTCGAGGTCGCGGTCGTCGCGCTGGCGGGCATAGGCGGCGAGCGCCGCGGCCTTGTCGCGGATCTCCGATGCCTCATCGATGCGGGCACATTCTGCCAGCGCGGTGCGGGCCTGTTCGTAGCGGACCAGGGCGTTCATTGCGCTACCGACCGGGTGGCGGCTGAGATGGAGGCAAGCGACGGCAGGTCGGCGGATGAGTTGCGGGCCTGCACTGCCTCGTAGACCTCGGTGCGATTGGTGCCGTGGGAGAAATGACGCTGCCGCTCCGGAGGGACATGGCCCCGCAGCGCCCGTGATCTCACCGCGCGCGGGCGCGCCATGATCGCGAGATAGGCGATCTGCCCGTCGTCGAGGCGCTGCTGCACGGCGATCACCACGCCCTGCTCGACGAGGCTCATGACGCGGTGGGCGATCCTGTTGAGTGCCGCGCGCTCCGGGGCTGCCAGACGCGAGGTGTCCTGGGAGCGATCCGATGCGAGGTGCCCGACATGGTAGATGGAGCGTGCGCCCGGCAGGGCCTTCTCGACCCACGCGAGCAGCGTGGCCTCGTCGGCAATGACAGTGCGGGCGGAATCGGTGATCTTCATTCCCATTGAAATACTGGCAGTGGCGACGGGCACCAATTCGAATGTTTTCGCTCGGCTTCGCTCGCGCACTAGAGAGAAAACAAAATCATTTGTGCGTGGTGCAGCGAAAACGCGGCCCTGTGCTGGCGCGCTCACCGGGGTATCTCCTGCGTCTTCTTCGCCTCGTACGCCTCGATGTCTTCGAGACGGTAAACGACGCGGCCGCCGATCTTCAGGAACTGCGGGCCTTCCTGAAGCCAGCGCCAACGCTCGAGCGTCCGCGGGCTGATGCGCCAGCGTTGGGCCAATTCGCGTTGCGTGAGATGCCGAACCGGCATGTCGCTCTCCTCAGGGTGTCAGCGAAACCTGGGGAGAGGATGAACTGCGACCCGACGGCCTGTAGTCGTGATCGTCGGGGGATCGTCAGGGGATGAGGCGGGAGATCAGTGGGAGATGGGCGGGGGATCGATTTGCGCAGAA
>JBIKOJ010000163.1:0-12263 GCA_044358135.1 Acetobacteraceae bacterium | reverse complement strand
TCACCTCAAATTCGGGCCGTGGCGATATCTGGACCGACCTGGCCTCCGGCACGTTGTATGGGGCCCGCTCCTATACTGATGCGGACGGTTACACCGTCACCTCGATCCCGCTGAACGCCGCTGCCGTGGCGGCGATCAACGCGGCAGGCATGCAGCAGGCACCGGGCTTCGCCATGGGTGGAACGCTGGCGCAGGCAGCGACCGCCACGCCGGAACCTGCCAGCCTGGCCGTTCTGGGAGCGGGCCTGCTGGGTCTGGCGGGGCTGCGCCGGCGCCGGATGCACCAACCCGTCTGACGGCCGCAAGCTTATCCCGGGGCGCCAGGCGCTCCGGGACCCATGCCTCACCCCAGCCAGGCCCCATCCCGCATCAGCTCCCGCCCCACCAGCTCGTTCTCCTCCCGCCAGGCCTGGATGCGCCGCGGGGTGATCCAGATGAACGCCATCCGCGCCGCACTCTGCCGCGGGTCGAACCCGGTGCGGGCGGCAAAGGCATCGGCGGTGGCAGCCGGCACCGCCGCCACCGGCAGCGAATCGGCGGTACCCTCGATCACCACCACATCCCGCGTCGTCCCCAGGGAAAGCCGCGCCCGCCCGGTGGCCCGCAGGTTCCGCGCCGTCACCGAACTGTCCGGCGTCGCCAGCAGCAGCCGCGCCCCGTCCCAAAGGAACGACAGCGGAATCAGGTGCGGCACATCCCCGCGCGCCGTCGCCACCCACACATCCACATCGCTGCCCAGCCGGGCCAGCGTATCGGCGCGCCGCCGTGCCGGATCGCGCGGCGCAGCGGTCACGTGCTGGCGGCCTGGATGCGCGCCAGGGCCTCATCCCGCCCCAGCGCGGCCAACACCGCATCGATGCCGGGGCTCACGGTGCTCCCGGTCAACGCCGCCCGCAACGGCTGCGCCACCTGCCCCAGCTTCACCCCCTTCGCCTCCGCGAACCCCCGCAGCGCCGCATCGATGCCAGGGACCGTGAAGTCACTCGCCGCCAGCGCCGCCCCGGCCTCGCGCAGCAACAGCCGCGCCTCCGCGGTCAACTGCGCCTCGGCCTTCGGCGTGAACGGCAAGGGCAGCGAATGCGCCAAAAAGGCCGCGGAATCCGCCAGTTCCACCAGAGTCCTGGCCCGCTCCTTCAATGCCGGCATCAGCGCCTGGATGCGATGGATCGCCGCGGTCCCCAGCGCCAGGCTGGGCCGCCCGGCCAACCGCCGCGCCACCTCCTGCGCCAGCCAGCCATCGTCGCGCTGCTTCAGCCAATGCGCATTGACGAAGCCGAGCTTGGCATAGTCCATCCGCGCCGCCCCACGCCCGACACCGTCGAGATCGAACAGCCGCACCGCCTCGTCCCGGTCCAGCAACTCCACATCGCCATGCGCCCAGCCCAGCCGCAGCAGGTAGTTGCAGATCGCCTCCGGCAGGTAGCCCTGCTCCTCGAACTCCAGCACCGAAACCGCCCCGTGCCGCTTCGAAAGCTTCTTGCCGTCCTCGCCATGGATCAGCGGGATATGCGCAAAGCGCGGCCGCTCCCAGCCCATCGCGTCATAGATCTGCGCCTGGCGGAACGCGTTGGTCAGGTGGTCGTCGCCACGGATCACATGGGTGATCGCCATGTCGTGGTCATCCACCACCACCGCATGCTGGTAGGTCGGCGTGCCGTCGCTACGCAGGATGATCATGTCATCCAGCTCGGCGTTTCCGACGCGAACGGTCCCCTGCACGAGATCGTCGATCACCGTCTCGCCCTCGCGCGGCGCGCGCAGCCGGATCGCCGGCGCCACGCCCACCGGCGCCTCGGCCGGATCGCGATCGCGCCACGGCGAACGGAACTTCTCCACCCGCCCCTCGGCGGCGGCAGCCTCGCGGATCGCCTTCAGTTCATCGGCCGAGAGGTAGCAGTGATAGGCCGTCCCGGCCGCCACCATCGCCCGCGCCACCTCGGCATGCCGGCCCGCCCGCTGGCTCTGGAACACCGTCTGCTCGTCATGCGCGAGGCCGAGCCATTGCAGCCCCTCCAGGATCACCTGGGTCGCCGCCTCCGTGCTGCGCTCGCGATCGGTATCCTCGATGCGCAGCAGGAACTGGCCGCCATGGTGGCGGGCGAACAGGAAGTTGAACAAAGCGGTCCGGGCGCCGCCGATATGCAGCAGTCCGGTGGGGGAGGGGGCAAAGCGCACGCGTACGGTCATGCCGGGTTTCTACCCCGCGGGGCCGAATCGCGCGAGATGCCAGCGGTTCTCCGCCTTGCCGTTCTGCCGCGCGGCAGCCTTCGCCGAAACGCTGGCAATGCCGGCCGCCGGATACCCCTGCTGCGCCAGCGCCAGCCCACGGTCGAACACCTCGTAGTACTGCGCGATCAACCCATCACGCAGCGTGAACCGGCTCAACCCCTCGAACAGCACCGGATGCCCGGCCACCCCCTCCCGGCGGGAGGCATAGCTGAACCGCCAACTCGCATAGCCGATGTCCCCCGCCACCACTGGCGTATGGAACTCCCACCAGTAGTCCCGCCCGCCATCATGAAACCGCTGCAGCATCGCCGCGATCGAAGCCGCCCCCCGGTGCGGCCCGAAGAACCCGTCCTCATAAACCCCATCCGGCGTGAACAGGGCGGCCAGCCCCGCCCCGTCATTGCGCTGCACCGCCTCGGCGAAGCGGACCAGCAGGCGTGGGAAGTCCATGGCGCTCTCCCGCAAATTTCGTGGCCGACCGGCAATGAAGCCGGATGACGCGACAAGTCGTGCCGCGTAGCGTGCCCGGATGCAACCGGCCCTCACGCGATCCGCCGCCTGGCTGGCCGACCGCGCGAACCTTGTGGCAGAGGCGGAGCGCGGCCGCGCCGCCCCCTTCCTGGCCGTCGCCCTGGCCGCCGGCGCTGCCCTCTACTACGCCCTGGGCGCGGAGCCCCCCGGCCGCATCGGTCCCTGGCTGGCGGCAGGCGGGCTCGCCCTGGTGCTGCTGGGCCCCGCCTGGCGCAGCCTGCGCGCCCTCGGCCTGCTGGCCGCATCCCTCGGGCTGGGCTTCGCCCTGGCGCAATGGTCCACCGAGCGCATGCCGCCACAGCCCGTGCTGCCCACCCGCGCCACCATCGTCACCGCCACCATCGCCAAGGTGGAACTGCTGCCCCAGGGCAGGCGCCTCACGCTGGAGCGCCCCAGCCTGAACGACGGCCCGGAACTCGCCCGCAACCTGCGCATCCGCCTCCACCGGGCCGACTCGGCCGACGTCACCACCGGCGAGCGCATTCGCCTGCGCGCCATGCTCCAGCCCCCCTCCGGCGCGCCGTTGCCGGGCGGCTGGGACATCCAGTTCGATGCCTACCACACCGGGCTCGCCGGCTACGGCTACGCCCTCGGCCCGCTGGAACGCCTGGCCCCCGCCGCGCCATCCGGCATGGCGGCCTGGTTCCAGGCCCTGCAGGAGGCGATGGCGGCACGGGTCCATGCCGCGCTGCCGGGCGCCACAGGCCGGGTGGCGGCCAGCCTGATGGTGGGCGGGCAGGGCGCCATCGCGGCGGCAGACCAGCAGGCCTTCCGCGATTCTGGCCTGTCGCACCTGCTCAGCATCTCCGGCCTGCACCTGGCCATCGCCATGGGGCTGGTGTTCGCCGCCGTGCGGCTGCTGCTGGCCGCGGTGGAATGGACCGCGCTGCACTGGCCGGTGAAGGCCATCGCGGCGCTGGCGGCGCTGGCCTCCGGCACGTTCTACACCCTGCTCACCGGCGCCCAGGTGCCGATGCTGCGCAGCCTGGCCGGGGCGGCGCTGGTCACCTTCGCCATCCTGGTCGGCCGGCGCGCGCTCTCCCTGCGCTCCTGGGCGCTGGCGCTGGCGGTGGTGGCGGCGGCCGCGCCCTATGAGGTCGCGCGCGTCAGCTTCCAGATGAGCTTCGCCGCCACGCTGGCCCTGGTGGCGGGGTTCGAGGCGTTGCGGCCCTGGCTGGCGCGGCTGGCCGCCGATGGCCGGCGGGTGCGCAAGCTGGGGGCGTGGCTCGTGGCGCTGGCACTGACCAGCGCGCTGGCCGGCACCGCCTCGGCCCCCTTCGGCGCCTACCATTTCGGTGCGGTGCAGCTCTACTACGTGGCGGCGAACATGGTGGCGGTGCCGCTGACCTCCGTGCTGGTGATGCCGGCCGCGGTGGCGGCGATGCTGCTGATGCCGCTGGGGCTGGAATGGCTCGCGCTGGTGCCGATGGGATGGGGCGTCGATGGCATTTTGGCGATCGCCCGCCACGTCGCCGCCTGGCCGCAGGCGGTGGTGCCGGTGCCGCAGATCGCGCCATGGGGGCTGGCCGCCTACAGCCTCGGCCTCGCCTGGCTGGCGCTGTGGCGCACCCGGCTGCGGCTGCTGGGGCTGGCGGGCATCGCGGCCGGGCTGCTCTCGGCCACGCTCTATGTTCCACCGGATGTGCTGGTGTCGGGCGATGCGCGGCTGATCGCGCTGCGGGCGGGCAGCACGCTGTATGTCCAGCGCACCCAGTCGGGCTCCGACTTCGTGCTGTCGGCCTGGCTGGCGCGGCTGGGATTGCGGGACTGGCAGCCATTGCCGCTGGTGGGGGCGACCGATCCTGGCGGGGCGCTGGCCTGCGATACCGGCGGCTGCACGCTGCACCTTCGCCCGGGCGGCCCCACGGCGCGGCTGCTGCGCGGCCCCGCGGGTGCCGGCGACTGCGCCCATGCGTTGGTGATCGCGGCCGAACCGCTGCGGCTGGACTGCCCGGTGGCGTTCATCGACCGGTTCAGCGTGTGGCGCGAAGGCGCGCATGCCGCATGGCTGGAGCCGGACAAGGTGCGCATCCTGAGCGACCGGACGAACCGCGGCGATCGGCCGTGGGTAACCAAGCTGCCGACACGGTCGCGCCAGCCCTCGGGGCCGGTGCTGCCCCCAGCGCAGGCGGACGGCGAATGATCAGCCGGGCAGGGCGATCCGCCACACCAGCCGGTCCTGGCCGGGATGCACGCCATCGGCCACACGCGCCATCAGCACCCCGCCATTGGCGAGGATCACGCGCTGGGAGGGGGCGTTGTCGGCATCCGTGGTCAGCTCCACCCAGCGCAGCCCCACGGCACGGGCATGGGGCAGGATCTGGCGCAGCGCCTGGGTGGCGTAGCCGTTGCGGCGCTTCCACGGCACCACGGCATAGCCGATATGGCCCAGCGCCGTGGGCGGCAGTACCTCCGTGCCCGGCTGATAGCGCAGGCCGATGCTGCCGCAGAATGCGCCATCCCACATCCAGCGCACCGGGCCGGGCAGCCGCGGCACCACGGTGCCGTCGCCGAGCGTGACGGTGCCGCCCGGGGTGGTGAACTGGGCGATGAACCCCTCGGCATCCGCCGCGATCGCGGCCAGTTGCTCGCCGGAGAGATCGCGCGTGTTGCTGGGCGACCAGCCCTGGCGAAGTGCGGCGGCGTATCCGTCCAGCCGCTCCAGCGCGGGTTCGACCAGCTCCATCAGTATTGCCGCAGCAGGCCCACCAGGCGGCCCTGCACGCGCACCCGGTCAGCGGGGAAGATGCGGGTTTCGTGGCGCGGGTTGGCCGGTTCCAGCGCGATGGAGGCGCCACGGCGGCGCAGGCGCTTCAGCGTCACTTCGCCTTCGTCCACCAGCGCCACCACGATCTGGCCGTTATCGGCGGCTTCGGTGCGCCGGATGATGACGGTATCGCCATCCAGGATCCCGGCCTCGATCATCGAATCGCCGGCCACCTCCAGTGCATAGTGCTCGCCGGCCCCCAGCAGGGAGACGGGCACCTCCACGTGGTTGGTGGTATCGCGCATCGCCTCGATCGGCAGGCCGGCGGCAATGCGGCCATAGAGCGGCAACTGCACCGCACCCGTGGCCTCCGCCGCCTTCACGCCGGGCAGGCGCTGGCTGAAATCGCCGCGGATCACGTTGGGGGCGAAGGGCGCCGCCGCCTGGGGCGCGACATCTCCTTCCCCGCTGACGCGCGCGGCCAGGTCGTCCGGCAGGCGCACCACCTCCAGCGCGCGGGCGCGGTTGTGGCGGCGGGAGAGGAAGCCGCGCTCCTCCAGCGCCGAGATCAGGCGGTGGATGCCGGACTTGGACTTGAGGGCCAGCGCCTCCTTCATCTCCTCGAAGCTGGGGGAGAATCCGGTGGCCTTGAGGTGCCGGTCGATGAACACCAGCAACTCGTGCTGCTTGCGCGTCAGCATGCGGTCGTTTCCCCGTGCGGAACTGCGGTGCGGGAAGTGCCGGCTTGGAACAAACCGGCAACGCCCACCGTGTTCTACAAAGGTTCTCGGGTGCGGGTCAAGCGGTTCCGCAGCAAACCCGGCTAAAGCCCGAGCGCATCGAGCGGGATCACCGGAACCAGCGCCCCTGCCTCGGCCGCCGGGGCGTGGGCGGCGCGCAGGATCAGCGCGCCGGCCTGGGCCATCAGGCGCAGCATGGAGGAATCCTGGCGCGGGAAGGCGGTAGCGACCAGCGTGCCGTCCGGCGCGGTGGAGAGCGTGGCGCGCAGGTGGTCGGCGCGCTTGTCGTTGGCGGCGAGCGGGGCGCCGAGGCGGGCCATCACGGTGGGCGGCGCTGCGGCCGCGAGGCCAGAGAGCTTCTGCAGGGCGGGGACCACGAAGAGGATGGCGCAGACCAGGGAGGAGACGGGGTTGCCCGGCAGGCCGATCATCGGCACGTCGCCCAGGCGGCCGTGCATCAGCGGCTTTCCCGGGCGCATCGCGATCTGCCAGAAATCCACCACAAGGCCGCGCGCGCCCAGCGCCTCCTGCACCAGGTCGTGCTCGCCCACGCTGGCGCCGCCGCTGGTCAGCAGCAGGTCCATCCCGTGCACCGAATCGGCCACCGCCATCAGCGCCGCGCGATCATCCGGCGCGATCGGCAGCACCACGGGATCGCCGCCGGAGGCGCGCACCAGGGCGGCCAGCGCATGGCTGTTGGAGCTGACGATGCCGCCGGGGGGGATGGGATCGCCGGGCAGGGCGATCTCGTCGCCGGTGGCCAGGATCGCCACGCGCGGGCGGCGATGGACGGTGAGCCAGGGCGAATTGCCGGCGGCGGCCAGGCCGATATCCCGTGCATTCAGGCGCTTGCCGGGCGCGATCAACGTATCGCCGGCAGCGAAGTCCTGCCCGGCGCGGCGGATGTGGCGGCCCTGGGTGGCGGCCTCGTTCACCGTCACGGCCTCGCCGCTGCGGGTCGCGTCCTCCTGCAGCAGGATGGCATCAGCGCCATCCGGCACCACGCTGCCGGTGAACAGGCGCAATGCCTCGCCGGCGCCGAGCGTCCCGTCCCAGGGATGTCCCGCGGGGGCCGCACCGACAACCGCGAGCGTGGCGCCCAGCGTGGCATCGGCGGCGCGCAGGGCATAGCCGTCCATCGCCGAGACGTCGCGTGGCGGTTGCGTCAGGCGGGAGAGCACGGGGCGGGCCAGAACGCGGCCCCAGGCCTCGGCCAGCGCCACCACTTCGGCCGGGGTGGGCGCGATGCCGGCCAGGATGCGGGTGCGGGCTTCCTCGACCGGGATCATCGTCTACTCCTGGGTGAAATCGCCCGACTTGCCGCCGGATTTCGCCACCACGCGCAGCCCCTCGATGCGCATGCCGCGATCGACCGCCTTGCACATGTCATACACCGTGAGCGCAGCGACGGACGCCGCGGTGAGTGCTTCCATCTCCACCCCGGTCTGGCCGGTGGTCTTCACCGTGGCGGCGATCTCCACCGTGTCTTCACCCGCGGGCTCCAGCTCGATGGTCACGTTGGTGATCGGCAGCGGATGGCAGAGCGGGATCAGGTCGGCGGTGCGCTTGGCGGCCATGATGCCGGCGAGGCGCGCGACGCCCAGCACGTCCCCTTTTTTGGCGGTGCCGCCGCGGATCATGGCCAGCGTGGCGGGCTGCATCACCACCCGGGCGCGGGCGGTGGCGCTGCGGTCGGTGATCGGCTTGCCGCCGACATCGACCATCACCGCGCGGCCTTCGGCGTCGAAATGCGTCAGCTTGTTGCTCATCCCAGCATCAAAGCCCGCGTGGCGGCCGCGAGATCCTCCTGCCGTAGCAGGCTTTCGCCGACCAGAAAACGCTTCACGCCGTGCCCGGCGATGCGGGCGAGGTCCTCATGCAGCCTGTAGCCGCTTTCGCCGACGATGACGCGATCGGCCGGCACCAGCGGCGCGAGTTCCACCGTGGTCTCCAGGCTGGTCTGCATGATCCTGAGATTGCGGTTGTTGATGCCAATGAGCCTGGTGCGCAGCTTCAGCGCACGTTCCAGTTCGGCGCGGTCGTGGCTTTCGGCCAGCACGTCCATGCCGAGTTCGAAGGCGCGCGCCTCCATCTCGGCGGCCTGCGCGTCGGACAGCACGGCCATGATGAGCAGGATGCAATCGGCCCCCAGCGCGCGGCTTTCGTCGATCTGCCAGGGGTCGATCATGAAATCCTTGCGCAGCGCCGGCAGGTCGCAGCCGGCGCGGGCACGGACCAGGTCGTCGTCGGTGCCGCGGAAATAGGGGCCGTCGGTCAGCACGGAGAGGCAGGCCGCGCCGCCGCGCTGGTAGGCAGCGGCGAGTTCGGCGGGGTCGAAATGCGGGCGGATGTCGCCACCGGAGGGGGAGGCGCGCTTGATCTCGGCGATGATGCCGAACTGGCCGGCTGCCACCTTGCGGTCGAGCGCCGCGGCAAAGCCGCGCGGGGCAGGGGCCTGGGCAAGGCGCTCGGCGAGGTTCGTGCCGGATGCCTTGCGGCGGGCGACCTCGGCGGCGGTGTCGGCGCAGATGCGTAGCAGAATGTCCGGGGGGGCGGTCATGCGGCCGTCTCCCGCTTCAGCGTTTCCAGGGCGGCGAGCGCCGCGCCGCCGTCGATGGCCGCTGCGGCGAGCCCGACGCCCTCGCGCAGGCTGCCGGCGCGGCCGGCCACGATCAGCCCGGCGGCGGCGTTCAGCAGCACGGTATCGCGATAGGCCCCTTTCGCGCCCTGCAGCAGGGCCAGCAGGGCCGCGGCATTCACCGTGGCATCGCCGCCGCGGATGGCCTCCACCGGGGCATGGTCCAGCCCGGCCTCGGCGGCGGTGACGGTGAATGCGCGGATCGTGCCGCCGGTAAGGGCCACCACCTGGTTCTCGCCGGCGGTGGTGAGTTCATCGAGCCCCTGGCCGTGCACCAGCCAGACATCGGTGGAGCCGAGATTGGCCAGGGTTTCCACCATAGGCCGCGCCCAGGCGGGGTCGAACACCCCAGTGAGCTGGCGCTTCACCTCGGCCGGGTTCGCCAGCGGGCCGAGCAGGTTGAAGATGGTGCGGGTGCCGAGTTCCACGCGCGGGCCGGCGGCGTGGCGCAGGGCGGCGTGGTGGCGCGGGGCAAACAGGAAGGCGCAATGGGCGGCACGCAGCACCGCGGGCAGGCGCGGCAGCGGCACTTCCACGTTCACGCCGAGTGCCGTGAGCACATCGGCGCCGCCGGTGCGGGACGACAGCGCCCGGTTGCCATGCTTGGCCACCGTCACGCCGAGCCCGGCCAATACGAAGGTGACGGCGGTGGAAACGTTCAGGCTGCCGGAGCCGTCGCCGCCGGTGCCGCACACGTCGATGGCCCCTTCCGGCGCCTCCACCCGGTTCATGCGCGCGCGCATCGCCCGCACGGCGCCGGTGAGTTCCGCCACCGTCTCGCGCCGCACCCGCATGGCCATCAGCATGCCGGCGATCTGCGCGGGCGTGGCCTCGCCGGCCATGATGATGCCGAAGGCGGCTTCCGCCTCTGCCTCGCTGAGCGACTCGCCCGCGGCCAGCCGTGCGAGGACGGGCTTCAGGTCTCCTGCCGTGCCGGACATGGCGTCAGGCCGCTTTCGCCGGCGAGTTCAGGCCGCGCGCGATATCCAGGAAGTTCTTCAGGATCTCGTGCCCGTGCTGGCTGGCAATGCTCTCGGGGTGGAACTGCACGCCGAAGATCGGCAGCGTGCGGTGGCGCAGCCCCATCACGATGCCGCCGGTGTGGGCGGTGGGCACCAGCGCCTCCGGCATCGTCTCGGCCTTCACCACCAGGGAATGGTAGCGCGTGGCTTCGAACGGGGAGGGCAGGCCGGCGAAGATGTCGGTGCCGCCATGGGTGACGGGGCTGACCTTGCCGTGCATCGGCTCCGGCGCGCGCACAACCTCGCCGCCGAAGGCCTGGCCGATCGCCTGGTGGCCGAGGCACACGCCCAGGATCGGGATGCGCCCGGCGGCGGCGGCGATCAGGTCCAGGCAGATGCCGGCCTCGTTCGGCGTGCACGGGCCCGGGGAGAGCACGATCGCCTCCGGCGCCATGGCGATCGCCTGCTCCACGCTCAGCTTGTCGTTGCGCCAGACCTGGCAGCGCGCGCCGACATCGCCCAGGAAATGGACGAGGTTGAAGGTGAAGCTGTCGTAGTTGTCGATCAGGAGGATCATGCGCCGCAATTTGGCCGAGGGCGGGGCGGGGGTCAAATGAAGCCGGGGCCATTCGGTGCCGGCGGCCCATGGCGCGGCGTGTGGTGCGTGGGGGGAGACCGGCTGGCCCCCGCGGCCATAAATAGAGACCGGGCGCGAGGTTCTGGGCAGTGCAGGTTTCCAATCGTGACGGAAGTATTGGAAACCTTCATTTGATGCGGTCGTGAAAGCTGCGCCGATGGCGTGAATTAACGGCGCATTTATGTTCGCAACTATTTGATTTCAGGCAAGGAAGTACTGTTCGTGAAAGCGGATTGTAACCACTTCGCCGGTAGTGTCCTGCCTGCCGGTTCCTGGCGCGGTCCCCTCCGCCGCCACGGCTGGCACGGCACAGGAGATGCTGCCATGTCCCGCTTCCTTCGCGCCCTCGCCGCCGATCGTCGTGGCGTTACCGCCATGGAATACGGCCTGATTGCCGGTGTTCTCGCGGTCGGCCTTGTCACCGCGTTCACCTCGCTCACCGGCCGCCTGACCAATGCGTTCAACGCGCTGAGTTTCTGACGCCGCCACCGCCCGGTCCGCCGCATGGGGCCGGGCGGCGCGCGCCGTAAGCGCGATGTAACATTCACCCGTTACATTGGCGGGACCGGCGCCCAGCGCTGCGGCGCATTTCGGTGCGCGGCCGAGCCTTGCACAGGAGCTCCCGCAATGCCGTAGAATGCCAAGACCCTCGCAGCAGACAGGAAGGGTGGCAGCGCCACCGAATACGGGATGATTGCCGGCATCATCGCCATCGGCATCGCCGGTGCGTTCACCACCCTGTCCAGCCGCCTGCTCAACGCGATGAATGCGTTGAACTTCTGAACGCGCCGGCTCAGGCAGACAGCGTCCGCCGCACCGCGTTCTGCCACCCGCCGTACAGAAGCGCCCGCTCCGCCTCCGCCATGTGCGGCAGGAAGCGGCGTTGAAGTGCCCAGCTCTGCGCGAAGGCCTCCGGCGACGGGCAGGCCCCGGTGGCCAGCCCTGCCAGATAGGCGGCCCCCAGCGCCGTGGTTTCCTGCACCACCGGGCGATCAACCGGGGCGGCGAGCTGGTCGGCCAGGAACTGCATCGTCCAGTCGCTCGCCACCATGCCGCCATCCACGCGCAGCACGGTTTGCGCCCCACCCTGCCAATCCGCGCGCATCGCCTCGATCAGGTCGCGGGTCTGGTAGGCCACGCTCTCCAGCGCGGCGCGGGCGAACTCGGCGGGGCCGGAATTGCGGGTGAGGCCGAAGATCGCCCCGCGCGCCTCGGCATCCCACCACGGCGCGCCGAGCCCGGTGAAGGCCGGCACGAGATAAACGCGCTGGGCCGGATCGGCCGATTCCGCCAGCCGGCCGGACTCCGCCGCGTCCTTCAGGGTGCCGAGCCCGTCGCGCAGCCACTGCACCGCGGCACCGGCCACGAAGATGGCGCCCTCCAGCGCGTAGGTGCGCCGGCCATCAAGCTGCGCGGCCACCGTGGTGAGCATGCGGTTGCGCGAGGCCACCGGGGCATCGCCGGTGTGCAGCAGCAGGAAGCAGCCGGTGCCGTAGGTGGATTTCACCATGCCGGGCGCAAAGCAGGCCTGGCCGATCATCGCCGCCTGCTGGTCCCCGGCGATCCCCGCGATCGCCACCTCGCCGCCCAGCGCCGTGGTGGTGCCGAACATCCCGGCGCAGTCGCGCACCTCGGGCAGCAGGCTGGCCGGGATGCGGAACAGGGCCAGCAGGCGGGGGTCCCAGGCGCCGGCGCGGATGTCGTAGAGCATGGTGCGGCTGGCGTTGGTGGCGTCGGTCGCGTGCACGCGGCCTTCGGTGAGGCGCCAGAGCAGCCAGGTATCCACCGTGCCGAAGGCCAGGCGCCCGGCCTCGGCATC
>JBIKOJ010000039.1:0-30397 GCA_044358135.1 Acetobacteraceae bacterium | reverse complement strand
GAGGCGGTGGAGAGACCCGGGCGGCCCCTCCCCGCCGAAGGCGGAACTATTGTGGGTCCAGGGACCTCAGGTCCCTGGTGGGGTCCAGGGGCAAAGCCCCTGGCCTGCCTTCCCTTCCCTGCTACTCCGCCGCCCGGCGTTGGTCGCTCAGCGCGGCGATGAGGGCGGCGCCGGCGCGGCGTTCGTGTTCCACCAGCAGGGTGGCGGCGCGGCGGGTGTCGCCTTGGCGCAGGGTGGCGAGGATGGCGCGGTGTTCGGCCAGGGAGGCGCGCAGGCGGTTCGGGATGGCATCGAAGCCGCGGCGTTGGGCGGAGGTTTGGGCGGTGAGGCTGGAGGTGAGGCGCATGGTCCAGGGCGTGTGCGGGGTGTCGCACATCAGCAGGTGGAATTCGCGGTTGAGGCGGGCATAGGCGCCGGTGTCGTGCGCGGCCACGGCGCGTTCGCTTTCGGCGATGTTGCGGTCGAGCGCCGCGAAGGTTTCGGCGGTGTAGCTGGCGGCGCCGAGTTCCACGGCCAGCGCCGCGAGGGCGCCGCGCAGGGCGTGGATTTCGGCGATGTGCTCGGCGCGGAGCGTGGCGACGACCACACCGTGATGGGCGTTGAGCTCCAGCCAGCCCTCGGCGGCTAGGCCGCGGATGGCTTCGCGCACCGGGGTTTCGCTGATGCCGACGGCCTCGCAGACTTCGCGCGCGGTGATGTGCTGGCCCTCGCGGACGGCGCCGGAGAGGATCAGTTCCTGGATGTGTTGGCGCGCGAGGCCGGACTTGGTGAGGTGGATGTGCTCCACCTTCTCCCGCGCCGGCGCGTTACCCTTTGGTCGCACCATCGGCGAGCCCCTGGATCAGCCATTTCTGCACGAGCAACGCGAAGACCACCACGGGGATCACCGTCATGGTGCCGACGGCGGTCAGCGCGCCCCAGTTGGCGCCGTTCACGGTATCGCCGGCAATGCCGGAGATGACCACCGGCACGGTGGAGGCGGCGCGGTTGGTGAGGACGAGGGCGAAGAGCAGCTCCTCCCACGCCAGGATGATCGAGAAGATCAGGGTGGAGAGCAGGCCGGGCAGGGAGATCGGCACGATGATGCGGATGAAGGCGCCGAAGCGGGTGCAGCCGTCGATCTTGGCGGCTTCCTCCAGCTCCTCCGGCAGTGCCTTGAAGAAGCCGCGCATGAGCCACATCACGTAGGGGATGAGGAAGGTGCAGTAGGCCAGGATCAGGGTGATGTGGTGGTCCAGCAGCCCCATGGCGCGGGCGACCAGGAACATCGGCACGGCGAGCGCGATTGGCGGCACGCCGCGGGAGAGCAGGATCAGGATGCCGATGGTGGTGGCGCCGCGCAGCTTCACGCGGGCCAGCGCGTAGCCGGCCATGGAGCCGGCGACGATGGAGATGAGGCCGGCGCCGCCGGCCACGATCAGCGTGTTCAGCATGCGCGCCGGCAGGTCATGCTGGGTGAGGTAGGTGATGTAGGTGTCGAGCGTGGGGGTGAAGAAGATCTTGGGCGGGGTGGTGAAGATGTCCCGCTGCTGCTTCAGGGAGGTGAGCAGCATCCAGGCGATCGGCAGCAGGAACAGGGCGCAGGCGGTAACGCCGGACCATATGCGCAGCTGGCGCAGCAACGCGGCGCGGCGGCGGTAGGCGGAAACCGGCCGATGCATCGTCGCGCTCAATTGCGTTCCTCCAGGTAGCGGGTGCCGCGCAGGAACAGGCCGGTGAGGATCATGGTGGCGACCAGGACGATCAGTGACATGGCCGCGGATTCCGCGAATTTCAGGCCGCGGAAGGCTTCCTCGTAGATGAACAGGTTCACCACGGAAGTGGCGCGGCCGGGGCCGCCATGGGTGGCGGCCAGCGCGATGTCGAACATCTTCACGGCGCCCAGCCAGCGCACCACGAAGGCGGCGGCGATGACGGGCACGAGCAGCGGCAGGGTGATGCGCCACAGCGTGGTCCACCAGTTGGCGCCGTCGATCGCCGCGGCCTCGAACACGTCCCGCGGCAGGGAGAGCAGGGCGGCCGACGCGATGAGCGTCACGAACGGCGTCCAGCGCCAGGTGTCGATCAGGATGACGGTGAACATCGCCCAGAACGGGTCGCCCAGCCAATCGATCGGCTCCAGCCCGACGGTGGCGAGGATGTAGTTGGCGATGCCCCAGAGCGGATCGAGCAGCATGCGCCAGATGCCGCCGGCGATGACGGGGGCGACGACCATGGGGATGATGAAGGCGGCGCGGACCATGCCGCGGCCTTTCCAGTCCGCGTTGATCAGGAAGGCGATGCCGAAGCCGAGGAACATCTGCAGCGGCAGGGCGAAGGCGAGATAGACGAAGGTGACCCAGAGCGATTCCCAGAAGCGGTCATCCTCCAGCACCGTCAGGTAGTTGTCCCAGCCCACCCATTCGTCCGGCGTGAAGGTGCCGAGGTTGATCTCGGCGAAGCTGATGTAGACCGTGTAGCCGATCGGGTAGGCCAGGGTGGCGAACAGCAGCAACGCCGCGGGGGTCATGAACCCCCAGCGGGCAAACAGGTCCGAAAGGCGCGCGGCGCGGCGGGACATGCAGGGACTCGCAGAAGAAAGAGTCTTCTTTTTTCTGAAGAAAAAAGAAGCAAAAAAGACTTCATGACTTTGCGCCGGGGATTAACCCCGGGCGCAAAGGTATGAAAGTTTTTTGGTTCTTTTTTTCAAAAAAGAACCGCTTGCTTCCTTTCTACAGCCGCAGCCGCTCGATCTTGCGCGCTGCGTTGGCCAGCGCCTCGGCCACCTTCACCTCGCCGTTAAAGGCGCGTGCCGTCTCGTCGGCCAGGATGGTTTGTGCCTGGTCGGACTTGGCCGAGCGGGGGCGCCACATGCGGCCGGCGGCGGCGACTTCGTAGGCGTTCTGCAGGGTCTTGAAGACCGGGGCCTGCCAGGCTTCGGCCGGCGGGCGGGAGAGGGTGGACTTGCGGGCGG
Source organism: Acetobacteraceae bacterium (assembly GCA_044358135.1). GTDB lineage: Bacteria > Pseudomonadota > Alphaproteobacteria > Acetobacterales > Acetobacteraceae > CAMDGX01. The sequence continues at coordinate 27,444 of JBIKOJ010000039.1, read as the reverse complement.
GGAAGGCGCCGACGACGCTGGCGTGCCAGTATTCGCCTTCCTTGGAGGAGAGCCACTGCAGCAGGGCCCAGGCGGCCTGCTGGTTCTGGCTCTTCTTGGAGACGGAGCCGTTCCAGATGCCGCGATGGGTGCCCGGCCGGTTGCTGCCGACGGGCATCACCATGATGCCGACCTCGTCCGGCTTCAGCGTGGTGGTGGCGGGATCCACGGCGGTGCCGCGGAACACGCTGCCCCACTGGAACATGTTGGCCACCTGGCCCTGGCGGAAGGCCTGCAGCGATTCGGTGAAGCCGTGCGCCTTGGCGCCCGGGGGGGCCCATTGCAGCAGGTCGATATGCGTCTGTAGCGCGCGGATGCCGTTCTCGTTGTTGAAGGCGGGCTTGCCCTGGGCGTCGATCAGGTCGGTGCCGTAGGAATTGAGGATCGCCTGCCAGATGGTGGGGGTGAGGGGATCGCGCGTGAAGTAGGTGGAGATGGCCCAGGCATTGACGCCGCCGGTGCCCTTCACGTCCTGCACCAGCTTGGGGGCCTGGGCGCGGAATTCCAGCCAGGTGTGGGCGGGATCGGGCTCGGGCAGGCCGGCCTTCGCGTAGTGGGTCTTGTTGTAGAAGCGCAGCAGCATGTTGCAGCGAAGCGGCACGCCGAACTGGCCGCCCTTCCATTCGCTGGCGGCGAGCGGGGCGGCGTTGAAATCGGCCCAGTCGTAGTCGGCCGCGGTCCAGGCGGCGGCTTCCTTCTTCAGCTCCAGCAGCTGCTTGGTTTCGGCGACCTGGGGCACCCAGGGATCGTCGATGGCATAGAGGTCGTAGGTGGGGGTGGCGCCGGTGATATCGAGCATGATCTTGGCGAGCTGCTCGGTGTAGGGCACGCCGTCGATCTGCACCTTCACGTGCGGGAAGCGCTTGTTGAACTCAGGCACCATCAACTGCTGCCACTGGGCCGAGAAGGCGGAGTTGGCGAGCATGCGGATCTGGATGGGCTTGTCCGCCGTGCCGAAGGGGCCGCCCTGCTGGGCGGCGGCGCGGTCGATGGCGACGGCGGGCACGCTGGCGAGGCCGGCGAGCACGGCGCGGCGGCTCACGCCACGCGATGGACGTGTTGGGGTGGTCATGGTCGTCTCTCCCTGTGGCGCCCGGTTCGCGCTGCCTGGTGGCGGCGGCCGGGTGGCGCCTTTGCTGGTGGCTGGGGGCAACATTCTATAGAATTCCGGCCGGGGTCCAGCGGAAACGCGCATGCCGGCATTGCGCCGGCGCATCGCTGCCGCCCGCCGGCGGCTGATAGGATGGCCTGATGACATCAGCATCCCTTCCCAGCGCCATGGCGCGCGAAACCGCGGAGGCGCCGGAGGCGGTGGCGCGGCTGCTGGCCGGTGAAGGCGCCGTGATTGCTGCCCTGGGGCGCCGGCTGGCGGCGATGGACCCGCCGGTGGTGGTGACCTGCGCACGCGGCTCCTCCGACCATGCGGCGCATTACCTGAAATACCTGCTGGAAACGGCGCTCGGCGTGCCGGTGGCCTCCGTCGGCCCCTCGGTGGCATCGGTGTACGGCACCAAGCTGCGCATGAAGGGCGCGGTGGTGGTGACGATCTCCCAATCCGGCCGCAGCCCGGACCTGGTGGCGTTCCAGGCGGCGGCGCGGCAGGGCGGCGGGCTGACAGTAGCGCTGGTGAACGACACGACAGGCCCGGTGGCCACAGAGGCCGACGTGGTGGTGCCGCTCTGCGCCGGGCCGGAGACGAGCGTGGCGGCGACGAAATCCTTCGTTTCCTCCTGCGCGGCCGGCGCGGCGCTGGTGGCGGCCTGGGCCGGGGATGCGGCGCTGGAGCGGGCGCTGTCGGGCCTGCCGGACCGGCTGGCTGCGGCGTTGGGCTGCGACTGGACTGCCGCAGCACCGCTTGCAGCCGGCCCGAGCGGCTTCGTGGTGGGGCGCGGGCCGGCGCTGGCCCTGGCGCATGAGATGGCGCTGAAGGCAAAGGAAGTGGCCGGGCTGCACCGGGAGGCGTTCTCGCTGGCGGAGGTGATGCACGGGCCGCTGCAACTGGTGGGGCCAGGCTTTCCCGTGCTGGCGCTGGTGCCGGACGACGCGGCCCTGGCGGCCAACCGCGAGGCGCTGGCGCGGCTGGTGGCAACGGGGGCCGAGGTGCTGTCGGCCAGCTCGGTGGCGGGCTTGCCCGGAGTGGCGCTGCCCGCGGTGGCCTGTGGGCACGGGGCGCTGGATCCGCTGGGAATGGTGCTGGGCTTCTACCGCTGGGTGGAAGCCCTGGCACGGGCGAAGGGGCTGGACCCGGATCGGCCAAGCCGGCTCGCGAAGGTGACGCGGACGGTTTAGTACGACAACCGCCTCGACCCAGTGGATCGAGGCGGTGCCGCCGCAAACAAACAAAAGTCTTTTTGCTTCTTTTTCTTCAGAAAAAGAAGACTCTTGCTTCAGCCCCCTGGCGTTGCCCGCCGCAGCTGGTCCCATTGCGACTCCAGCGCATCCTGCCGGCGCCGCAGGTCTTGCAGCTGTTGCTGCTGCTGCGGGCTGGGGGGTGCACCGCGCACGCGGTCCTGTTCGGCACGCAGGCTGGTGAGGTCCTGCTCCAGCTGGTTCAGGCGCTGCTGGTCCATGCGGCCACGGGCGCGGGCTGCCTGGATGTCCCGCTCCAGCGCGATGGAGCGGGTTTGCTGGGTGGCGAGGTCGGCGCGCAGCGTGGCGGCGCGGCTGGCCGCCGTGTCCCGCCGGGATTCGGCGGCACGGCGGTCGGCCTCGGCGGCGGCGCGGTCGGCTTCGGCGCGGTCCGCCTCGGAGGAGAGACGGTCCACGCGCTGCTGGTAGCCGCCGCCCATGACGCAGCCGCCGACCTGGAAGATGCTGCGATCGCGCGCCGGATCGCAGGAGGCCTGCGGACCGCAACCGGCCAGCAGCGCGGCTGGCAGGGCGAGCCAGGCGAACCGGAGCGCAGGGATCATGCCTCGATCCTTCCCAGGGCGGTGTTCATGCGATCCAACGCGCCCTGCAGCCGGGCGTTGCTGGCGGCGAGATCACGACCTTCGGCTTCCAGGGCGGCAGTGTTCTGGCCCTTGCCCTTCAGGCCGGTGGCCTGCTCGCGGATCTCGTCGCTGGCCTTCTGGCCGGCTTCGAGCTTCGCCTTGATCTGGTCGCGCTCGGCCTGCGCCTGGGAGAGGGTGGCGCGCTGCTGGTTGTTGAGCTGGCGGCCGGCGGCCACCTGCTGGCGCAGCGGGGCGAGGCTGGCTTCGTAGCGCGCCGCGGCGGTGCGGGCGGTTTCGGCCTCGGTGCGCTGGGTGGTGGCCACGGTGCGGGCGCGCTCGGTGCGGACCTGCAGTTCCTGCTCGGCGGAGGCGAACTGCTCCTGCTGCGAGCCCAGCGCGTAGCCGGTGCCGGCGCCGGCGACGCCGCCGATGGCCGCACCCAGCAGCGCGCCCTGGCGCCCGCCCAGCAGACCGCCGATCAGCGCGCCGCCAACGGCGCCGACGCCGGCGCCCTGCGCCGTCATGTTCGCCTTCTGGTCGGCGCAGCCGGCCATCGCCAGCGCCCCCACCATCACTACGGTTACCGGAGTCCAGCGGCCGATCGACATCATTTGGGTTCGTTCCCTCAGAGAAAAGCAATCACGCAGCGCGACGTTACCACACCGCGAAGCAGGCGTAATCTCCCATCCAATCGATGGTCCCGATCACGGACGCGTGTACCGCTGCATGCGCTACTGCAGGCTGGCGGTGATGCGGCGGCGGGCGATTTCGGCGTTCACGGCGCGGCCGGTGCGGGTGTGGTTCACCTCTGCCACGAACAGGCCGGCGAAATTGCGCAGCAGCTCGAATTCCGCCTGTGCGTTGTCGGCGCGCCAGACGCGCAACTGGGAGTCGAGCAGGGAAGGCGGCAGGTCGGCCTGCTGCAGCAGCAGCGAGGTGAGCGAGGCCCAGGTGGTTTCGCGGATGCGCGAGAACAGCGCGTGGTTCTCCTTGGATTGCGCCAGGCGGCGCTCGCTTTCCTCGCGCAGCTTGGCGTCGTTGGCCTTCTTGGCGTCTTCGATGATCTTCTCGATGGTGGCGATGAGCTTGCCGTACTCCTCGTACTGGCGGTTCTCGTTGCGGAAGGCGCGGATCAGCACGGCGCCGGCGCCGATAGCGCTGCGGGCGGCGCGCTCATCGGCCTGCACGCGGCGGCTGCGCTCATCCTCCACTGTGGTGCGCAGGGTGGCCACCGCCTTCTTCTGGGCGGGATCGACGATCTGCTTTTCCAGCGCGTCGGCGAGCGCCCGTGGGTCGGCGCCGGCCTGCTGTTCCTGCTGGGCCAGCTCCTTCTCCCACGCGGCACGCAGCGCGCCGGAGGTGCCGACATTGGCGATGATCGGCACGCCGAGGGCGACGCGGAAGCCCAGCGTGGGCAGGGCCAGCACCTCCCCTTCCGGGGTGAAGGGCGGGTATTCCGTGCGCTGGCTGGAGCGGATCTGGTCGGGCGTGGAGGCGATGTCGCCGCCGCGCGCCACCAGGCCGCCGGCGCGCCCGCCGCTGCGCCCGCCGCGGGTGAGGCGGTAGGGCTCGGCGACCATCTCCGCCACGTTGCCCAGCATGTCGTGCAGGCCGAGCTTGTCCGGCGCCAGCAGGCCGACGGCGACGGGCACCGGGCGCTGGCCGGTGCGGCGCAACTGGGCGACGGAGTTGATCGGGCCTTCGATCGGCGGCAGGCGCTGGCGGAATTCCGCGTCGGTCACGACGGAGCCGCCGCGCACGGCGTATTCCCATTCCGCCTCCGTGGGCAGGCGGAGATAGGCGCGGGCGTCGTCGTCGCCGGGCAGGGCGGCCTTTTTGAGCTTCATCACCTGGGCGGTGGCGAGTTCGGCGAAGCGCGCTGCGTCCGCCTGGCTGAGGGCGGATTGGGGCAGGCGGCGCTGGGGGGCGGGCAGGGCGGTATAGGCGTCGCAGCCCTGCGTGACGGCGACGTACTGGCCGCGCGTGACCTCGTATTTGCCCAGCCAGTAATGCGCCTGCGCGCCCTGGCCGAAGCCACCGGCGACGTGGGATTCGCGGACGAACTCGGAATAGGCGGCGCCGGCATCCTCGTCGCCCAGCACCACGCGGCGGTCGGCCAGCGGGGAGTCGCCGATCGGGGTGGCGATCTTGCGGAAGACGATGCCGGTGTCGCAGGGCAGCGGCAGGATGAGGTCGCCTTCGGCCGGCTTGGGGTTCCATTCCGGGGTGGCAGGCGCCTGGGCGTGGGCGGCGCCGCAGAGCAGCAGGGCGGCGAGGAGGGACTTCATTGCTCGCGCATGCCTTCCGAGGGTGCGATGCGCAGCACCGGGCGCACCGCCACCAGGCTGGCGAGCAGGGCCAGGACCGGGGCGCCGAGGCAGGCGATCAGGATGTGGCTGGGCGCGATGACGCATAATTGGCTGCCCTCCAGGTAGGCGTTCCCATAGGCGGCGTTGATCATGGCCCCGACGGCCAGGGCCGTGCCAGCGGCAAGCACGCTGCCGATCAGCGCGATCAGCCCGCCCTGCACCAGCGGGAACACCACCAGCGCGCGCGCCGGCAGGCCGAGCAGCCGCAGCAGCGACAGCGAACGCCGCTTGCGCGCCACGTTGCCCCAGAGTGACACGGCCAGCGTGACCGCCACGCCGGCCGCGCCGCAGGCGGTGAGCACGGCGAACAGGGTGGTGAGGTTCTGGTCGATGCTGAGCGTCCAGCCGATGCGGCCGACCTCGGTGCGGATTTCCATGCCCTGCGCCAGCAGGTCGCGCTCCAGCGTGGCGACATCGGTGATGTCCCGCGCATAGAGGCGGAAGCTGGGGAAGATGTAGGCCGGTGCCGGGGATGCCTGCGCCGCGTCGCGTTCCTGGAACGCTTCCAGCGACGCGGCCATGGCGAGCGGGCCATAGACCACGGCGTTCTGCGTGGCGGCGGCGGGCGCGATGGCGGCGATGCGGGCGCGGGCATCGATGCGCTGGTTGCCGGTGCTGGCGCGGCGGATGGCCCAGACGGCCACCTCGTCGCCCGGCTTGAAGCCGCTGATCTGGGCCAGGCGCTGGCTGATGACGATGCTGCCTTCGCCCAGCTCGCGCGCGGCCGCACCCAGCAGCGGGTCCCCGGGGGCGGAGACGACGAAATCGGCGTTGGTGCCGCGGATGGGGTTGGCGGCAGGGCCGATATCCACGGGCTGGGCGAGCTGGCGCATGCGCGGGGCGACGAAGGCGACATCCGGGCGGGCGCGCATCTTCTCGAACCACTCCGGCGGCAGCGGCATGTGGCCGCGCAGCACGATCTCGCGCACCTGCGGGTCGGCGCGCAGGCCGCCGACGAGATGCTCGATCACGCCGGTTTTCAGCCCGAGCAGCAGGAGCAGGGGCGCCAGCACGGCGGTGACGGTGAGCGCCACGCCGGCGAAGAGCCCGGCATCGTGGCGCATGTCGGCGAGCGCCAGGCGGGCGGCGAGCATCACGACCACGTCGGCCGCGCGACAGCGACGGCCCCTCCCTCGCCGCGGGTGATGTCGAAGGCGATCACCGGCAGGCCCAGGCGCTCCGCCGCATCGTGGTCGTGGGTGGCGATGATCAGCGCCGCACCCTCCGCCTGGGTTTCGGCCAGCAGCAGCTCCATCACCTCCTGCGCCAGGGCGGGATCGAGGGCGCTGGTGGGTTCGTCCGCCAGCACCAAGGGCGGCTGGTGCACCAGGGCGCGGGCGATGGCGACGCGCTGGCGCTCCCCCACCGACAGCGCGTGCGGCATGCGGTCCAGATGGTGGGCCACGCCCAGGCGGCGGGCCAGCGCCTCCACCCGGGCGGGATCAGGTCGGCCGGCGATCTCGGCGGGCAGGGCGATGTTGCGGCGCACGGACAGGAACGGCAGCAGCCCACCGGTTTGCAGCACGTAGCCGATATGGCGGGCGCGGGTGCGGTCCTGCACCGCGGCCCCGCCGCGCCAGGTGGCGAGCAGGTCGATCGCCTCGCCCTGGGGATGGAAGGCGAAACGCTCCGCCCCGTCCGGCGGCAGGGCGAGGGCGAGAAGATCCAGCAGCGTGCTCTTGCCGCTGCCGGACTTGCCGAGCAGGGCCACGCAGGCGCCGGGGGGCAGGGCGAAGCCGGGCACCTCCAGCCGGAAGGCATAGGCGCCGGCGCGGCGGGTGACGTGGAGGCGGGAGACTTCGAGAAGGTGGGTCATCAAGGAAGAATCTTCTTTTTCTGAAGAAAAAGAAGCAAAAAGACTTTTCCGAATTGGGCCCGCGCTAGGGCGAGCTGCAAAGTCGGAAAAGTTTTTTGGTTCTTTTTTTCAAAAAAGAACACGCTTGCTTCCTATGGCAGCGCCGACAACGGCACGGGATACACCGCCTCACCCGCATCCCGCCCGCCATCGAAACTTTTCCACAGCTCCGGCGTGCGGTTGAAATCCTGGTAGAGCCGCAGCCGGGCTTCCAGCGTATCCAGCAATTCCGTCTGCGCCCCGCCGCCCATGTTGCGCCAGGTGGTGCGGTCCAGGGTTGCGATGTCGGAGACGTAGGGCAGGCCTTCGAGGTATTCGCCGAGGATGCCGCCGAGGTTTTCCAGCCCGCGCTGGCGCAGCGCGTCGGGGTCGCGGGCGAGGTGGGCGGCGACGCTTTGCAGCCGGTCGAACATGGCGTTGCTGTCGAGCAGGTTGGCGCGGCCCTGGTCGATGATGAAGCGCAGGGACTGGGCGAGGTCGTTGAGCTGGTTGCGCGTGAGCAGCACGCGCACTTCCAGGCATTCCGGTGGGTTGGTGCCCTTGTAGCCGTCGGGCGCCCAGGCGTGCACGAGGTCGGGGGCTGCGGCACCCTGCTGGCGGCCGAGCCAGGCCAGGCGCAGGGCGTGGCCGACCATGGCGGCGCGGTCATCCGGGTTGGGCGGGGTGCGCTGGGCCTGGGCGGCGGCCTGGTCGGTGCGCACGGCGCGCAGCTTGCCCAGCATGTCGCGCACCACGCGGTCCAGCGCCTCCGGGTCGCCGTTCGGCACCGGGAAATACTGCGGGCCGAGCGAGGGCAGCGGCACGGAGGTGAGGGTGGTGTATTGCCGCTCAGCCATGGCGTGGTTGTTGGCGCCCTGCGGGGTTTTCAGGTGCAGCGCCATCACCGCCACGCCGGCGGCGCGGGCCTTGTTGCCGATCTCCTCCGGCCCCATGCGGGTGGCGGAGGCGGGATCGGTGGGCAGGCGGCTGCCGGCATCCGTCACCAGGATCACCACGCGGCCCTGGATGTCGCCCCAGTCGAGGTTCTCGATCGCATCGGCCACGGCGGCGAAGCTGTCCTCGTTGAAGGACAGGCTGTCCACGTTGGTGGCCTTGATGTCCTGGATCTTGCGGATGAAGCCGGGGGCATCGGCGCTGTCGGCGAACTTGGCGAAGGTGCGGGTGAGGTATTCCAGCCGCGGCTGCACCGTGAGCGAGTTGCGGTAGCCCACCAGCGCATAGCGCGTGGGTGCGCCGGGCTCGGCGGCGGTGGCCTTCACGAAATCGGTCAGCGCGGCGCGGACCTTGTTGATGTAGGGGTCCATCGACAGCGTGGTGTCGACCACGAAGGCGATGCCGACGGTGAAGGGCGCCTGGCCCGGGGCGGGCCCCTGGTCGGCCAGCGGGATGGAGGCGACCTCCATCATGCGGTACTCGCGCCCATCCTGGAACGAGACGCTTTCGGCCTGCAGGATCGGCAGCAGGTAGAAGTGGCGGCGGATGTCGATGTGCTGCGCCGGCTCCATCGCCACCACCGGGAAGGGGTCTGGCCGCGGGGTGCGCTGGGCCATGGCGGCGAGCTGCCGTGCCTCCTGCGGCGGGTTGGCGCCGCCGAGCATGGCGAGCAGGGAGTCGCGATCCTTGAAGAACAGCGTGCGCTCGCGCCCGGCGGGGTTGTGGAAGGCCGCGGTCATGGTGTGCAGCCAGGGGATGGTCTGCTCCTCCGGCAGCCAGCCGAGCGTGGCGCCGCGGCTGCCGGGGCCGACTTCCAGCCAGGGCTTGTTGTCTGGCCCGGCCTGTCGGGCGAAGACGAACAACGGCGTGAGCGGGCTGGCGGCCTGGGCGGGGGCGGGGGCGCCGGGCTGGGGGCGATAGGCGGCGCCGGGGCGGGTGAGCACGCGCTGGCGCAGGGTGCGCTTGCCCGGCATCAGCATCGCCTCCCGCCCGCCGGGGGGCGTCGCGGCCGGGGGCGTGGCCGGCTGGGCGAGGGCCCGGCGCGGCAGCAGCGTGGGGGCCAGCAGCGTGGCGGCGGCGGTGGCCATGAGCGTGCGGCGGCGGATCGTCATGGCGGGCCCTCCTGCGTTGGTCACTCGGTGCCTTGCGTCATTCGAGGCCGGCCGCGCGCAGGGCGGCCTTGGCGCGGTCTGCGGCGGTGGGATCGGTGCCGGCGGCCTCCTGCTTCAGCTTCGCCACCAGCGCCTCGCGCGCCGTCTTCGCCTCGGCGAGCCCGGCCTCCGCGGCACGGTTGTATTCGTCGAGCGCGCGCTCCGGGTTGGCCGAGCGCAGCGGCCCGCCATCGCGGAAGCTGATCGGGTCGTAGAGCCGCCCCAGCGCGAGGCGTGCCTGCGGATGGTTGGCATTGGCGGCGGTGCCGAGCAGCACCACGGCCATGTCGGCCGCGCGCCGCTCCCCACCCATGCCCAGAAGCGCCTCGGCCAGGCGGGTCTGCTCTGCGGGTGGCAGGGTGCGCAGCTTGTCCGGGCCGCATTTGCCGCTGAGGATATCGCCGGCCTCCGCGCAGTCGGGCGAGACAGGCGCGGGCGGCGGCGTGGGGGCGGCGGCCTGTTGCTGCGGCGGCGGTTCCGGCTGCGGGCGCGTGAACCACCAGGCGGCACCGCCACCGGCGAGCAGCAGCAGCACCACGCCCGCGATCAGCGGCACCGGCGAGCCGGGCTTCTTCTCCTCGGGCGGCTGCGTGGGCGGCGGCGGCGGCGGCGGGGCCACCACGGCAGGAGGCTCCTCCACCACGGGGGGCCTTGTCGGCGGCGGCGGAGGAGGGGGTGGTGGGGGCGGAGGCGGCGGCGGAGGCGCGGCCTTGGGCGGCTCGGGCCATGGCGCGTCGTCCACCGGGATATCGGCCGGGGGCGCCTTGCCGCGCGGGATCGGCGGCCAGATCTCGGTACCTTCCAGCTCGGAGCCGGGGAGGGAGATGCGCACCGGCGTGTTCGGCAGCACGTGGAACGACACCTCGGCGCCGAAGCACAGCCACAGCTCCGGCCCGCGCTTCTCGATCACGCGCGGGCGCAGGCCCTTGCTGTCCACCGCCCAGCCATGCGGGCCGAGCTTGGTGTTCTCGCCCCCGAAGCGCTCCACCAGCACGCGCGGCACATCGGGCAGCTGCGGCGGCGGGCTGAACACGAAGGCGCCGGTGAGAACCCCGCTGGGGTCGTCGGTGATCTGGGCGATGCGGAACTGCGTTTCCATCCGGCCGGACCCCTACAGCAGTGCCAGAACGGTGCCGAGCGCCTCGTTCTGCTTCTGGTCCACCATGCCCGCGCCGCCCTGGTCGAACACGTTGCGCTTCACGGCTTCGGCGAGCACATCCACCCAGGAAAGCACGAAGAGCGGGCCGAACGGCTCCGCCTCCTCGCCGATCTCGAAGCCGGGCTCCGGCGGCGGGGTGGGGTCGAAGGCCGGCGGGCCGCCTTCCACCTGCGGGCGATCCGGCGCCAGCACGCCATCCAGGCTCATGCCCAGGAAGTTCACATGCTCGTTCACCAGCTGGGAGACGAGCACGGCGCGGCGATCGGCCGCCTGGTCGAAGCGCAGCCCGCCCTTGATGCGGTTGAGCCCTTCCACCAGCCGGTGCTGCAGGCGGCAGCGGCTGGCCGTGGCGGTCATTTCCGCCACCAGCGCATCGGCCGCCGGCCCTTCGAAGCCGAAGTAGCCGTGCAGGCTGCTCTCGGTGGAGAAGCGGCGCAGCTTGGCGATCCAGGCGCTGAGCAGGGCCGAGGCGCGGTCATGCGTGGGATCGCTGCCGCCGCCAGGCTCGGGCGGCGGGGCGGAGGCCGGGGCCGCGCGGGCGCGCAGCCGGTCGCGCATGGAGGAGACGGCGCCGGTGGCCGCCGGGGGCGCGGCGCGCGTGGCTTCCGTGGTGGGCAGGGCGCGCAGCAGCACCTCGCGCGCCTCGGCGGGGGTGAGGTGGAACTGCGTCAGCAGCAGGCCGAAGCGGCCCGCGTTGCCGTTGGCCTCCAGCAGGTCCAGCGCCGGGCGCAGGCCCTCCAGCCGCTTCTGGTATTCGGCATCCAGGTCGTCGCCCACATGCCATTCCGACAGGCGGCGCTTCATGTCGCCGCGCAGGATGGCGATCTGGTTGTTGAGCTGGTTCAGCTTCAGCTCCGGCCGGCACACCGGGGCGAGGCTTTCCACCAGGTAGCTCATGCCAGCGTCGTTCAGGCGAAATACTTCCGCCCACGCCTTCTCCGGGTTCTTCACGTAGCGCCGGATGCCGGAGTTGGCGGAGAACTCGCGGCCCCAGCGCTCGATCTTCTCCGGCACGCCGGGCAGGAACTCGCCCTCCACGCCATCATCCGTCAGGCGCGACAGCGACTGGGACTTGCCGGGGTTGCGCGCCAGCAGCGTGTTGCTGAAGGGCTGGCCGGGGTGCCAGGCATCCAGCCACCCATTCGCCTCCTGCAACGGCTGCAGCAGGCTGGCCTTCACGCGCGCTTCCCACAGATCGTCCGACGCCATGGAATCATCGCGGCCGGGCGTGCGGTTGAAGTGCATGTCCATGCGCGTGAGCATCACGAACAGCGCCGTCTCCACCCGCGAACGCCCCTCCGGCGTGGCGCCGTGGGTGCGGTTGATCCAGTTGCGGATGGACTGGCGGATGGTGGCATCGAAGGCGTTGTTGCTTTCCTTGATGCACAGCAGCAGGGCGTTCAGCTCGCGCTCGGCGGCGTAGCGCTCGAACAGGTAGGCCACCTTGCCGCGCAGGAAGAACTCGCCCAGCGCATTGGCGCGGGTCTGCACCTCCAGCGCATGGTCCTTGCCGGTGCGTTCACGGGCGCCGGGGAAGTCCAGCAGGTCGGTCGACTCGAAGATCTTCCACGGCAGATCCACCATGGTGATCTGCAATTCCGCGATCAGCGCCGTGAGCTCGGGCCGCGTGAGCGTGCAGCGTGCGCCGTTCTGCGCCGCGATCTCGATCTGCGGTTGGCCGGTATCGGCGAGGTGATCGAGCGTATCGACCTTCAGCACGCTCTCATGCTTCGGCACCAGCGAGACGATCGGCGCCCAGGCCTCGCGGTCGAAGCGCAGCGCGCGCAGGCGGGAGGTGAGGCGGGCGAGCACATCGGTGAACGGCGCATAGCGGTTCCACAGGATGGCATAGACATCCACCCGCCGATCCAGCGGCAGGCGCGGCAGCACGGCGGCCATGCGGTCCCAGAACGGGCCGGAGCGGATCGTCTGGGCGGAGGCGAAGCCGCGGAACTCGTTGTCGCAGTATTTGCTGAGGTCCCAGATATCCTCCTGGCGGACCTCGTTGTGTTCTGGCTGGCCGGCGGCGTCGCGCTCCGCGGCCCCCAGCACCTCGGCGATGGCTTCCGGCAGGCCGGCGCTGGCCTTTTCCGAATCCAGCGCGTCGCAGAACCAGGAATTGGCCAGGATCTTCACCAGGTCGATCTCGGAGAGCAGCCGCAGCCGCACCGGGAACCCCTCTGGCCCCTTCTCCTTGCGCATGGTGAAACGGGTGACGAGGCCGGTGGCCTCCTTGTCGCTTTCCGGGTTGATGTCGGCCAGGAAGCCGCGCGGCTTGTCCAGGTCCGCGGTCAGCTCCTTGCCGGAGGGGCGCGCCAGCGTGGAAATCAGGTAGCTCTTGCCGGCCTGCGACAGGCCATAGACGCCCACCGCTACCGGTCGCTCGGCGGCCGTCTTGAGCTTGCGTGCCTCCACGGCGGCGAGGCGGAACTCCTTCTCCAGCACCGGGCGCTGGGCGGCGACGCGGTCGGGGAAATCGCGGAACCAGGCAAGCGCGCCCTGGGCGGCACGCTCGGTATCCTGGCAGACGCGGACAAGGGCCTGGGTGGCGGCTTCAGACATGGCGTGCACCCAAGGAAGAAAAGAAGCAAAAAGACTTTTCCGACTTGCTGCCGTGCAAGGTCGGAAAAGTTTTTTGGTTCTTTTTTTCAAAAAAGAACATGCTTGCTTCCCTACTCATCGCTCATCGCCGCCAGGATGGCATCCAGCGTCGCGAGCTGCCCGGCATCCAGCCAGTGGCTGCCCTCATCGCCCGGCAGGGTTTGCAGGCTGCGGATCAGCGTGCCCGGGCGCTGCGGGTTGTCGCGGGCATCGCGCACTGAGGTCTCGTCGATCTCGAACTCCATCGCATCGCCATCGGGGTCGCGGGTCAGCTTGCGGCGCAGCGTGAAGGTCAGCGGCAGGGCCACGCCGGCGGCGGCCTCCGCACTGGCGAATTCGATGCGGTACAGCGGGCTCGCCGGCCAGCGTTCGGCGGCGAACTGCTTGAACCCCAGGAAGGACCGGCCGGAGAAGGTGAGCGGGCGCTCGCTCTCCTCCGTCTCGCCCTGGGCATCGGGGTCGGTGGCGATGGCGGTCGAGAGGTCGCGGAACAGCACCCGGTCGGCGCGGATGCGGCGGTCGCTCTCCATCAGCCCCACGAAGCGGGCGGTGGAGCGCATGGTGAACTTGTCGGTCAGCGCGAAATTGTCGAGCTGCCCGCCGCGCAACAGGCGATACAGCATCGCCCCCACCGCCACCGTGGTCTTGGGGTCGAAGATCCGCCCGGTGCCATCCGCGAACGGATACCAGGCGCCGACGCGATACTGGTGCATCGGCTGCACCCGGTGCGGCTCGATCGCCAGCGAGGCCACCACCATCGCGTTCACCGCCGGCCAGCGCGCGCCGCGGCCGGAGAGCAGCAGCACATCGCAGCCGAAGCGGTTGACGATCTCGCACAGCGGCTCGATCGCTTCCTGCATGGTCTGGCTGACGGTGGCATCGATGGCGGCAAGGTCGAGGTCGATCGACACGTCCTCCACCCGGAAGCCGCGCACGCCCAGCTCCGCCACGCGCCCGTTGAACCAGGCAGCGGCCCGCAGCCCGGCCGGTTCCGCGGTGGCACCGCGCGTCACGGGCACCACGGCGGTGAGCCCGCCGGCTTTCTCGCCGAGGAACTGCCCGATCGTGCGCGTTTCCACGCCGCCGGAGGCCATCGGGTTCCAGCCCTCGTATTCGCCGAGCAGCCCGAGGGCGGCCGGCGAAAGCACATGGTTCAGCGCCAGCCTGCGCGCCTGCCGCTCCGGCTCCGTGCTGGCCGGCACGCGGAACAGGGAGACGAGGAATTGCTGCGCCCGCTCCGTGCCGAACGTGCCGCCGCCGAATTCCGCCTCGGCCAGCGCGCGCCGCAGCCCGGGCATCACGTGGCGCATCACCACGGTTTCCAGCACGTCGTCCCCGGCCAGGCGGAAGCCCTCGCGGAACTCCTCCTGCGGCACCACCACGCGGTCGGTCAGCGTGTAGGTGTAGATGGCCAGGTCCGTGGTGCCGCCGCCCACGTCGATGGAGCCGATGCGCAGGCTGGGCCGCGTGGTGCCGCCGATGTTGCGCTTGCGGCCGACGAGGTCGAAGTAATCCGGCGCATCGCCGCGATAGGCGTGGCTGATCTGGTCGTAGAGATAGACGATCTGGGTGGCCGTCGCCTCGTCCAGCTTGGCTTCCACATCCAGCACGCGCGGGTTGGGGTCGCCGGTGACATCCTTCAGCAGGAAGGCGGCAGCGCGGGCCCGTTCGCGCACCTTGCGCACCTCCTCCAGCGGCATGGCCGGTGGCAGCGTGAGGATCAGGCTGGAGATGCGGCGCGGGGCCGCCATGTCCTGCCGCCCGTAGCGCGCGGCATAGGAATTCACCTGGGCGCGCGCCTGCAGCAGCACTTCCAGCAGGAACAGGGTGAACAGGCTGGCGCGGCTGAACAGCGGGCGCAGCGCGATGCCGCTGCGCTTCTTCATCGACAGCACCGTGCCGTCCTCGGCGAGGTAGCGCAGGTAGCTGCCGCGGATCACGCCTTCCGAATCGGTGGCGGGGTTGAAGCGCCAGGGCGTCAGGCGCGGCTTCTCGTCCCACAGATAGCGCTTGGGGCTGGAAAGCCCGGTCTGGCCCTCATTGCCGCGATTGAGCGCCGAAAGCCGCGCCGCCTCCGGCCCCACCCGGACCGGGCTCGGCCAGTCGAAGGCGTTGCCGCGGCCGGATTGCAGGCTCCATTCCTCCTTGCCGAAGGCGGCGCGGGCGAATTCCACCCGGCTTTCGAACGGCAGGTCGGAGGTCTGCTCGGGCTGCGAGATGTCCCGAAGCTGCAGCCGGTAGCTGTCGGCGATCGAGCGGTCCCGCCCCGGCGTCTGCTCCACCAGGAAGCCGCAGGAGCGCGAGTTGCCGAGATCGAGCACGAGATCGACGTTGATGTAGCCGCCATTGGCCTGGCGCTCGGCGGCGGCGATGTCGATCAGCCGCACCGGGCGCACCGCGCCACATTCCTCCAGCAGCGCCAGCAGCGTGAGGTAGGCGGCATAGTGCCGGCAGCCGATCGGCGCATCCGGCGGCAGCTCGCGCCCGTTGCTGTCGCGCTCGCGATAGAGGTCGGCCAGCCAGCCGCGCACCCAGGCGAGGTCGAGCATCCAGGCGACCTCTTCCATCCGGCTGCCGAGCTGGAAGCGTGCCGTCTCCCGGTCCCATGGTGTCAGGAAGCCGGCGCCGGGGGTGCGCGCGGTGGTCGCGGTATCGAAGGCCACCACGGCGCGATGCGTGTTGCCCTCGGCCTCCTTGGGGTTCAGCTCCACGATGCGGATGCGGGCCCAGTTCTGCGGCCCCGGCGCAAGCCGCCGGCGGCCCGGCGGGCCATCCACCTCCACCTGCAGGAACGGCACCGGCACCCACTTGCCCAGGAAGGGCGCGAGGGCGGCGCGCGCATCCACGGAATAGCGGCCTTCCTCATCGGCCGAGACGAACAGGGTGCGCCCGTCGCTGTCATAGGCGTAGCCGCCTTCGTCCGGCGCCGCGCGCAGCGGCTTCAGCGCCGCGAGCCCCTCGGCCAGCGGCACCTCGTACCAGTCGCGGCTGATGCGCAGGCTCTCCAGCGGCAGCGGCACGTCGATGAACTGGATGCCGCTGTTGGGCACCAGCGGGATATCGGCGCCGGCACCGCCGCCGGGAAGCCGGGGCAGCTCGGTATAGGGCTTGATCATGCGGACCTGTCGAACATGCGCGCGTACCGTATCCTGAGCCTGTCGGCGGCGTTAACCGTAACAACACCAAAAACCCTCTGCGGGCAACGCCTTGTCACTGCCCGGGGCATGAGATCTGGTACTGCCATTCCGTGGTGCCGCGCCGCGGGTCGTGCCCGCCCGTCACCACCACGCGAACGGTGAGTTCGGACCCCGGCGCGCCGGCGCGCGGGTTCCAGGGGAAGGAGAAGCTGCCGGTGCCGGCGGCGGGGCCCGGTGTTTCGGCGATCAACGTGGTGCCGCGGAACACCTGGATGTGGTCCGGGATGTATTTGGTGTCGTAGCTCACCGTCACCCGCCCGCGCCTTGGGCCCAGGTAGTGGGTCGTCTGCGTCACGCCCTGCCCACCGCTGCGCGAGATCGTGTCGCAGGGCTGTGCATTCGGCGGCGGCACCGGTGGCGGCGGAGGGGGAGGTGCCGGCGGTGGCGGCGGCGGTGGCGGAGGAGGTGGCGGCTCCGGTTCGGGCTCCGGCTCCGGCGGTGGCGGCGCCGGGGGCGGTGGCGGCGGTTCGGGCGGCACCGGCGGCCGGCATTGCGCCAGCCGGGCCGACATCTCCCGCTCCACCTCGGAGATCCGCCGGCGCAAATCCAGCTCCTCCTGCCGGCCGCGCCCATCGTCTACCGGCGGGATCGGGCACAGCGCCTCGCGCGGGGCCAGCCCATCGCGCAGCCGCGCGGCGGCATCCAGCCCCCACACCATCGCGGCCACCGCCAGCGGAAACCCCACCGCCAGCGCGCAGACCGCCAAGGCCACCAGGAACCGGCGCCGGCCGGGGCGTGCCGCGCCCGCCTTGTGGTCCGGTTCCGCTGCCATGCCTCAGCTTGGGTTCGGCCGCGGGATGCAGTTCTGTGGCGGCGGAGTGCGCAGCGCCTCGGCCAGCATGCGGCCGACATCGGCGCCGCGGCCGGCGGCGAACACCTGGCCCTGCGTCGCCTCCGCCAGGCAGCTCGCCTGCTCGTTGCGCGCGATGTCGATCACGGAGATGGACAGCAACGGATCCGCCGCCCGCGCCGTGCGCGCCGCCGCACACGGGTCGGCGCGGCAGGTCTCGGTCCCGTCGGTGATCACCACCACGAAGCCCGGCATGCCGGCTGGCCTGCCCTTCACCGCGGCAGCCGCCTTCTCGATCGACAGCGCCAGCGGCGTGCCGGAGGCATCGGGCCGCAGCGTGCGCAGCGCGGCCCCCAGCGGCGCGCGCTGCAGGTTGGTGTAGGTGCCCACCGGCGCCACGCTGCACTGGCTGGCCTGCACCTGGTCCGGGTTGAAGGAGCCGAAGCTGAACAGGTGCACCCGGGCGCGCTGCGGCAGCGTATCCAGCACCGCCAGCGCCGTGCGCCGGGCTTCCTCCATCCGCTCCTGCCCGGCCGGGGTGCGGGCCATCTCGGCGATCATGCGGTCGTTGCCGGGGGTCTCGGTGATCGGCCCGGCCTCCTTCTCGATCGCCGCCATCTTCGCCCGCTCCGCCGCGGCATCCATCGCCGCCGGCCAGCGCATGGAGGCGGAGGTATCCACGATCAGCGCCACGTCCACCGCCTCCGCCTCGGCGCATACCAGGCATTGCCCGCGGCGGCGGGCGGATTCGCTCTCCAGCTCGGCGATGCGCCGGCGCAGCTCCATCTCCGCCATGCGCAGGCTGCCATCATCCACCGGCGGCAGCGGGCAGAACGCCTCGCGCGGACTGGCGACCTTGGCCAGCGCATAGGCCAAGGAGGTGCCCCACCACATCGCCAGCCCCGCCAGCGGCACGCCCACCACCAGGGCGGCCACGGCCAGCGCGGCCAGGAAGCGGCGCCGGTTCTGCCCGGCAATGTGCTGCGGATCGCTCATGGCACCGTGAACTCCGTCACGCCCTGGAGGGCGCTGCCATTGGCGGTGCCACGAACCTCCTTCTTCTCCCCGGCCACGGTGATGCGCACGGTGAAGGGCACCGGCGTGCGGCGCGTGGCGTGGTCGTAGTAGTGCACCTTCACCTGATACGTGCCGGAGGGTGGCTTCTCCGCCCAGATCACGTTCTCCACCGGGCTGGCGGAGCTGCGGCCCCGCTCGGCGTTCATGTCCACATCCAGCACGCCGCCGCAGGCCTGCTTGCGCTCATGGAAGATCTGCCCGCCGCCAGGGCACTGGATATACAGGTCGAGATCGGCCGGCCCGTCCCACACCAGGGAGACCTGGTATTCGCCGCTGCGCGCGCGCTCGCGGTCCAGCCGCTGGTCGATCTCGCTGCGCTGCTGCGGCGGGGGCGGCGGGGCGACCTGCGGCTGCGGGCGCGGGATGGCGGCGATGCGGCATTGCTGCACCCGCCCGGCATAGGTGCGCTCCAGCTCGGCCAGGCGCGTGCGCAGGCGGATCTCCTCCTCCTGCAGGCGCAGCAGGCCGCCATCGGACGGTGCCGGCAGCTCGCAGATCGGCGCGGCCGGCAGGCGGGCGAAGGCCATGGCATGGCGCATGATGTCGGGCATGAACCAGGCCAGCACCGCGGCCAGCAGCAACAGCAGCGCCGAGAGGCCCAGCAGCCGCAGCGGCCACTTGGCTGGCGGTTCCGGCTCCGGCGGCGGTGGCGGGGGCGGCGGCGGCTCCGGGGGCGGCGCTGCGGCGCGCGGCACGGTTGCGGCCCGCACCAGCTCCCCCTTCAGCGCCGGCAGTGGTGCGGCATTCTCCACCGCGCGCAGGCCCCATCCGGCCAGCACGGGCTCCCCGCCCACCAGCCGGAGGTCGGACAGCGCCGCCCCCTCCAGCGCGGTGGCCAGCAGGTTGCCCAGCACGCGGGCGCTGTCGTTGCGGTCTTCCTGCAGCCGCTTGGCCTCGGCCTCCACCTCCTCCACCAGCTGGCGGAACTGGTCGAGCGCGGGGCCGCGCTCCTCCGGCTTCAGGTCATCCAGCGTGGCGATCGCGCCCGGCTGGCTGGTGAACCACTGGATCGCCTCGGGCAGCACGTTGGCCTCGGCGAACAGCCCGGCATGGCGCGCCATGCCGCGCCCGGCCAGGTGCTGCACCACCTGGGCGCGGTAATCCTGCGCCACGCCGTCCAGCACGCGTGCCGGGCGTCGGCTACGCCGGTCGGTCTCGCCGAGTAGGCGGAGCGGGGCCATGCGCCGGCCCTCAGCGTGGCGCCGCGGGGGGCGGCGCCGCGGGGGGCGCGGCCGGAGCCGCCGGAGCCGGCGCGGCAGGGGCCGCGGGAGCAGCAGGTGCCGCCGGAGTCGCAGGAGCAGGGGCAGCCGGCGCCGCCGCCTGGGGTGCGGCCGGCGTGCAGGCATTGTCCTCGCTGCGCGCCGCCACGTTGTTCTGCTGCAGGAAGGCCAGCAGCGTCACCGCCGGCAGGGCGTAGTCGGCGCGATACGCCGTCTCGCGGTCGGTGCGGATGAAGGTGTTCACCCCCACGATCCGCCCACAGCGATCCGCCAACGGCCCGCCGGAATTGCCGCGGTTGATCGCCGCGGTATGGATCACCACCGGCGCGCCCTGCATCGTCTGCACCCCGGCCACCTCGCCGGAGGTGAAATGCGCCGCCGGCATCGCCCCGTCCTCGCCGCGCAGCAGGCGCTTGAAGTCGTCGCCCACCTGGGTGACGAACCCCGGGAAGCCCACCGCCACCACCGGCAGCAGACGATCGGCGGTCGGCGAAAGCGCCAGCGGCGGCAACTGCCCTTCCTTCAGCTTCAGCACCGCGAAATCCGGCTTGCCGAAATCATGGTTCGGCGTGCGCGCGATCACCTCCGCCTCCACCGGCTTGCCCAGCTTGCGGTTCACCACATAGAGCTCGCCGGGCGTGGAGCCATCCACCACGTGCAGGTTGGTCACCACGATATTGGGCGCGATGGCGAAGCCGCTGCCTGTCGAGAGCCCCTGCTGCCCGTCCGGCCCGCGCGAGGGCGCCAGGATCAGCACGGTGGAATCCTCCAGCAGGTCGGCGAGATTGGTGGTCTGCCCGGCCCCGGGCACGGAAGGCGCGCCCGGCGGCGACTGCGGGCGCTGCACCGGCTGCTGGTCCGGCGCCGGCGGCAGCGCGGGGATCGGCGACATGCCGCGCGGCGTGGCATCGCCCTGGCGCTGCGGGCCCGACGGCAGCGGCCCGTCCGGCGCCACGCAGATATCGCCGCGCAGCCCC
Organism: Acetobacteraceae bacterium; assembly: GCA_044358135.1. Classification (GTDB taxonomy): domain Bacteria; phylum Pseudomonadota; class Alphaproteobacteria; order Acetobacterales; family Acetobacteraceae; genus CAMDGX01. The sequence goes on along the minus strand of JBIKOJ010000039.1, from coordinate 7,143 downwards.
GCTTCCAACTGGGCGAGACGCCGGCGCAGCCCGTCATTCACGCCTTCCTGGATGCGCTTGAGATCGGCATCGAAGGCGGGGTCGCGCGGCACCGGCGCGGTCGCCTCGATCTGCCGGGCGAGTTGCACCCAGCCGTAATAGAACCCCGCCGCCAGCGCCACGGCCGAGACCAGCAGCACAATCGCCGTGGCCGCCAGGATCGCGGTGGCCGCACTCATCGGCCGGCGCCAGCCCGGGCCACCCGCGGGCGTGGGGGGCACCGGTGGCGGGGCCGGCGGCGCGCTGCCGCCCCCGCCCACGGCCGCCATCGCGGCCCCTGCACCCATGGCCGCCGCGGCACCCTTACCGGCCGCAGCCGCCGGGGCCACCGGTGCGGCGGCGCCCCACGGGTTCGCCCCGCCCGGCACCAGGTCGCGGAACACCTCGGCGAAATGCCGTGCCAGCGCCGCCGGGTCCTCACCCACCTGCGCGGGCACCACGCCCCAGTTCACCAGCACCGGCGTCTCGCCGGTCCACAAGATGTCGCCGCGCCCGGGCAAGGAGAGGGCGGCGCGCAGCAGCGGCCCCGCCTCGGCATCGCCGAACAGCGGCACCAGGTCGGCCATGCGCCCGCGCAGCGCGTTCTCGGCGGCCAAACGCTGGCTGGTCGGCAGAGTCTCGAACGCCACCGGGTCCTCGCCGGCCTTGGCATACCAGGACACCCGCGCGATCGGCTGGCCGTCCTTCGCATCGGCCCAGGGCTCGGCGAACATCTCCGCCGCCCGCGGCGCGCGTTCGGCCAGCAGCGCCTTCAGGCGCTCATGCTGCAGGATCGCCGGCTGGCCATCCACAGGCAGCAGGGTCCGGTCGGTCAGGCTCGATCCGAGCAGAAGGCGTGAACCGGACATCTTAAGGCTCCCTGGCGGCGACTTCTAGGCGCGTGCAGCGTTGGTCAAGGCAGGATCGGCGGCCGCCGCGGCGGTGGCGGGGCGGGCGGCGGCGTGGGTGGCGGCGGGGCAGGGGGGCGAACCCCCGGCAGGTCCACCTGCTCTGGCGCGCCGAAGCGGATATTGTCCACCCCGAATCCCGCCGGTTCCGCGCCCACCAGGTGAAATTCCAGCCCGGCGATGCGCGGCGCAAGGTCGCGCGTGGCCAGGCCGAGGAACTCGAACCCCTTGCCGTGGTTGGCGGTCCGGCCCAGCACCCGCCCCTGTCGGTCGAACACCGTGATCGCGGTGCTGTTCGGGGCATCGAAGAACCCGCCATCCAGGCCCACGGCCGCTACGTCGCGGTCGAACCAGATCGCGATCGGCCCGTTCCAGCGCGGCGAGCCCGCCAGCCCCGCGCTCAGCCCGCCCTGCGCGGTGCCGTTCATCTGCACGGACGTGCCGGGCGAGGCCGGATCGATCATCAACGGCGCGGCGGCACCGCCCACCACGCAGCCGCTCAGCACCGCGCCCTGCGGGCATTCCGCCGGGGTGCCCAGCCGCTGTCCGCGGAAGAACCCGCCGAAGCGCACCGTGGGGCTGCCCGCCCCGCCCTGGTAGAGCGACGGCGGATAGGTCGGGTTCTCCGCCCCCACCGGCACCTCGGCAAAGGTGATCCGCCCGGCGCCGGCCTTGAACTGGCTCTGCGCGATGCGCACCACCGCATCCTGCGCCGCGGCCGGCATGGCGCCGGCGCCCCACAGCCCCAGGGCCAGCATGCCGGCAATCGTGTTGGGCAGGCGCATGCGGACGGGCCCGAACTGGTTTCGCTCCCGTGACCGTAGGCCACTTCTCAGCCGTCGGGAAGGACACGGCCCCAGCGCTGCTCACGGGATGATCGGCGGGCGACGCGGTGCAGGCGGCGGCGGAGGTGGCGGCGGAGGCTGCGGTGCCGGCGGCACCACGCCCGGCAGATCCACCTGCTGCGGCGCGCCGAAGCGGATATTGTCCACCCCGAAGCCCTGCGGCTCATTGCCCACCAGGTGGAATTCCAGCCCCGCAATCCGCGGCGCCAGGTCCTTCGTCGCCAGCCCCATGAATTCGAACCCGGTGCCGCGATTCACCGTGCGGCCCAGCACGTGGCCCTGCCGGTCGTACACCGTCACCGCCACGCCGCCGGAGCCATCGAACCAGCCGCCCTGCAGCCCCACCGCCGCCACGTCGCGGTCGAACCAGATCGCGATCGGCCCATTCCAGCGCGGCGTGCCGCCCAACTCCGGTGATTGCGAGCCCTGCACCCCGGAATTGTCCATCGTCGCCACCTGCGGCGAGGCGGGATCGAGGATGAGCGGCGCCGAGGGCGCGCCCGCCAGGCATCCGGTCCGCGGTGCATCGCGCGGGCATTCCGCCGGGTTGCCCAGCCGCCGGCCGCGAAAATGCCCGCCGAAGCGCACCGTCGGGCTGTCCGGCCCACCGCGATACAGCGAGGGCGGATAGGTCGGGTTCACCGCCCCCAGCGGCACTTCGCTGAAGGTGATCCGCCCCGCCCCTGCCTTGAACTGCCGCTCCTCGATCCGCACCACATCCTGCGCACGCGCCATTCCCGCGGCCACCGCCAGGGGCAGCGCAAGGGCGAGGACGGGCAGCAGCCTCATGGCCAGGACTCCGGGTGAACGAACGCGGGAATCCTATGCCCCGACATCATGGCCGTGAAGCGGCATGCCCCCTTCCCCGTCGATCACGCATTGGTGAACGGCTTCAGCGGCCCGCGAGCTCCAGCACCGCCTGCACCACGGCCCCCGGCGCCTCGTGCGGCAGGAAATGCCCCACCCGGTCCAGCACCCGCCGCTCATACCCCGCCGTGAACAACGCCGCATGCGGGTCCGGAAAGCGCGGCACGCCCACCCCGTCCGCGGCCCCCTCCAGGTTGATCGCCGGCACCGCGATGCGGGGCGACTGCGCCAGCCGCGCCTCCACCTCCGCCAGCGCGGGGTCGCCCGGCGCCGCCTGGTGCCGATGGCGGTAGGAGTGGATCACCACTTCCACGAAATCCGGATTGTCCCAGGCCTCCGCCACGCGGGCGAACAGCGCCTCCGAGAACCGCCAGTTCGGCGACCACATGCGCCACAGCAGCCGGCACAGCTCGCGCCGGTTCGCCTCCAGCCCAGCCTGGCCGCGCGCGGTCTGGAAATACCACTGGTACCAGTAGGCCAGCTCCTGCTGCGCCGTCCCCGGCCGGCCCGCGGCGGCGATGTTCTGGATGTTGTAGCCGCCAATCGTCACCAGCCCGCGCACGCGCTCCGGCCACAGGGCCGAGACCACGCAGGCCGCCCGCCCGCCCCAGTCATACCCCGCCAGCAGCGCCGGCTGCAGGTCGAGCGCCGCCAGGAAATCCCTGAGATCCGCCCCCAGCGCTGCCTGCTCGCCCGACCGCGGCGTGGCGGCATCGAGAAACCGCGTCGGCCCGTAGCCGCGCAGCCAGGGCACCAGCACCCTCAGCCCCTGTGCCGCCAGCGCTGGCGCCACCTCGGCATAGGCGTGAACGTCGTCTGGAAAGCCGTGCAGCAGCACCACGGGCGGCGCGTCCTCTGGACCATAGGCCAGATACGCAATCTCCAACCGCGCCGTGCGGATCGTCCTCAGCAAGGAAGAATCTTCTTTTTTCTGAAGAAAAAAGAAGCAAAAAAGACTTCATTCATTTGGGCCGAGCCTAAATGAACAAAAGTTTTTTGGTTCTTTTTTTCAAAAAAGAACATGCTTCCTTGCTTACCCCGCCGCCGCCTGCTGCTTCAGCGCATCGATCAGTGCCTGCACGTTGCTGCCGTTGCGGCTCAGGAACGCGGCATAGTCGCTACGCTGCGTCAGCCGCAGGCTGGTGCCTTCGGCGATCACGTCGATCACCCGTGGCGGGCCATCGGCATCCACCACCCAGTCCACCTTGTTCGGCGCATTGCCTGGCCGGTTCACGATGGTGGAGACGGCAACATCCGCCTCGCGCTTGGCTGCCTTGCCCATGGTGTAGGTGACACCCTGGTACTCGCCCACCTTCTCCGTCACGCTGCGGATCAGCCAGCGGCGGAACAGCTGCGTATATTCCGCCTGCTGCGGGGCCGAGGCGGTGCGCCAGAACCGGCCGAGGCAGAAGCGCGCCACGGCGTCCACGTTCACGCGGGCATCCACCACGCGCGCCAGCGCCGCGCGCTTGGTCTCCAGCGTGCCGCTGCCATTGGCGATGGTCAGCAGCTCGCGCAGCATCGTATCGACGAAGGTTGCCGCGGCCTCCGGGTCGGCAGCGCGCGCCGGCGGGGCGAGTGCTGCAATGCCGAGCAGGGCAGGGGCGGCGACGAGCAGGCGGCGGGTGGTCATGCTCATGGTCCCGATGGTCCTCACGCTTGCGGCGGAAGTGGCATCGCCGCGCGGCAAGCGCAACCCTGGCCGTGCCGCGCGGCCGGTTCAGGGCGCCAAGCGGGCCAAAACATGGCGTGAGCAGAGGTCAGCGCGCGGGCGCCGGCCGCCCCGCCCTGGCCGTGCCGCGATCGTCGGCAATCACCTCGTCGATCGTGGACTGGCGGTTCTGCCGGTACAGGCTGCGCAGCGTGGCATAGGGGTCCAGCGCCTGCGCCCGCATCTTGTCCAGCTCGTCCAGGAAGCGCGCGCGCGTATCGACCGCATTCGCCCCGGTGCGCCCGTAGCCCAGCGCCTCCACCGTGCGGCCCTTGCCGATCCAGGTGAACGGGTCCAGCGCCATATCCGCCCCACGCCCCACCGCATCGCGCGGGCTGGAGGGGCCGAACACCGGCAGGAACAGGTAGGGCCCCTCGCCGGCGCCCCACACCGCCAGCGTCATGCCGAAATCCGAGTCGTGCTTCGGCCAGCCCATCCCGGTCGCCGGGTCCAGCAACCCGCCGATCCCCAGCGTGCTGTTGATCACCAGCCGCATGAAGGTGTCGCCGGCGCGCTTCGGCTTGCCCTGCATCATGTCGTTGGCCAGAACCACCGGGCTCGCCAGGTTGTCCAGCACGTTGCGCACGCCCTTCTGCGCCAGGGCCGGCACCACGTTGCGGTAGGCCAGCGCCAGCGGCTTCAGGATCACCGCGTCCAGCCCGTCATTCACCTCGTAGATCACGCGGTTGGTGGGCTCCAGCGGGTCGTTCGCCGCCTTGTAGTCCGCCACCGCCTCGGTATCGGAAGGATCGGGCGGCGTCGCGCAGGCCGCGAGCGCGCCCATCATCAGCACGGCAGAAAGCCAGGTCCGTACAGCCACGCGCATCTCAGTCCTCGCAGGGAACACGCCGATGTTCATACGCCCGGCGGCCACCGCGCGCCAAGCGCCGAACAGCCCTGGCCACGCAATCTTGCGCAGGCTGCAAAAAGACATATAAATGTCTTTATGTCCTCCTCCCAGGAGCCCCTATGAACGCCGCTCCCCCCGTCGCCCCCTTGGGCGCCTCCCCCCTCGCCCGCTGGCTCACCGGCCCGCGCTTCGCCGGCATGCCCGTGCTCAGCGACGACCTGCCCGCGCCGCTGCTGTCCTTCGAGTTCTTCCCGCCCCGCACCGAAGCGCTGGAGCAGCAGCTCTGGGCCTGCATCCGCCGGCTGGAACCCCTGGCGCCCCGCTTCGTCTCCGTCACCTACGGCGCCGGCGGCAGCACCCAGGCGCGCACCCACGCCACCGTGGCCCGCATCGTGCAGGAAACCACCCTCACCCCCGCCGCCCACCTCACCTGCGTCGGCGCCAGCCGCGGCGAGGTGGACGACGTCGCCCGGCAATACTGGGATGCCGGCATCCGCCACATCGTCGCCCTGCGCGGCGACGTGCCCGGCGGCGCCGCCTACGAACCCCACCCCGATGGCTACGCCTACGCCGCTGACCTCGTCGCCGGCCTCAAGCGCATCGCTGACTTCGAGATCTCCGTGGCCGCCTACCCGGAAATCCACCCCACCGCCACCAGCCCGCTGGCAGACCTCGACAACCTCAAGCGCAAGCTCGACGCCGGCGCCACCCGCGCCATCACCAACTACTTCTTCGACAACCCCACCTTCCTGCGCTTCCTCGACCTCGCCCTGGCCGCCGGTATCACCGCGCCGATCGTGCCGGGCATCATGCCGGTGTCGAACTACAACCAGATCGTGAAGTTCTCCCAAACCAGCGGCGTGAAGGTCCCCGCCTGGCTCGGCCGCTACTTCGAAGGCGTGGAAGACGACATGGAAACCCGCCGCATGATCGCCGCCCATATCGCCGCCGAACAGGTGCGAACCCTGCAAGCCAACGGCATCGACGAATTCCACTTCTACACCCTGAACCGGCCGGACCTGACCTACGCCATCGCCCATATCCTCGGCGTGCGGCCGACGGGGAAGTAAGCAAGGCCAGGGCTCTGCCCTGGACCCGCCAGGGACCTGAGGTCCCTGGACCCACATGAGTCTTTCCGCCTTCGGCGGGGAGGGGCCGCCCGGGTCTCTCCACCGCCTCGACGGCCCCTCCCCGCCGAAGGCGGAAATAGGTCGAGGGGTCTGGGGCCTAAGGCCCCAGCGGGGTCAAGGGGCAGCGCCCCTTGCCTTCCTTCCTCCCCACCGTCGCGCGCCCGCGTAGATGGGCCGCAGCAGGAAGGGGCTCAGGAACAGCGGGAACTGGCACAGCGCGAAGAACAGCCCCACCCGCGGGTCGGCCGCCGCCGGCAGGATCGCCAGGTAGAGCGCCATGTTGCGGTTGCCGCCCATCAGCCCGGCCGCCGCGGCCGGCCGCCAGCCCCAGGGGGCGAAGGCCAGGGTGGTGGCCAGGTTCAGGCCGAAATTCACCACGAAGGCCGCGGTGGCGGCTTGGGCCACCCACCAGGGGTCGTCCAGCAGCCGGTCCGCCAACCCCTTCATCACGCCGAAGCCGTAGAGCACCACGATCCACACCACCGCCCCATCGATCGCCGGGCCCAGCGGCGCGAGGCGGTCGGCGCCGGCCAGCCGGCGGATCAGCAGGGAGAGCGCCAGCGGCACCCCCACCACCAACCCCAGCCGGGCCATGAAGGCGGGCAGGGAGAGCGCGAGGTCGATCCCGATCAGCGCATGCACCATCGGCGGCGCGGTCAGCGGCACCAGCAGCGTGGTCGCCACCGTGGCCAGCAGGGTCAGCTCCGCATCCAGCCCCACCAGCCGCGCGAAGGCGGCCGATGAGGTGGCGGCGCAGCCGGTGGCGCAGATCACCACAGCGCCGGCGATGCCGGGATCGAGCGGCAGGGGCTGG
>JBIKOJ010000203.1:0-9435 GCA_044358135.1 Acetobacteraceae bacterium | reverse complement strand
CCAGCGCGTGGAACAGGATGATCGCCACCAGCCGCGCCGGCCGCTTCAGGTGGAACACCGCGCCGCGCACATCCACCCGCAGCAGCACCAGCGTCATCAGCATCACCACGTTCGGCGCGATGAACCAGTGCAGCGCATCGGCCAGCGGCGGGATCAGCAGCCCGGCGAACACGCCCACGCCCAGCAGCGCCCCGCCATGGCGGGCGGAAGCAGCAAGAAAGCGCACAAAGGCATGGATCACGATCACCGCCGCCGGATCGCACAGCCGCACCGATCGCGGAAGGGGAGTTCCGCCGCGTTCGCCAATCGTTCTATACCGCCTGGATGACCGACTACCTTGCCCGACTGAACGAAGAGCAGCGCGAAGCCGTGGAGGCGCTGGATGGCCCCGTGCTGGTGCTGGCCGGCGCCGGCACCGGCAAGACGCGGGTGCTCACCACCCGCTTCGCCCACATCCTGCTCACCCGCCGCGCCTTCCCCAGCCAGGTGCTGGCCGTCACCTTCACCAACCGCGCGGCGAAGGAGATGCGCGAGCGCGTCGGCGCCATGCTCGGCGGCCCCGCGGAGGGGCTCTGGCTCGGCACCTTCCACGCCCTGTGCGCCCGCATGCTGCGCCGCCACGCCGATCTCGTCGGCCTCACCAGCAGCTTCAACATCCTCGATACCGATGACCAGCTCCGCCTGCTCAAGCAGGTGATGGAGGCCGCCCGCGTCGATACCAAGCGCTGGGCGCCGCCGGCGCTGATGGCGATCATCCAGCGCTGGAAGGACAAGGGCCTCACCCCCGCCCGCATCACCGCGGCTGAGGACACCGATTTCGCCGGCGGTGCCGCCCGGCGGCTCTACCAGGATTACCAGGACCGGCTGAAGGCCCTGAACACCGCCGATTTCGGCGACCTGCTGCTGCACATGACGGAGATCCTGCGCGACCACGCCGACGTGCTGGCCGACTACCACCGCCGCTTCCGCTACATCCTGGTGGACGAGTACCAGGACACCAACGTGGTGCAGTATCTCTGGTTGCGCCTGCTGGCCCAGGGCAACCACAACATCTGCTGCGTGGGCGACGAGGACCAGTCGATCTATTCCTGGCGCGGCGCCGAGATCGAGAACATCCTGCGCTTCGAGCGGGATTTCCCCGGCGCCAAGGTGGTTCGCCTGGAACGCAACTACCGCTCCACCGCCCCGATCCTCGCCGCCGCCTCCGTGCTGATCGCCCACAACCAGGCCCGCCTCGGCAAGACGCTGCGCGCCGGGCGGGACGAGCCCAATGCCGAGAAGATCGAGGTGGTGGGCCTGTGGGACTCCGACGAAGAAGCCCGCATGGTCGGCGACCGCATCGAGAGCCTGCGCCGCAGCGGCGATTCGCTGGCCGAGATGGCCGTGCTGGTCCGCACCGGCGCCCAGACCCGCGCGGTGGAGGAACGGCTGATCACCCTCGGCGTGCCCTACCGCGTCATCGGCGGGCTGCGCTTCTACGAGCGCCAGGAAATCCGCGACGCCATCGCCTATGCCCGCCTGCTGCACCAGCCGGCCGACGACCTGGCCTTCGAGCGCATCGTCAACGTCCCGCGCCGCGGCGTGGGGGATACCGCCCTGCGCCAGATCCACGCCACCGCCCGCGAACACACCCTCTCCCTGCACGATGCCGCCGCCCACCTGGTGGAAACCGGCGGCGTGAAGGGCAAGCTGCGCGACAGCCTGCGCGAGTTGCTCTCCGGCTTCGTGCGCTGGCGCCAGGGGCTGCAAACCGAGGGCCACGTCGTCACGCTGCAGGTGATGCTGGACGAGAGCGGCTACACCGAGATGTGGCGCCAGGACAAATCCATCGAAGCGCCTGGGCGGCTGGACAACCTCAAGGAATTCGTCCGCGCCCTGGCCGATTTCGAGGCGCTGGCCGGGTTCCTCGACCATGTCTCGCTGGTGATGGAGAACGAGCAATCGTCCGAGGGCGACCGCGCCAGCCTGATGACGCTGCACGCCGCCAAGGGCCTGGAATTCGACACCGTGTTCCTGCCGGGGTGGGAGGAAGGACTGTTCCCCAGCCAGCGCACCATGGATGAAAGCGGCGCCAAGGGCCTGGAGGAGGAACGCCGCCTGGCCTATGTGGGCATCACCCGCGCCCGCCGCCGCGCCATCATCAGCCATGCCGCCAACCGCCGGCTCTATGCCAACTGGCAAAGCAGCGTGCCCAGCCGCTTTCTCGATGAGCTGCCCGAGGAACACGTGAAGCGCACCGGCTCGGCGGCCATGGAGCGCGAACGCCGCCTGACGGCACCCCCCGCCTTCGCCGGCGCCTTCCCCATCACCGCCCGCCGCCCGCGCATCACCGAGGCGTGGGAGCAGCCGGCCCGGCCGCAGCGGGCGGAGAAGATCCCGGTGGGCACGCGCGTGTTCCACCAGAAATTCGGCATGGGCACCGTGACCCGCACCGAGGACGACAAGCTGGACATCGCCTTCGACAATGCCGGGGACAAGCGGGTGTTGGATCGGTTCGTCGAGAAAGCGTAGCGCCTCCCCCATGAGGTCGAGGCGCAAACGAATGAAGTCTTTTTTGCTTCTTTTTTCTTCAGAAAAAAGAAGATTCTTTCTTTTGTTCGGAACCCACAATGCCCCCCCGCCACGCCACCCAGCTTGAGACCGTCTCGATCACCGTCCCTGAGGACGCGCTGGAGGCCTATGAGGCCGCGCTCGGTGTGGCCTGCGGCACGGTTGGCTTCTTCCTTGATGAGGACACGGGCCTCTGGACGCTGGAGGGCGTGAAGGATCGCGGCGCCAACGAGGGCGATCTTACCGCGGCCCTGGCCCTGGCCGCCATGGTCAGCGGCTTCACCGCCACGCCGGAGCGGGCCCGGACGGAGGCGGAGGGCTGGCTGGCCCGCACCATGGAGAGCTTTCCGGAACAGCTGGTCGGGCGCCGCTTTGCCGTGCGCGGCACGCATCTGACCGATGCGCCCACGCCGGGGCGGCTGGTGGTAACGCTGGATGCCGGCATCGCCTTCGGCTCCGGCGAGCATGGCTCCACGCGCGGCTGCCTGCGGGCGCTGGAGACGGTGGCGCACCGGCGGCCGCGGCGGATCCTGGATCTGGGCACCGGGTCGGGCATCCTGGCCATGGCGGCGGCGAAGCTGCGGCATCGCCGGGTGCTGGCCACCGATATCGATCCATGGTCGGTGCGGGTCACGCGCGAGAATGCGCGGCGCAATGGCCTCTCCAACCGGCTGCGCGTGCTGCGCGCCGATGGCTGGACCTCTCCGGTGCTGGAACGGGCGGCGCCCTACGACCTGGTGTTCGCCAATATCCTGGCCCGGCCGCTGACCCAGATGGCCAAGCATCTTGCCCAACGCTTGACGCCGGGCGGCACGGCGATCCTGGCAGGGTTGCTAACCACGCAGGTCCGCTGGGTGCTTGCCGCGCACCGGGCGCAGGGGCTGATGCTGGAGCGGGTGCTGGTGGAAATGGGCGACAGGGCCGGTGGGGCCGATCCGTCGCAGCGCCATCGCGCCTGGGCGACGATCGTGCTGCGGAAGAAGTAACCGGCCCGCTCCCGAGGGGGGAGGGGGGAGCGGGCCGGCCCGTCCGCGGCGCCTCTGGGGGGGAGAGGTGGTGCCGCGGGAACGGAACTCAGGCGCCGGCGATACGGCCGGCCTGCAGGGCCGCGATCACGCGATCCTGATTGCGCTGAGCGGCGAAGGCATGGTCGGACACCAGCGGAATCTCGCTGCGGCTGATGCCGATATCGGCCAGCTGCGCGTCGGAGAGGCTGGAAACCTCCTCCATCGCGGTGTGGCGGGAAACCCAGCCGGTCACGGCCAGGAAGAAGCTGGCGAGCATGCCGGGGCGCGGGGCCTCCAGATACTCGGGCTCGTTCTGGTCGTAGTGCGACATTGTGCCGGGCAACATCAGGCCCAGCTGCTCCTTGCTGACATGGGCGGTCATGGGGATAGTCCCTGGAAGAGGTGATCGTGGCGGGCTCTCCGGCACTTGCGCCTTCGGCCACGCGATCATCGTGTGGCAGCTAGATACTGAAATGGCTTCGTTAGGGGAACTATCGTGTTCGCAGGTGCAGCAATGCATCAGACGCATGACCCGTTAACTAGCTATGCATAAACATTAACCCAGCCTTGAGGTCCCCCCGATGCCGCAACCCAGCCCCGCCGACCGACTTGCCGCCTTCCGGGCCGAGCTTGCCCGCCAGGGGCTGGACGGTTTCCTGGTGCCGCGGGCCGATGAGCACCTGGGCGAATACGTGCCGGCGCGCGCCGACCGGCTGCGCTGGTTGACGGGCTTCACCGGCAGCGCGGGGCTGGCCGCGGTGCTGGCGGACCGCGCGGCAGCCTTCACCGATGGCCGCTACGTGCTGCAGCTGGCCGAGCAGACCGATCCCGCGCTGTGGGAGCGGCGGCACATCACCGACGAGCCGCCGACGGAGTGGCTGGCGCAGAATGCCAAGGCGGGCGCGCGCATCGGCTACGACCCGCTGCATTTCAGCGAGGAGGCGGTGCAGCGCTATGCCGAGAAGGGGCTGGCGCTGGTGGCGACCGAGGCGAACCCGGTGGATGCAGTGTGGGCCGATCAACCGGCCGCGCCAATGGCCCTTGCGCTGCCGCATCCGATTGCCTTCGCCGGGCTTGAGTCCGCGAAGAAGCGCGAACTGGTGGCCGCGTCGCTGGCCGCCGAGCGCCAGGATGCGGCGGTGGTGACCGATCCCGCCTCGATCGCCTGGCTGCTGAACATCCGTGGCGACGACGTTCCGTTCACGCCGTTCGCGCTCGGCTTCCTGCTGATCCATGCCGATGGCGGCTGCGAGCTGTTCATGGCGCCGCAGAAGGTGCCGGAGGAGACGCGGGCGTGGATCGGCAATGCGGTTTCCGTCCAGGACCGGGCGGCGCTGCCGGGGGCGCTGGGCCGGTTGAAGGGCAAGCGGGTGCGGGTGGATGCCGGCGGCTCGCCGGCGTGGTTCGGGCAGGCGCTGCGGGCGGCGGGGGCGGAGGTGGTGGCGGGGATGGACCCCTGCATGCTGCCCAAGGCGCGCAAGAACGAGGTGGAGCGGCAGGGCAGCCGCAATGCGCATCATCGCGATGCCGTGGCCGTTTCGCGCTTCCTGCGCTGGATGGAAAGTGCGGCGGGGCGGGAGACGGAGATGTCGGCGGCGGCGCAGTTGATTGCGTTCCGCGAGCAGGTGTCGATGTTCCGTGGCGAGAGCTTCCCGGCGATCTCCGGTTCCGGGCCGAACGGGGCGATCATCCATTACCGGGTGAGCGAGGAGACCAACCGGGCGATCCAGCCGAACGAGCTGTACCTGATCGACAGCGGGGCGCAGTATTCCGACGGGACGACGGACATCACGCGGACGGTCTGGACGGGGCCGGGCGAGCCGCCGGCGGAGATCAGGGCGCGGTGGACGCGGGTGCTGAAGGGGCATATCGCGCTGGCGACGCTGGTGTTCCCCAAGGGGGTGTGCGGGCCGCACGTGGATGCCTTCGCGCGGGCGGCGCTGTGGCAGGCGGGGCTGGATTACGACCATGGCACCGGGCACGGGGTGGGCAGCTATCTCAGCGTGCATGAGGGGCCGGTCAGCATCTCCCGCGCGGCCAAGCCGATCCCGATCGAGGCGGGGATGATCCTTTCCAATGAGCCCGGTTTCTACCTGCCGGGGGGGTATGGGATCCGGTTGGAGAATCTCATCCTGGCGGTGGAGGCGGAGTTCCCGCAGGCGGCCAAGCCGTTCCTGCGCTTCGAGACGCTGACCTGGGCGCCGTGGGACCGGCGCTTGATCGATACCTCCCTGCTGACGCGGGCGGAGGTGGAGTGGGTCGATGGCTACCACGCCCAGGTGGAGGCGATCGTGGGGCCGGCGTTGGAGGGGGAGGAACGGGCGTGGCTCGCGGCGGCCTGCGCGTCGTTGGGTTAGTCGATGCCGGCGGCGACCAGCGCCGACTTGGCGTCTGCGCTGGTGGCGAAGGTGAAGAAGGCGCGGGCGGGTTCGGCGAGCAGGCCGGCTTCGTAGGCGGTGCGGTTCTGTAGTGTGGGGGGCAGGGGGCCGGGGAAGGCCACGCCCTTGTCGCGGAACAGCAGGATCTCGGTGATGGCGGCGAAGCCGATCTCGGTGCCGGTGCCGCCGGCGATGCGGCGCAGGACGGCGTCGCCATCGGGGAAGCGGACTTCCTTGGGTGCCACGGTGGCGGTGAGGCCGAGGCGGGCGAAGAGGCGGTCCATGTAGAGGCCGGTGGAGGCGCGGTTGAACACTACCGCGCTGGCCGCTTCGACGGCGGCGCGGAGCGAGGCTTCGTCGGTGATGGCGGGGGCTGGGGCGCCCTGGCGGATGGCGATGCCGACACCCACGCTGCCGAGCGGGGCGGCGGGGGCGAGGAGGCGGGGGGCCAAGCCCTGGATCACTGGCTGGGTGGCGAAGAGGATGTCGAAGGCTTCGCCGGCGGCGAGGCGTTCAGCGATGCGGGGGGCGGTGTTGAAGCCGTGCTGCACCGGGGTGCCGCCCTTGGCGTGCCAGAGGCGGAGAAGTTCGGCGACGCCCGGTTCCAGCGCGCCGGCGCTGAGTAGGCGGATCGGGGTTTGGGCGGATGCGGGTGCCGCCGCCACGGTGAAGGCCAGCAGGTGGCGGCGGCGTAGCATGGTCAGCGCTTGCGGGTGGTGTGGAGGATGCCTTCCGCCTTCAGCTTTTCGATCTCCTCGGCGGAGTAGCCGAACTGGGTCAGCACCTCCTCCCCGTGCTGGCCGAAGCTGGGGGGCTTCGCGCGGGTGCCGCCGGGGGTGCGGGACATCTTGATGGGGGTGCCGAGGCCGCGATAGCCGTCCAGCTCCGTGACCATCTGGCGGGCTTCGGTGTGCGGGGCGACCATGGATTCGTCGACCGGCAGCACGGGGCCGGCGGGCAGGCCCATGTTGAGCAGTTCGAGGCAGAAGGAATGCCCGTCCTTGTCGGCCAGGGCGGCCTGGAACAGCTCGATCATGGCGGCGCGGTTGGCCAGGCGATCGGCGTTCTTGATGAAGCGCGGGTCGGTGGCCATTTCGGGGCGGCCGAGGGCTTCGCACATCTTGCGGAACTGGCCGTCATTGCCCGACGCGATGAAGATCTCGCAGGTGGCGGTTTTGTACTTCTCGTAGGGGGCGAGGTTGGGGTGGGGGTTGCCCATCGGCATCGGACGCTTGCCATTGAGGAAGTAGTTGGCGGCCTGCGGATGCAGCAGGGCCATGCCGCAATCATGCAGCGTCATGTCCAGGTACTGGCCGCGGCCGGAGACGGTGCGTTCGTAGAGCGCCATGGAGATGGCGATCACCGAATAGAGGCCGGTGGCGAGATCGACGATCGGGGTGCCCATGCGCATGGGGCCGGTGGTCGGGTCGCCGTTGATGGACATCAGGCCGGTCATGGCCTGGAGGATGGCGTCGTAGCCGGGCAGGCCGCCCAAGGGGCCGTGACCGCCGAAGCCGGAGACGCGGCAGTGGATCAGGCGGGGGAACTTGGGTTCCAGGTCCTTTTCGTAGCCCAGGCCCCATTTCTCCATGCCGCCGGGCTTGAAGTTTTCCACCAGGATATCGGCGGTCTCCAGCATCTTGAGCAGGATCGCGCGGCCGGCGGGCTTGGAGATGTCGAGCGCGATGGAGCGCTTGTTGCGGTTGACGCCGATGAAGTAGCTGGCGTCGTCGCCCAGGAACGGGGGGCCCCAGTCGCGGACTTCGTCGCCCTGGGGCGGCTCGATCTTGATCACGTCGGCGCCGTGGTCGCTGAGGATCATGGTGCAGTAGGGGCCGCCGAGCACGCGGGTGAGGTCGATGACCCGAAGGCCGGCGAGCGCGCCCGGGGAGGCGGCGAGGCCCTTGCCCTTTGGCTGCACGGGGGTGGTGGCGTCGTTCATGGAAAAGCCCTCGTCGCGAAGGCAGGGAGTGTAGCGCGCGGGGGGCTTGGGGGGAATTGCGGGTGGCGGATCGAATTTAGCGGAACAAATTGAATACGCAATAATAAGGTCGCGTGAAGGCGGGGTGCCGGGAGGCGCGAAAAAAAAGGACTTGGGGGAAGGGCGGGGCCGGGCGGCGCGGTGGTGGCCGGCCTACGGGGCGATGGCGCGCGGTGGGGCGCGGGCGGCGAGGCGGGGGATGATGGGCGTGGTACGGGCGTGGGGGCGCATGCCGCGGTTGCGGCGGGGGCCGAAGAGGTAGAGCAGATTGACGGGGAAGAGGGGGGTGTGCTCGTCCTCGGCGGAGTCCTCCTGCGGGGCGGCGGGATGCCAGGTGCGGGCGAGGCGTTCGAGGCGGCCGAGGAGAGAGACGAGGAGGGCGAGCAGCATCGCATCCAGCGCGGCGGCAGACGCCGGGCGCAATTCTCCCGGGCGCTGCTGGAGCGCGGCACGCAGGCCGGCGAACCGGTCGGCCAGGGGGGAGGGATGAGATGTCATGTAGGGGAATATATCTAACAGACGTTAGGGAGGGAAGGGATTTTTTTACGTACGTACTCGGGGAGGCTTCGGCGGGTCCGGCTGCGCCGACCCGCCCTACTCCGGGGTTTCCGGTGGGTCTGGGGAGTCGTCCTGCGCGAGGGGGACGAGGCCCTGCGGGGCGCCGAGGACGATGGTGGGGCGGCCCTTGCCCGCGGCGGGTTGCAGGGCGTGCAGCAGGCGCAGGTTCATCAACGCCGGGTTGCCCTTCAGCATGCGGGCGGAGTTGGCCAGGCTGCGCAGGACGGCCTGTTCGCCGCGGGCGCGTTCCAGGGTGGCCGTGGCCTCCCGCCGGTTGCGCTCGGCTTCCGTGAGCATGCGGCGGACCTCGGCGGCCAGGATGAGGTCGCGGGTTTCGGCGGACTGGATCTCCAGCCCCTGGACCAGCGGGCTTGCGCGCAGATGGGCGGCGAATGCCTCGTCCAGCGCTGGGCGGGGGCCGAGCAGGTCATCGAGCGGATGGGCATTTACCACCAGGCGCAGGGCCTGGGTGGCGGCGAGGCGGATGCGTTCCTCGGGCGAGGTGGCGTTGGACTCCAACACCTGCCGCAGGTGTTCGGCCGGCAGGCGCCAGGTGACGAGGGCGGACAGGCGCACGGCGAAGCGGTCCGCGCTCAGCGCTTCCTGCGGGGCAATCGGGGCTGTTTGCGGCGTGGTGGTTTGCACGCGGAACAGGCGGGACCGGGTGGCGAGGTAGCGGCCGGGCGGCACGTCTCGTTCGAAGCGGCCATCGATGTAGAGCAGGCCGTGCTCCCACGGATGGATGACCATGGATTGGCGGGCGCGCCAGGCGCTGCGGATGATCAGGAAAGCGATGGCCATCGCGGCGGCGACCGCAGGGGCGACGAAGGGTTGAAACGGCTCCATGTCGGGAAGTTTGCTCATACTTGCGTGTGCGGCAAGTGAGGCGCGGGATGAGGGACGGACCCCTCACCCAACCCTCTCCCCCAAGGGGAGAGGGCTTGCTGTGCCGGCTGCCAGG
>JBIKOJ010000161.1:0-12434 GCA_044358135.1 Acetobacteraceae bacterium | reverse complement strand
CCTGGTTCCCGGCATCAGTAACGTAACCCTTCGCATTCGTTATTACGGTTTCTACGCTTGGCTTAGTCGTACCTATGCAGAGCGCATAGGCAGCACGGACATTGAAACCTGGAAGCGAACCGTCCGCCGGTCCGAGGCCTTACTCGCCCTCATCGCGGCCCAAGCAGGGGAGGAAAACACGCATGGCGGGGTGGCCGGTGTACTCTGGGCTGCCCGCCGGCTGGCAGAGCCGGGTATCAGCTCAATCGACTTCACTGCCGACTCCGATCCTGCTGGTACCGGCACGCCCTATCTGAAGCAAGCCTGGGGTGCCTATGGCGCTGCGTATGCCACCCAGGTTTACGAGATGGGTGTGTTTGGAGAGGCCAAGCTGCACGATGTGCCTGTACCGACGCTGGGCATCGGAGAAGCATTGGCGGATGGCTTTGTCGAAGCGACAGGCGAGAGCGCAGGCAGGTTCTTCGATTTAGCGCAGGCCGGTCGTGTCGGGACCGACGACATCGAAGGGCTAAAGGCCATTTTGCCATCCGCCATTGGCGCAGATTCAGCGGAGCGGTCCGCCTATCAACAGATGCTGTTTGCCACCTCCGATGACCCGAGCCCCGGCGATGTTGCGCGGCGACGAACTCTACGGCTCGCATTGCATCTGACTGACGCGCTCGCGGCCAAGCCGTCCACGGAGTTGCTGCGCTGGACGTGCTACGCGGGCAAAACCCCGATGGACGTGTCGGTGACCGAACTGGGCCACGAACTTGAGGACCACCGCTGGCGCTGGTGGTGCTACCAAGCCGGCGACCTCGGTCGCATCTCCTGCGAAGCACTACTGAAGTGGGTGCTCGATACGATAGAGGCGCACACGGCGGGCATCGAACCTGCGTTGGCGATCGCCGAGGCCGTCGAAGCCCTGGACATTGCCGAAGCTGGTTGGCCGGGCACATGGCGTCAGCTCGTCGCGACACTTCCGCTAGCGGCCAATCCCCATTCTCGCACGGAGCGGACGTCGGAGCGACGGCTTGCGCAATTAACTCTGGATTCAGGGCGCGGTGCTCAGCGTGCGGACGTGGCGAGCGCCCGCGCCGCGATCGAGTTGCTCGCGGTGCTGCATCAGCGGTGCGCGCCACACCGTGATCTCCTGGGCGTGCAGCTTACAGGCGAGGGTGTTGCATTTCGATCGCTGGCGTCTGAGTTGTCCTTTCTCGATGCCCACCAGGATATGCCGCTAACGGAGACCCTCGCCCGATTTCTTCGTGACCGGGTGCTAGAGCGTCATCTCTGGGTGGCATTGCAGAAACTGCGACACCAGGGCGATTACACCTTCCTGGTAGAAGCCGATCAGGGAAAACTGCGCGTCCGCGCAAAGGATGGCCCGGTGCTGACAAACCCGCGGCTCGACAATGCCCTTTCATTCCTCCGCGACGTGCACCTGCTGGACGATTCCGGCCTGACCGACAGAGGTCGGAACCTGGTGGCAGCAATATGAGGCTCTACGAGCGCCTGGGTGATACCGGCTACCACACGGCAATCGTTAGCACCTTTGGCCTCGACTTCGCGGCCTTTGAGACGATCGCTTTAAGCCGCCTGCGCGCGGCCGGGTGCCGCAACGTAATCCTGTTGGCCGATTCCGCGATGGTTGGTCTGGCGCTCGATGGTGGCGCCCCGATGCCACGAGTGGCCGGTGCGCAATACCTATTGGTCAAGGCGTCGGCCAACGGTGGCGTCTTCCATCCGAAGATTGTTCTTCAACTTGGCCGCAAAGGCGGTCGGATGATCGTTGCTTCGGCCAACGCGACCGTGGCGGGCCTTGCCGGCAATCTTGAGTTGGCAAGCATCGTCGAATGTGGCTTGGGCGACAGCGGTGAACAACGCATCGTTGCCGCAGGATGGCAGTTTCTCGGCCGCTTTCTCGACGGGCGGCAACAGGCGGTCGCCGATAAACTGGACTGGGCGCGTTCCCGCACGCCGTGGTTGGCGCAGGCTCAACCGGCGGACGGCCCCCAAACACTGGCCGATGGCACCGAGGCTGCCTTCCTTGCCTCTGGCGCAGCGGAGGGAATAGGCGCGCAATTCTTGCGGATGGTGGGCAGCGCTGCTGCTGATCGCCTGGTCGTGGTGTCACCCTATTGGGATGAAGGACTGGCGGCCCTCAGACGGCTGCAGGATGACCTCGGCGTCGCGGATTCGGCCGCACTCATCGACACCGCGCAGGGCCTGTTCCCTGTGACTGCCCTCGGCAGCGGTCGCCCAGTTCGGGTAGTTGAACTTGCGGGTTTCGATGAGAAGCGGTTCTCGAAGACCAACCGGCGATTTGTTCACGCGAAACTGATCCTTGCCGCGACTGGGGCGACGGACCATGTGCTCGTAGGAAGCGCAAACTGCACACTTGCCGCGCTTGGCCACGGACTGCGGCCTGGGATCAACGAAGAGGCCTGCCTTTATCGTCGGCTACCTGGCGGCCGGGTCCTCGTTGACCTGGGCCTGGACTCGATTGCGAACGGCACATCCTCCGTCGATCTGGCCAAGCTTCCGCCCTTTGATGTTGGAGAGGCACTGCCGCTAGACGAAGCGCGCGCGAGAGATCCAGGCATCTTCGAAGCGGTATTTGATCGGTTGCGCTGGTGGCCGGCTTCGCAGACGCCGCTCGCCGATATCGCTGGTGGATCGATAGTAGTTGAAGTAACCGGGGACGATGACATCGCAATTGCGTTGGCGCCTGACGTGGGGCCGGCATCTGGCAGGCTGCCGCTGACGCTCCTGCTTCCGGGGAAACTGGGTCGCCCAAGGCTTGCTCGGATCCGCTATCTGGACGGTCGCCTTTCGGGCTTCGCGGTAATCGCCTGCGTCAGCCATCTGCGGTCGGAGACGCGTGAGCCTATGGGTTCTCGAGGTGAGAAGGCTTCCCAGGCGCTGGACGACGCGAATGAGGAAGGTCTCTGGTTGCTTGAGATACTTGACGATCTCGAAGCGGGCGACAGCGTTGTAGTGCCAAATCTGCTGACAGATTCTAATCTGCCGCATCCAAGGCGAGAAAAAGAGATTGTATCGCCCAGTATTCAGACGCTGGACTACGCTGCATTCCTAGCAGGCAGGCGACGTCGCGCCTATGCCGCGGAAGCAGAACGAAACAGCCTGGCCGGCAGCACATCGTCGCTTGTGCGCCGCTTCCTGAATCGTGTAGCGGGAATCTTGCCGGCAGATCTCGAGAAGGCGGATAGCGGAAGCGACGACCAACAGATTTTGCGCGCATTGGATACTGGCGACGAAATCGCGGATGGTGCTTCCGCCATCGAGGGCGGGATGGAACTCGGCAACCCAACTGTGCCGAGTACTCCAGCATCACACGCCGCCGTTCGGCGTCTGGTTGATGCGCGGGCCTTCAGTGACGCCGTGAGTATCTACAAAGCGCGTATCACGGCTGCTGCCACGATTAGCCCTAAAGAGGTGCTCAGGCTACGTGCCTTGCTTGCAGCGATCGCGGTTGCTGGATTTCGCAACGCGGCGGAAAAGCCGAGCGCCGTCCAAGTGCTCCCCACAGTGGCTGGTGGAGGCGTTGAAACGTGGCCACGCCTGATGGGGCGTGCCCTTGAGACCATCTTCAACAGTCGGGAGCCCGCAATTCATCGGCTACAAATGGACCCAGTGCATGACCGCTGGCCAAGCGATATCATCGAAGCATGGGCGACTTGCATATGGGCGAGTGAAGCAGCTCTCGATGCGGCACGGGCCGTTCCGGGGCTCTCCAATCTGGTGCCGATTCTTGCGGCGCTTGCGGGGCGAGTTGCGCTGCTGACTGCCCTGACCCCGGAGGAACGCTCCTCTCCAGAATTCGTCGCAGTACACCAAGCTATGACCACGCGTTTCCGCGATCGCTTGGGACTGAATGAGATAAAAATGCCATCTCTAGAATCGACTGACAGGCGATCAAGAACTCGAACTCGAATACCCAGGGAATAGAAAAAGCCGCGTATTTCCAACGAATTGGACCTTGTAGGGTGAATCCGCCTACCCCCAAGCTCTCGGAGAGAAATGCCCCTCCGGAGAACGAAAACGGGGCTCTGGCGCCCCAGCCACCCCCAACCCCGCGCGAAAAACGCCCAAATATCTTGGGGTTCTACGTGGCCTATCCGCCAGGAGAGAATGGTGGGGTGGTGGTCATTGGAGCAGCGGTCGAAGCCGGAAACCAACATTCTCTGTGCGCCGGGAGGCCGGCAGGTGGTAGTGGATGAAAGAGCCATACGTCGAAGGAGTAGCCGCCCACGACGACCCCGAGTCATGCGTTGTCACTCGCGAGGGTGCCGGCGAAGCGTTGACAGGGGCACTGGTAAGCTGGGTATTGAGCCGCGAAAAGTTGAAACTCCAGGGCGCTGACGCTTTAGAGAAAAGCGGAAAGCAACACGGCGGGCACCGCCATGGCGAGGTGCACGCTGGCCCTGCGCGGTCCGAGACCCCATGCGTGCCAGGAAACCATCTGCACGGAAACCGGGAGGTCCCTGGTCTGCCTGGCATTCGATCGCCAGGCCGCGGCGGCAAGGCAGTAGCCGGAACCCGCTGATGCACAGACCAGGGAAGTCAGACCCGTCCATAGTACCATGGAAGCGGCCGAACAGACCCGGGCGACCGGGCGCGGAGGCCGTGGAGGGAAGGGGCGGGGCCAAGGGAACCGCAGGGCAGCAAAGCACGGGCCGGACTCAGAGCCGGGAAACCGTGTCACAGGCGCTGGCCTGCGTACGTGACGCTGCGAAACGGAACAGGCGTGAACGGTTCACGTCGCTGATGCACCACATGACGCCGGACCTGCTGGCCTGGGCCTTCCAACAGCTCAAGCCGAAGGCTGCACCCGGCGTCGACGGGGTGACGTGGGAGGAATATGCGGGGACGCTCGATGCCAACATCGGCGACCTGCATGACCGCATGATGCGCGGCACATACCGGGCGAAACCGTCGCGGCGCCAGTACATCCCCAAACCCGACGGCCGGCAACGGCCGCTCGGCATCGCTGCCCTGGAGGACAAGATCGTCCAGCGCGCGATGGTGGAGGTGCTGAACGCCATCTATGAGACGGACTTCCTCGGCTTCTCCTACGGGTTCCGGCCGGGGCGCTCCCAACATGATGCGTTGGACGCACTGGCCTACGGGATCAATCTGACGGCGGTGAACTGGGTCCTGGACGCCGATATCCGCGCGTTCTTTGACTGCATAAGCCACGAATGGATGATGCGGTTTCTGCAACATCGGATCGGCGATCGCCGTGTCCTGCGGCTGATAGCCAAGTGGCTGAAGGCCGGGGTCATGGAGGAGGGGACGTGGACGGAAGGCACGGTAGGCACACCCCAGGGGGCGGTCATCTCGCCGCTGCTGGCGAACATCTACCTGCACTACGTGTACGACCTCTGGGTGGAACGATGGCGCAAGCGTAAGGCGACCGGACCGATGATCGCGGTCCGCTATGCCGACGATACTATCGTCGGCTTCCAGCGGCACGCGGACGCGGACCGGTTCCTCCGCGACCTCAGGGCGCGGCTGGCAGCGTTCAGCCTGGACCTGCATCCCGACAAGACCCGACTGATCGAGTTTGGTCGTTTCGCGGCCCAACGTCGCTCGGTGAAGGGCTTGCCGAAGCCGGAGACGTTCGACTTTCTGGGCTTCACGCATATCTGCGCGAAGACGGATGACGGGCGGTTCCTGCTGATGCGGCACACCATGCGAAAGCGGATGAAAGCCAAGCTCGTCGAGATCAAGGAGACGCTGAACCGCATGCTCCATGTGCCGGTGCCCGAGCAGGGGCGCTGGCTGGGGCAGGTGGTGCGCGGGTATCTCGCGTATCACGCCGTGCCCACCAACGCACGGGCCATCACGGCATTCGTGTACTATGTCACCTGGTACTGGAAGCGAACGCTCGGGCGCCGCAGCCAGAAAGGGCGGGTGACATGGGAACGGATGGCGAAGGTCGCCGCGCAATGGTTGCCACCTGCCAGGATCACCCACCCCTATCCGCAGCAACGCTTCATCGTCAAACACCCGAGGTGGGAGCCGAGTGCGTTAGCAGCGCATGCTCGGATCTGTCCGGGGGGCGCCCGGTAACGGGCGTCCCTACCGGGATGGGCTGAAGCCCGCAACATCCACGCTGGCCTACTCTAGACGGCACTGACCAATCCATCGAACGAAGCCTGGCATCGGCAGCGATCGTCGAGCTTCTCGTGCTTGAAGCTCAGGACCAAGCAGTCGTAAGCGCAGCTCCATGGCCCTTCTTTCCTGAATGCCCTGTTTCATGGGTAGCCGTCCGGCGAGTCCCGCCTTGGCGTGGTGAATCGGGCTGCGGCACTTACGGGTGATCGTACGGACGTTCGTACGAGCGCTGGTAAGGACGGATGCGATGGAGATCATCACCGGGGTTGAGCGGCGACGGCGTTGGCAGCGTGAGGACAAGCTCCGGATCGTGGCGGAGGCTGAGCAGCCAGGCGCCTGCTTTGCTGAGGTGGCGCGGCGGCATGATGTGAGCCGAGCGCTGCTGTGGACGTGGCGGCGCCAAGTCCGGGAGAGCAGGCGACGGTCCAGCGGAGCGGAATCGTTTTTGCCTGTGCAGGTGGTGGAGGAGTCACCGGCAGCTGTCGGTGTGGTCGCTTGTGCCGAGCCCGTTGCTGGCCGATCTCGGCGAAGCCCCCGCCGCCCTGCCGGCGCCGAGGCTGGCCTGATTGAGATTGCGCTGCCGGACGGCACGATGGTGCGGGTGGGGCGCGATGTCGGTGCGGCGGCGCTGCGCCGCGTCTTGGGAGTGCTGCGCGGGTGATCCCGATCCCGTCCGGCGTGCGGGTGTGGCTGGCGACCGGCACCACCGACATGCGGCGCGGCATGAACGGTCTGGCGCTGCAGGTGCAGCAGGTGCTGGGGCGCGACCCGCATGCCGGCGATCTCTACGTGTTCCGCGGCAAGCGCGGCGACCTGATCAAGGTCCTTTGGCACGACGGGCTGGGGATGTCGTTGTATGCCAAGCGGCTGGAGCGCGGGCGGTTCGTGTGGCCCTCGCCGGCGGACGGGGTGGTGCCGGTGACCGCGGCGCAGCTCGGCTACATGCTGGAGGGGATCGATTGGCGGCACCCGCAGCGGACCTGGCGGCCCGAGATGGCGGGCTGATCCGCAGTACACAACGTCGCTTGGGTGTGGTTGAATCGGGCCATGCCCTCCGGTGCCGTCCCATCCTCCGTTGAGCTCGCCGTGCTGCGTGCCGCGCTGACCGCCGAGCAGGCGGCGCGACGCGAGGCTGAAGCCCGTGCCTCGGGGGCCGAGGCGATGGTGGCGCACCTGAAGCTGCTGATCGCCAAGCTGCGGCACGCGCGCTTCGGCGCCTCCTCGGAGCGCAGCCGCAAGCTGCTCGACCAGATGGAGCTGCAGCTCGAGGAACTGGAGGCGGCGGCCACAGAGGATGAGGCAGCCGCCCCCGTTCCTGCCACAGGCGAGCGCAGCCCGCGCCGTCGTCCGGTGCGTGGCCCGCTGCCGGCGCACCTGCCGCGCGAGCGGGTGGTTCTGCCCAGCCCCTCGGCCTGCCCATGCTGCGGCGGGCGGCTGTCCAAGCTGGGCGAGGACATCACCGAGACATTGGAGGTGGTGCCGCGGCAGTGGAAGGTGGTGCAGACGGTGCGCGAGAAGTTCGCCTGCCGTGCCTGCGAGGTGATCACCCAGCCGCCGGCGCCGTTCCACCCCATTGCCCGCGGCCGGGCGGGGCCCAACCTGCTGGCCACCATCTTGGAAGCCAAGTTCGGCCAGCACCTGCCGCTGAACCGCCAGAGCGAGAGCTTCGCCCGGGAGGGCATCGAGCTCGATGTCTCCACCCTGGCCGACTGGGTCGGCGCCTGCACCGCGACCTTATCACCCCTGGTGGCGCTGCTGCGCGCCCATGTGCTGGCGGGCGAGCGGCTGCACGGCGACGACACCACGGTGCCGGTTCTGGCGACAGGCCGCACCACGACCGGCCGATTGTGGGTCTATGTGCGCGACGACCGCCCCTTTGCCGGCCCCGCCCCACCGGCGGCGATGTTCCACTACTCGCCGGACCGCAAGGCTGAACACCCCAGGCGGCACCTCGCCGGCTGGCAGGGCATCCTTCAGGCTGACGCCTATGCCGGGTTCAACGAGCTCTATGCCCCGGACCGACAACCGGGCTCGGTGAGCGAGGCCGGGTGCTGGGCGCATGCACGGCGAAAATTCTTCGACCTGGCCCAACTCGGCCGCGCGCCGCTGGCCGCCGACGCGGTGCGCCGGATCGACGTGCTATTCGCCCTCGAGCGCGACCTCACCGGCCTGCCGGCCGCCGAGCGCCTGGCCCAGCGCCAGCAGCGCAGCGCCATCCCCCTGGCCGAGCTGGAAGCCTGGATGCGCGAAACCCGGGCCAAGCTCTCACGCCATGCCGACGTCGCCAAAGCAATGGACTACATGCTGACCCGCTGGAAGAGCTTCGCCCGCTTCCTCGGCGACGGCCGGATCGACCTGTCGAACAACGCCGCCGAACGCGCCCTGCGCGGCATCGCCATCGGCCGAAAGGCCTGGTTGTTCGCCGGATCCGACCGAGGTGGCGAGCGTGCGGCCGCCATCTACTCCCTGATCACCACCGCAAAGCTCAACGACATCGACCCGCGCGCTTGGCTTGCCGATGTCCTGGCTCGGATCAACGACCACCCCGCCAAGCGGCTCCACGAACTCCTCCCATGGAACTGGAAGGCCGCGCGCCCAAGAGCGGCAGCGTGATAACGTCACCCCGCGGCACTCGCCGGACGGTTACTTTCATGGTGAGCCCATCGAAACTATGGGGCTTCGAGCCGAAGTTATGGTCGACGTTAACGACGACGCGAAGGGTATTGGGTATCGGCGGGTGGAGGTCCTGACGTGTCCTGACCGGCGGCGGAAATGGCCGACTGAAGTCAAGGCTCAGATCGTGGCTGAGGCAATGGAGCCTGGTGCCGTGGTGGCTGATGTCGCACGACGATGGCAGGTCTGCCCGCAGCAGGTGTTCGGCTGGCGGCGGGAGATGCGGGCCAGCGCGGCGTTGAGCTTCGTGCCACTCATCGCCGAATCTGCCGCGAATGTACCGAAGCCTGATCTCCCGCCGCCGGTGGAACTCCACTTGGCCGGCGGCGTGGTGCGTATCCCCTCTGGCACGGATGCAACATTTCTGACGACGGTGCTGCGCGCGCTGCGTGCCTCGGCGTCATGATCACGCTGCCAACTGGCACACGGGTGTTGCTGGCCAGCCGGCCGGTGGACTTCCGCAAGGGAGCGCATGCGCTGGCGGCCCTGGCGGCCGACGTGCTGGGAGCCGATCCCTTCTCAGGCGTGGTACTGGTGTTCCGCGCCAAGCGAGCGGACCGGATCAAGATCGTGCTGTGGGATGGCTGCGGCCTGGTGCTGGTCAGCAAGCGCCTGGAGGGCGGAGCGTTCCGTTGGCCGCCGGTGGTCGACGGCGCGGTGCGGCTGACGGCTGTAGAGTTTGCCGCCCTGTTCGACGGCATCGACTGGACACGGGTGCAGGCGACGAAGCGGATTCCCACGCCAGCGGCCGCTGCGTAGACTCCGCGGCGCGATGCACGCCGCCATGTCCGAGCCGAGCCTGCCGGAAGATCCCGCTGCCTTGCGGGCCATGCTGCTGAAGGTGTTGGCGGAGCGGGATGCTGCCCTCGGAGAACGCGATGCTGCGGTGCAGGAGCGCGATGCCGCCGTGGCACGCAACGAGGCGCTTCACCATCTTCTGCTCAAGTTGAAGCGCCGGCAGTTCGGCCGTAAGTCGGAGCGTCTGCCTGAGGACCAGTTGCTATTCGCGTTCGAGGAGATCGAGGCGAGCCTGGCCGAGCATGAGGCCACTGCAGGCAAACATGCGCCACAGCGGCGCGAGCAGCAGGTGCTGCGCCGCCGTGCCAATCGTGGGCGCCTGCCGGCGCACCTGCCACGCATCGAGCAGGTGCTGCAGCCCGAGCGCGACACCTGCCCATGCTGCCATGGCGCGCTGGTGGAGATCGGCGCGGACACGGCCGAGCGGCTCGATGTCATCCCTGCCCAATTCCGCGTGCTGGTGACGAGGCGGCCGAAGCTGACATGCCGCGCCTGCCCCGGCGTGGTGCTGCAGGCGGCGGCATCCGAGCGGCTGGTGCCAGGAGGTCTGCCGACGGAAGCCACCGTGGCCCAGGTGCTGGTGGCCCGCTACGCCGACCATCTGCCCCTGTATCGCCAGGCGCAGATGCTGGCGCGCCAGGGCCTGGTGATCGGGCGCGAGGTGTTGGCCGATTGGATCGGCACCGCGGCCCAGGAGGTCGCCCCCGTGGTGCGGCGGTTGCGCGAGATCCTGCTCGCCTCGCCTCGATTGTTCGCCGACGAGACCACGATGCCGGTGCTCGACCCGGGCCGTGGCCAGGTGAAGAAGGGCTTCGCCTGGGCGATTGCCCGCGACGACCGCCCGTGGGGTGGCCGCGACCCGCCGGCCGTGGTGTTCCGCTACGCGCCCGGCCGCGGCAAGGAGCACGCGGCAGCCTTGCTGGCCGGCTATCGCGGCATCCTGCAGTGCGACGGCTATGCCGCCTACAAGGCGCTGGCCACGGGCGATTGCATGACCTTGGCATTCTGCTGGAGCCATGTGCGGCGCGGGTTCTACGACCTGGCCCGCGGCGGCGCCGCGCCTGTTGCCGTGGAGGCGCTGCAGCGCATCGGCGACCTCTACGCCATTGAGGCCGAGATCCGCGGCCGGCCCGCGGCTGAACGTCAGGCCGCGCGGGCCGCGCGCAGCCGCCCCTTGGTCGAGGCGCTGTTCGCCTGGCTGGAACTCCAACTTGCCCGCCTGCCAGGCAGCAGTCCCACCGCCGAGGCGATCCGCTACGCGCTCAACCACCGCGACGGCCTGCTGCGGTTCCTGGATGACGGCCGCATCGAGGCCGACACCAACACGGTGGAACGCGCCATCCGGCCGATCTGCCTTAGCCGCAAGAACGCCCTGTTCGCCTCCGGCGACGACGGCGGTGCCCGCTGGGCGGCCATCGCCTCGCTGATCGAAACCTGCAAGATGAACGGCATCGATCCCCAGCGCTACATCACCGACCTGCTGACTCTCCTCGTCAACGGATGGCCCAACAACCGCATCGACGAGCGTATGCCCTGGCACTGGGCTGAAACTGAAACGCAGCCGTCAACCGGTAGCCCATAGGGTCCCGGGCCTGCGCTTACTTTCCGCCCAGCACCAGGGCATGAGTTCGTCGATGCGGTTGTTTGGCCATCTGTTGACCAGGCGTAGCCCTCCGGCGAGCGCCGCCTTGCGGCGCTGAATCTCGGATCTGACCTTAACGGCGCTTCAAAGAACGCCGTTAGGGACAGGAGCTGGTTCGAGGAAGGAGATCATCACCGGGGTTGAGCGTCGTCGCCGCTGGCGGCTGGACGATAAGTTGCGGATCGTGGCCGAGGCTGAGGCGCCCGGTGCCTGCTTTGTCGAGATTGCCCGGCAGCATGATGTGAGCCGCGGCCTGCTATGGCACTGGCGGCGGCAGGTCCGCATTGGTGAGCTCCGGTCGGCAGAGGCGACAGCCTTCTTGCCGGTGCAGGTGATGCCCGACGCGGCCGTGTCCACGCCGGCTTCGGTCGCGGTGCCGGCGTCGACGCGCCCGCATGCGCAGGCGGCGGCCGACGAGACGATCGAGATCACGTTGCCGGATGGCACCACGGTCCGGGTGGGCCGCAATGTCGGCGCCGTGGCGTTGCGGCGCGTCTTGGGGGCATTGCGCGGGTGATCCCGATCCCGACCGGCGTGCGGGTGTGGCTGGCCACCGGCACCACGGACATGCGGCGCGGCATGAACGGCCTGGCGCTGCAGGTGCAGCAGGTGTTGGGGCGCGATCCGCATGCCGGCGATCTCTACGTGTTCCGCGGCAAGCGGGGCGACCTGATCAAGGTCCTGTGGCACGACGGGCTCGGGATGTCGTTGTATGCCAAGCGACTGGAGCGGGGCCGGTTCGTATGGCCCTCCCCGGCAGACGGGGTGGTGCCGATCACCGCGGCGCAGTTGGGCTACATGCTGGAAGGGATCGACTGGCGGCACCCGCAGCGCACCTGGCGGCCTGAGATGGCGGGCTGATCGGCAGTACACAACGCCGGCTGGGTGTGGTTGAATCCGGCCATGCCCTCCGGTGCCGTCCCATCCTCCATTGGGCTCGCTGCTGATTGCCAAGCTGCGGCACGAGCGCCTCGGCGCCTTCTCGGAGCGCAGCCGCAAGCTGCTTGACCAGATGGAGCTGCAGCTTGAGGAGCTGCAGCTTGAGGAGCTGGAGGCGGCGGCCACAGAGGATGAGGTGGCAGCCCCACCGCCTGCCACGGGTGAGCGCAGCGTCCGCCGCCGCCCGGTGCGCGGGCCGCTGCCGGCGCACCTGCCGCGCGAGCGCGTGGTGCTGCCCAGCCCCTCGGCCTGCCCGTGC
>JBIKOJ010000160.1:0-12437 GCA_044358135.1 Acetobacteraceae bacterium | reverse complement strand
CCATCCCCAACACCGCCACCAGATCCGGCAAATGCCCCCAAACCACGAACCCCACCGCCGCCGCCAACGGCAGGGAGGCATACCGGAACCCGCCCACAAAGCTCACCTCGCCATGCCGCATCGCCACGATCGCCAAATGGTACCCCCCCGCCAGGAACACCGAGGCCCCGAACAGCAGCGCCCATTGCTCCCCGCGCATCGGCACCCACCCATGCAGCGCGGTCAGCGAAACCCCGGTCACCGTCACCGCCACGGCCGTCGCCAGCGTGATGATCAGCGATGGCACCCGCGCCGGCACGATCCGCGTGTAGATGTCGCGCAGGGCGCTGATCAGCGTGCCCAGCAGCGTCAGCAGCGCCCAGGCGCTGAACCCCTCGGTCCCCGGCCGCACCACCAGCAGCACGGCCGCGAAGCCCACCGCCACCGCCACCCACCGCATCGCCGGCACCCGCTCGCGCAGGAACAGCACGGAAAGGCACAGGATCATCAGCGGCGCCGTCTGCCCGATGGCCACCGCCAGCGAAAGCGGCATGTGGAACAGCGCGATCAGGTAGGTAAAGGTGCTGCCCACGTCCAAGGCGGCACGCCCCATCGTGCGCCGGTCCAGCGCATGGTGGGATTGGTGCCACAACCCGGCCACCGTCACCGCCAGCACCACCCAGGTGGTCGCGAACACGCCGCGCACGCCGATGGTCTGTGCCGCCGGCACCCCATCGCTGGCCAGCTTGATCATCGCGTCGTTGATGATGAACAGCGCAATCGCGCCCAGCATCGCCATCGCGCCGCGCAGATTGCCGCGCCGGTCGTGGTGTCGGGTTTCCTCCATCCCGGCTGGATAGCCCGCGCCCCGCCCGCGTGATAGGTCCACAGGCAACACATGGGGGGAGACGCCGGCGCATGGCCGAACGGATAAGCCGGCAGGCGGTCATCATCGTGGCCACGCTCGCCACCGCCTATGTCGCCAGCCACTTCTTCCGCGCCGCCAACGTCACCATCGGGCTGGACCTGATGCGCGACCTCGCCATCGGCCCGGAAGCCCTCGGCGCCCTCACCGGCGCCTTCTTCTTCGGCTTCTCCGCCATGCAGATCCCGGTGGGCTTCCTGTTCGACCGCTACGGCCCGCGCAAGACCGTCACCGGCATGCTGGTGCTCGCCACCATCGGCGGCACGGTGTTCGCCCTGGCGCCGGATTGGCCCACCCTGCTCGCCGGCCGCGTGCTGATGGGGGCCGGCTTCGGCGTGATGCTGATCGGCAGCATGGTGGTCATCACCCGCTGGTTCCCGCCCAACCTGTTCTCCCAGGTCACCTCGATGGTGCTGGCCATCGGCCTGCTCGGCAACCTCCTGGCCACCTCGCCGCTCGCCTGGGGCGTGCAGCAGGTGGGCTGGCGCCCGCTCTTCGGCGCCGTGGTCGCCTTTACCGCGCTGGCCGCCATCGCCGTCTGGTTCATCGTGCGCGATGCGCCGCCGGGCCACCCCTTCCTCTCGCGCACCCCGGAATCCCCGCGCGAGATGCTGCAGGGCCTCGGCGAGGTGCTGCGCAACCCCACGCTCAAGTTCATCCTGGCGCTGAACTTCTGCAACTACGCCTGCACCTTCACCATCCAGGGCCTCTGGGGCGGCCCCTTCCTGCGCGAGGTCCACGGCTTCACCGCGGTCCAGGCCGGCCACGTCCTGCTCGCCGCCGTCATCGCCTACCAGGTCGGCATGCTCGTCTTCGGCCCGCTGGACCGCATCCTCGATACCCGCAAATGGATCGCGGTGGCCGGAACGCTGGCGGTCGCCGCCGTCCTCGCCCTGCTCGCCGCCCTGTCGCACCCACCGGCCTGGCTCGCCGTGGCCGCGATCATCGCCATCGGCAGCCTCAGCGCCAGCAGCACCGTCATCATGGCCCATGGCCGCGGCATCTTCCCCGATCGCCTGATCGGCCGCGGCATGGCCACGATGAACACCTCGGTCATGCTCGGCGTCGCCTGCATGCAAACCCTGTCCGGCCTCATCCTGGGCAGCTTCGCCCCGCTGGCCGACGGCACCCGCACCGAAGGCGCCTACCGCACCCTGTTCGCCGTCATGGCCGTGGTCCTGGTCATCGCGGTCGCCGTCTATTCCCGCGCCGAAGACCGCAAGCCCAGCCAGGAGATGCGCGCCCGCGGCTGAAGCCTCAGCCGGCTGGCCGCATCGCCCGCCCCAGCGCCGCCAGCAAAACCTCCGCCCGCACCGGCTTGCGCAGCACCACCGCGCCTTCCCGGCCGGGCACCCCCTCCAGCCCGGTCACGTACACCACCGGCACCCCCCGCGCCGCCAGCCGCGCCCCGAGCGGCAGCGAGGGCCCACCCGGCAGGTTCACGTCCAGCACCGCCGCATCCAAGCCATCCTCCCCGGCTAGGCGCTCGGCATCCGCCAGGGTGGAAGCCGGGCCCCGCACGGTGCAGCCGGCATCCTGCAGCACCTGCTGCAGCAAAAGCGCCACCAGCGGCTCGTCCTCCACCAGCAGCACCCGCCGCCCGTACAGCGCCGCCCCCTGCGGCTCCCCCTGCTGCGCGGCCAGTATGCCCTGCGTCGGCAGGTCGATCGTGCAGCGCAGCCCGTCGGCCGCCCAGTCCATCCCGATCCGCCCGCCCAGCTGGCTGCGCACCGTGGCACCGATCAGCGCACTGCCGAAGCCGCGCCGCGCCGGCGGCCCCGCCACCGCCGGCCCGCCCCGCTCCGCCCACTCGATCACCAGCCTCTCGCCATCCTCCTCCGGCACCAGCCGCCACCCCATCCGCACCCGCCCCCCGGGCAGGGAGAGCGCGCCGTACTTGGCGGCGTTGGTCACCAGCTCATGCACCACCATCGAAAGCGGCTGCACCGCGGCGGGATCCAGCCGCAGCGACGGGCCCGACAACGCCGGCGCCGCCACATCGCGATAGGCCGCGAACTCCTCGCGCACCACCTCCTCCAGCTCCGCCCCGGTCCAGCGGTCGCGCGACAGCAGCGAGTGGGCGCGGGCCAGCGCCGCAACCCGCCCTTCCACCGCGGCGGCAAAATCCTTCGGGTCCTCGCTGCGCGTCAGCCGCACCACGCTCTGCACCACCGCCAGCACGTTGCGCGCGCGGTGATCCACTTCGCGCGCCAGCAGCATCTGCCGCTCCTCCTCCAGCCGCCGCTCGGTGATGTCCTGGCTGATCCCCACGAGCCGTGCCGGCACCCCGTCGCGCGCCGCCACCACGGAACCGCGCGCCGAGATCCAGCGCTCCGCGCCGCTGTCGGGCCGCAGGATCCGGTACTCGGCACTGTAGCCGCCGCCGGTATGGAACGTCTCGTCGGCGATCGCCGCCAGCCGTGCCCGATCCTCCGGATGGATGCAGGCCAGCCACTCCGCCTGCGGCAACGGCCCCTCTCCGGGCGGCAGGCCATACAGCGCCCGGAACTCGCTGTTCACGATCCCGGTCCGGCTGCGCATGTCCACGTCGAACACCCCGAGCCCCGCGGCGGCGGAGGCGAGCGCCAGGCGTTCCTGGCTGGCGGCCAACGCCGCCTCGGCCCGCTGCCGCTCCTGCACCTCGCGCAGCAGCCGCGCCGTGCGCGCCCGCAGCCGCATCGCCTGCCAGCCCAGCCCGGCCAGCGCCAGCGCCGCCGTGGTTCCCCCGGCCACCGCTGCGCGCACCACCCAATCCGGCACCAGAGTGGCGCCGGTGCCCGACCAGCGGTCCAGGATGGCATCGAACGCGCCGCTTGCCTTCAGCACCGACAGGGCGCGGTCGATCTCCGCCAGCAGGGCATGGTCGCCCTCGCGCACCGCGATGTTGCCGGAGCGCCGCGCGAAGGGCGGCAGCTCGCTCACGCCCGTATTGCGGCGCTGGACCAGCAGGTGCCGGATCGACCAGGCATTGCCCGCCAGCGCATCCACCGTGCCGAGCCGCAGCCGGTCGATCCCCTCCGGCAGGTTCGCCACCTCCACCAGCTCCGCATCGGGATGGCTGGCGCCCAGCAACTCCGCCGCCAGGCCGCCGCGCGTGATGGCGATGCGCACGCCGGCAAAGCGGTTGCGCGCGATGAACTGGCGCTCCTGGTCCTCCCGCACGAAGAAGGCGAACAGCGCCGGCATCGTGGGCTGGGAGAAATCGTAGCGCCGGTCGCGCTGCTCGCTGCGGCCCAGCATGGTCAGCGCATGGCCCCCGCCGGCGAGCAGCCGGCGCTGCGCCTCGTCCCAGTCCAGCAGCTGCACCTCCACCGGGCGGCCCAGCACGCGGCCGATCGCGTGGGCCAGGTCCACATTGGCGCCGCGCGCGACACCGGCCTCGACGAACTCATAGGGCGGCAGCGCCCGGTCGCCCAGGAACACCAGCGGCGCGCCCTGCCCCCGAGCCGCCCGCCCCAGCAGGGGCAGCAGCAAGCCGGCCTGAAGAACGGCGCGGCGCCGGATCATGCGCTTGGGCCGTTCTGCCGTTCGCCCGGCCTAACCGAGCGCCAATTCGGCATAGCCGGCGGCCACGACCTCCTCGCAGCGCTTGCGGTAATCGGGCGCGCTGCCGCTGTAGCGCGCGATGATGCGGGTGGTCTTGCCCTCGATGTTGCGGTTCACGCCGGTGAACCAGCTATCGACCTCGTTGGCCAACAACCCCTCGCCCATCATCCGCACATGCTCGGTCCAGGCCTGCACGCCCTCTGCCGTGGCTTCCGCGCGCGAGATGCCGCGTTCGCGCAGGAAGGCGATCAGGCGCGAGACCCAATCGACGTTGTACTCGATGCTGCGCGGCAGGTTGCCCAGCGCGGTGTGCGGGCCCATCAGCATCATCATGTTGGGGAAGCCCTGCACCTGCACGCCGAGGAAGGTCTTCGGCCCGCCGGTCCAGAGATCGCGCAGGCGAACGCCGTCCACGCCGCGGAAATCGATCCGGTCGAATGCGCCGGTCAGCGCATCGAAGCCGGTGGCGAAGACGATCATGTCGAACTCGAAGGTCTCGCCGGCGGTTTCGATGCCCGTTTCGGTGATGCGCTCGATCGGCGTTTCCTTGATGTCCACCAGGCGAACGTTGGGCTGGTTGTAGACCTCGTAGTACCGCGTCTCCAGCGGCACGCGCCGTGTGCCGAAGCCGTGGTTGGTCGGGATCAGCTTCTCGGCCACCGCCGGGTCCTTCACGCGTTCGCGGATCTTGCGGGCGACGAAGGCGGACAGCTCCGCGTTCGCCGCGCGGTCGGTCAGCACGTCCATGAAATTGCCCACCCAGATGCCGAAGCCGGGCTCGTTGTACAGCTTCTCCCAGAACGCCTCGCGCTCCTCCTTGGAAACCTCGAAGGTGTGGCGGGGATCGGCGGTATGGATGAAGCCGGCGAAGGTCTGCTGGCAGCGGTCGAACAGCGCGGGGTAGCCGGCGCGGATCTGCGCCATCTCCTCCCGAGGGATCGGACGGTTGAGCAGCGGCGCGCACCAGTTCGGCGTGCGCTGGAACACGGTGAGGCTGCCGGCGGTCTTGGCCACTTCCTGGATGGTCTGCACGCCGGTGGCCCCGGTGCCGATTACGGCCACGCGCTTGCCTTCGAAGCTCACGGGGTGCTTCGGCCACAGCGCGGTGTAGTAGGCCTCGCCCTTGAAGCTGGCGATCCCCTCGATCCTGGGCACCACTGGCGCCGAAAGCGGGCCGATGGCGGTGACCAGGAAGCGGCAGGTGAACACGGTGCCGTCGGTCAGCGTCAGCACCCAGAGCCGGCCGGCTTCGTCCCAATGGGCGCTGGCGACGCGGCTTTCGAAGCGGATGTCGCGGCGCAGGTCGAACCGGTCCGCCACGTGGTTGAGGTAGCGTTCCGTCTCCGGCTGCGGGGCGAAATGCTCCGACCAGTCCCAATCCTGCAACAGCTCCTTCGACCAGGAATAGCCGTAGGAGTAGCTCTCGGAATCGAAGCGCGCGCCGGGGTAGCGGTTCCAGTACCAGGTGCCGCCCACGCCGGTGCCGGCCTCCAGCACCAGCACCTTCATGCCGAGCTGGCGCAGGCGATGGAGCTGGTAGAGGCCGGACATGCCGGCGCCGATGATGATGGCCTCATGATCCGGCTGCGTCATGGCTTTCTCCTTCGCAGCCCGAGCATACACGATCGCAAGGCCGCGTCAGTGGCGCTCCCGCGCGGCGCGCACGAGGGCAGCGAAGCGATAGGCACCGTGCACCATGCGGCTGTACGGCAGCGCCACGAACAGGGCGAGCACAAAGCCGAGATGGATGGCGAGCGTGATCCCCATGGCCGGGGTGGATCGCACCGCCAGCAGCACCAGGCCGGTCACGGCCACCAGCAGCAGCAGCACCAGCATGGCATAGTCCGCCCCGAGCAGCCGGCGCGAAACCGGTTCCGGATCGCCGACGATCTTCAGCCAGATCAGCCCGGCGGACCCCACCGTCATGCCCAGCCCACCCACCGTGCCCAGGATCACCGGCAGGCTGAAAAAGCCATACGGCGCCTGCAGTCCCAGCCCGTAATGGTAGAACGTAGCCACGTTGGTGGAGGCGAAGCACAACAGGAACCCGTAGAACAGCGCATGGTGCAGGCGCCGTCGTTCCATGCCGAAGCTGCCGTCGCGGTCGTTGCAGCCATGCCCGCCGCCGCCGAGGTTCTTGAGCGTCAGGGCATCATGCGCCGCCTGCAGGAACGGCTTGCCCACCGGGCCCGCCCCGCCGCCGGCTTCCTTCCAGAAGCGGGCGATGGAGATCGCGATCGCCACCAGCGCGAAGACGAAGGTGGAACCGGCCAGCAGCACCATCACGTTGTGCGGGATCACGGCATAGAACGCGCCCTCGCCGCGATGGGTGCCGAACAGCCGCTCCGGCGACTGGAACAGCGCGGTGCCGATCATCACCAGCGCGGTGATCAGGGCGGCGGCCACCGAGACCACGGTGCCGTTGCGCTCGAACAACCGGCCGAGCGGGCGCGGCCAGGAGTATTCCACGTAGCTTTCCTGCCGGATCTCGGCGAACACCTTCGGCAGGTTGATGCCGAACTCGTGCGGCGGCGCGTATTGGCAGGCATAGAAGCAGCCGCGGCAGCCATGGCAGAGATTGGCGAGGTAGCCGAGATCCACCGGGCTGAACTCGCGCCGCAGCTCCATGGCCGGGAACACCGCGCAATAGCCCTCGCAGTAGCGGCAGGCGTTGCAGACTTCGAGGTCGCGCCGGGCTTCGGCGATCGCGTCAGTTTCGCGCATGCTTCGCGGCCTCCGCGCCCGCTATACGGCCGAAGACCGTACCAATCGTCATTCCAAACCCGGCCAGGTAGCCCTTGCCGAGGATGTTGCCCGCCATGATCTCGCCCGAGGCGAACAGATTGGCGGTGGGCTTGCCGTTGTCCATCAGCACCCGGGCGCGCTCGTTCACCTTCACGCCGAGATAGGTGAAGGTGATGCCGGGCCGCAGCGGGTAGCCGATGAAGGGCGCCTGGTCGATGGTGCGGGCCCAGTTGGTCTTGGGCGGCGTCAGCCCCTCGGTGCGGCAGCCATCCAGCGTGCGGTCGTTGAAGCTGCCTGGCTGCACCGCGGCGTTGTAGGCGCGCACGGTGGCTTCCACCGCGGCAGGGTCCAGCCCCATCTTCGCCGCCAGCTCGCCCACGCTGCCGGCGGTGATGGCCGGGAAGACGGAGGGCATGAACAGCGGCACCGATTTCGCGTCGCAGATGGAATAGGCGATCTGGCCGGGCTGCTGGGCAATGAGGCGGCCCCAGATGGCGTAGCGCTTGGGCCAGACATCCTCGCCCTCGTCATAGAACCGCTGGCCGTCGCGGTTCACCACGATGGAGAACGGCACGGAATCCAGCCGCGTGACGATGCCGCCATCGAACTGCGGGGCGCGGGCATCGAGTGCCACGGCATGGAACTGGGTGGGGTCGCCGATCTGGGCGATGCCCTGGGCCAGCAGGTTCTTCAGCACCCGGCCCTTGGCATAGGGGGTGCCGCGGATGACGAAATTGTCCACCGCATCGCCCCAGTACTGGCGCATCCAGTCCAGATTGCCCTGGAACCCGCCGGAGCTGGCGATCACGCATTTGGCGCGCACGGTCTCGGGAAAACCCTTGTGGTTGATGTCCACCTCGCGGGCAAAGCCGTCCTCCAGATGCACTTCGCGCACCTCGGTGTCGTACAGGATATCCACGCCCAGCTTTTCCGCCGTGGCATACACCGCGTTCAGCAGCGCCTTGCCGCCGCCGAGGAAGAAGGCGTTGGTGCGGCTCAAGCTCAGCGTGCCCGTCAGCGAGGGCTGGAAGCGCACGCCGCATTCCTCCAGGAACGGCAGCGCCGCCTCACTGGCGCGGATGGTCATGCGGGCCAGGTGCTCGTCGGTCTGCCCGCCGGTCACGCGCAGCAGGTCGTCCCAGTATTCGTCTTCGAGGTAGGCCTCGGTCAGCACCGAGGTGGGGGCCTGGTGCATGGCGCGCAGGTTGCGGGTGTGGCGGGAATTGCCGCCGCGCAGGGCCTTGGGCGCGTGTTCCAGCACCAGCACCGAGGCGCCGCCTTGGCGCGCGGTGACGGCCGCCGTCATCGCCGCGTTGCCGCCGCCGATCACCAGAACATCGTAGAGCCGTGTCAGATCGACCATGGGTCCCCCTTGCACCCGTTTTGCCACGCCGGTGCGCGCTGGCAAGCCCCATGGCGATCCGGCGGCACGATTGACGCGGCGGGCCCGGCCGTGCGCAATCCGGCCATGGCCGACCCGACCGACATCTATCACTGGCACCGGCTGGACGGGCGGATCACCACCTCCGGCCAGCCGACCGAGGCGCAGCTGGCGGCGCTGGCCGCCCTCGGGGTGCGCTGCGTGATCAATCTCGCCCCGCACGAGGGCCGCTTCGCCCTGCCCGGAGAGGCAGAGAAGGTGCGGGCGCTGGGGATGGAGTACCTCAACATCCCGGTGGATTTCGCCGCCCCCACCGAGGCCGACTTCACCGCCTTCGCAGCCGCGATGCGCCGGCTGGAGGGCGAGGTGGTGCATGTGCACTGCGCCGCCAACTACCGTGTCTCGGCCTTCCTGGCCCGCTACCGGCGCGACGTTCTCGGCCTGCCGGAGGCGGAGGCGCGCGCCCACCTGGCCGGGATCTGGTCGCCGAACCCGGTCTGGGCCGCCTTCATCGACCGCCGGCCCTAGGAGCCCCCCATGTCCGAGCTGCTGGCCTATGTCTCCTGCGCCGATGAGCGCGCCATCGTCACCTTCGCGATGGACCGCGGAACGGGGGCGCTGACCAGGCGCGCCAGCACGCCCGTCCCTGGCCCCACGGGCGCGGGCATGTCGATGCCGCTGGCGTTCTCGCCCGACCGGCGCGTGCTGCATGCCGCGGTGCGGATCGCGCCGTTCCCGTGCAGCAGCTTCGCGGTGGACCCCGCCACGGGGGCGCTGACCCATCTGGGTGCCGCGAACCTGGACGACGCCATGGCCTACATCGTGGTCGAGCCATCAGGGAAAAACCTGCTCGCCGCCTCCTACCCCGGCGCGATCGCCACCAGCCACGCCATCGGCGCGAACGGGGCGGTGACGGCCCCGGCGCGCCAGGTGATCGACACGCCGATGCGCGCCCATGCCGTGATCACCGATGCCGCCGGGCGCTTCGCCTATGTGCCCTGCCTCGGTGGGGACGTGGTGCTGCAACTGGCGATCGACGTCGCAAGCGGACGCATGGCGCAGGTGGGGCGCCTCAAGACCCATACCGGAAGCGGGCCGCGGCATATGCGCTTCTCGCCCTGCGGCCGCCATGCCTATGTGCTGGGCGAGCTGGATGGCTCGATCCTCGCCTGCAGCGTGAACGATGCGGGCCAGCTTGCGGCGATGCAGGCGGTCTCCACCCTGCCGCGCGGCTATGCGGCGCCGGAGGGCAAGCGGATCATGGCGGCCGACATCCACATCACGCCCGACGGACGCTTCCTCTATGCCAGCGAGCGGCTGACGGAGGTGCTCTCCGCCTGGCGGATCGGGCCAGGCGGCACGCTCGCGCAGATCGGGGCCTTCGCCACCGAGGCGATGCCGCGCGGCTTCGCGATCGATCCTTCCGGGCGGTTCCTGCTCTGCGCCAGCCAGACCACCGGGGCCGTGCGCAGTTACGCGATCGACCAGGAGACCGGCGCGCTGGCGCTGCTGGCCACCACGCCGGCAGGTGCCAATGCCAACTGGATCGAGTTCCACGCCACCACCGGAGCCTGAGATGACGGGCCATATCGACCCCACCAAGGAAAGCTTCGCCGCCTTCCGCGCCAATGACCGGCCCGGCCCGATCCACATGCTGAACCTGGTGCGCTTCCGCGACCGCGCCGCCTATCCCGATGGGCGCGAAGCCACGGGGGCGGAGGCCTATGCCGCCTATGGGCGCGAAAGCCATCCGGTGTTCTCCCGCCTCGGCGGGCGCATCGTGTGGCGGGGGAATTTCGAGCTGATGCTCATCGGCCCCGGCGAGGAGCGTTGGGACGAATGCTTCATCGCCGAATACCCCTCCGTCGCCGCCTTCGTGGAGATGATCCGCGATCCCCTCTACCGGGAGGCGGTGAAGCATCGGCAGGCGGCGGTGCTGGACTCGCGGCTGGTGCGGATGCAGCCGGCGGCGGCGGGATCGGGGTTCGGCGGCAGCTGAGCATTCTTGCGCGCGGCGGCGCCCAACCCATCTGTGCCGCCATGCGCACCATCCTCGCCCTGCTGCTGCTCGCCGCCCCGGCCGCGGCCGCCGACATGCAGCCCATTGGCCGCTTCGCCATCGACCGCACGGAAGTGACGGTCGGTGAATTCCGCCGCTTCGCGCAGGCCACCGGCACCCTCACGAAGGCGGAACGCGAGGGCGGCGGCCAGGTGTTCGAGGCGGGTTGGACGAAGAAGCCCGGCTGGACCTGGCGCACCCCGTTCGGCACCCCGGCGGGCGACGACGAGCCGGCGGTGCACATCACCTTCGGCGAGGCGCAAGCCTTCTGCCGCTGGGCCGGCAAGCGCCTGCCGACCGATGCGGAGTGGCTGGAGGCAGCCCATACCGAGCGCCGCCCCACTCCGCCCGCGCCCTTCGTCACCGGTCGCCTCTATCCCTACCCCACCGGCGACTCCCCGATGGGCGCCAATTGCCTCGGCGACTGCGGCCCGGCACCGGCGCTCGACCATCGCGCGGTGCTCTCGCGCGGCATCGGCCATGCGCGGGCCGGCAGCACGGCGGCAGGTGTGAACGGGCTGTTCGAGATGGGCGCGAATGCCTGGGAATGGACCGAGGGCGGCGCCGGGGCGGAGAAACCGACGCGCGGCGGAAGCTGGTGGTATGGCGCGGCGCAGATGCACCGCGACCATGCGGCCAGCAAGCCGCCGGACACCGCCGTGGTCTATATCGGCTTCCGCTGCGCCGCCGACCGCTAGGCGACTTCCGCCCGCACGCCCAGTTCGAAATCCAGCACCGGCTCCCACCGGTCCAGCAGGGCGGGGCGCCAGGACAGCGTCTCGTAGTACTCGCTCTCCGGCTGGGCGCGGAAGCAGGCGACGCGGCCTTCGCCGTGCAGCCAGGCTTCCAGCACCGTCCAGCCGCCGCGCTCGCGGGCGATCACGGTCAGCGGGCCGGATTCGAAGCGGCGCAGCTGGGGGCCAGGTTCGGTGGAGGCGGGGGCGTTGCGGGTCAATGCCAGCATGGCCGCGCAAATACGGGTGCGGCGGCGGCGGAAGGGGGAATGGGAGTGCATGGGGCCTCGGCAAAATCGGGGGAAAGGCCGGCACGTCGCCCCGTTTCGGGGTGGCGCACCTTCCTCCCGCCTGCCGCCGCGGTCAACAAAGTTTCGTGATGAGCGCTCGATTCTTCGTGAGCGTCCAGCAGGCGATGCTCAGAACCAGTTGGCCTTGTCCACCACGTTGCGCAAAGGCGCCCCTTCGATCATGGCGCGGCAATTGTCCCGGATAATGGCATAGCGCCGGTCGTTCAGGTGCGGGCCATAGCCGGCCATGTGCGGCGTAATCAGCACGCCGGGCATGGTCCACAGCTTGTGGTCGGCCGGCAGCGGCTCCTGCTCGAACACGTCCAGCCCGGCGCCGGCGATCTCGCCCGCCTCCAGCGCGGCGACGAGATCGTCCAGCCGGGTGGTCATGCCGCGGCCGATGTTGATGAAGAACGCGGACTTCTTCATGCGCCGGAAGCGGGCGCGGTTCATGAAGCCCTCGGTCGCCGGGGTATGCGGCACGGTCAGCAGCACGAAATCGGCGCGCGGCAGCAGCTCGTCCAGCGCCTCCGGCCGGTGCAGCTCGGCCACGCCCGCGGTCGGTGCGCCGCGGCGCAAATCGGTGGCGATCACGTGCATGCCGAAGGCCGCCGCCAGCCGGGCCGCTTCCGCGCCGATGCCGCCGAGGCCCACGATCAGCAGCGTGGCATCCGGCAGGTGCACCACGCCGTGATCCTCCGGCGGCTTCTTCCATTCGCGCCGCGTCTGCTGCGGGATGTAGCGGTCGAAACCGCGGGCGAAGGCGAGCACGAAGGCC
>JBIKOJ010000017.1:0-37860 GCA_044358135.1 Acetobacteraceae bacterium | reverse complement strand
GTCGTCGCCGTGGTGTTCGTCGCCTGCTTCCTGCTCATCCACCGCATCGTCCACTCCCCCTTCGGCCAGGTGCTGAAGGCCATCCGCGAGAACGAGCCCCGCGCCACCTCGCTCGGCTACCGCACCGACGACTACAAGCTGATGGTCTTCGTCCTGTCGGCCGCCATCGCCGGCATCGCCGGCGGCATGAAATCCCTGGTCTTCGGCATCGCCACGCTGACAGACGTGAACTTCCCCATGTCCGGCGAAGTCATCCTCATGGCGCTGCTCGGCGGCATGGGCACCATCTTCGGCCCCGTCGTGGGGGCGGCCATCGTCATCACCATGCAGAACTACCTCGCCCCCTTCGGCGCCTGGGTCACCGTCACCCAGGGCGTGGTCTTCGTCGTCTGCGTGCTGGCCTTCCGCCGCGGCCTCATCGGCGAACTCGCCGCCCGCCGCCGGTTGAGCCTGTAGCAAGGAAGAATCTTCTTTTTTCTGAAGAAAAAAGAAGCAAAAAAGACTTCATCCGACTGCGCGCGTGCCAGACCGTCCGGCACGCGCGCCAGCAGGCAAAGTCATTTCCAATACACCTTCCCCAACCATATCCCCGTCATTGCAAGCGAAGCGAAGAAATCCAGATCTTTCCCTCCGCCATTGCATCGCTTATTGATAAAGCAGGCCGGTATCACGCTGTTCCATCGGGAACTCGTGGCGAGGCGGTGGCCCTGAAGAAAGCAATCAACACAGCGAACCACGGAGACAACGCGTCCTCCGTGTTGGATCGTCTCTGCCCTCTCCAGTCCAACCGCCCATTGCCGGTCGGAAACCCGAACTCCAAAATCACTAGGGCAGTAAAACCGTACCCCAATGCACCGCGTCCAGCCCGGGCGCCATCCAGAAAAGTCTTTTTGCTTCTTTTTCTTCAGAAAAAGAAGAATCCTTCCTTCTCTTGGTGACCTCCCAATGACCCTCCAAGCCACAAGAGCCGTCTTCATGCGCGGCGGCACCAGCAAGGCCCTGATGTTCCGCGCCCAGGACCTGCCCGCCGACCGGGACGCGTTGTTCCTCGCCGCCATGGGCTCGCCCGATCCCAGCATGCGCCAGCTCGATGGCATGGGCGGCGGCGTCTCCTCGCTCTCCAAGGTCTGCATCGTCGGCCCGCCCAGCCGCCCCGATGCCGATGTGGACTACACCTTCGCCCAGATCGGCATCGACGTGCCAGAGGTCGACTACGCCGGCAATTGCGGCAACATGTCCTCGGCCATCGGCCCCTTCGCGGTCGATGAGGGCCTGGTGCCCACCCCGCCGGACGGAGAGGCGGTGGTCCGCATCCACAACACCAACACCGCCAAGATCATCGTCGCCCGCTTCCCGGTCCGCGCCGGCCGTGCCGTGGTGCAGGGCGACCTCGCCCTCGATGGCGTCGCCGGCACCGGCGCCCCGATCCGGCTCGATTTCACCGACCCCGGCGGCTCCAAAACCGGCAAGCTCCTGCCCAGCGGCAACGCGACCGACCTGCTGGAGATCCCCGGCCGCGCCCCCCTCCGCGCCAGCCTGGTCGATGCCGCCAACCCCTGCGTCTTCATCGCCGCCGCCGATCTCGGCCTCGGGGGCCACGAGCTCCCCAATGCCCTGGAACGCGACAAGCCCCTGCTCGAAACCCTGGAGGCCCTGCGCCGCGCCGCCTCGGT
The DNA here is from genome assembly GCA_044358135.1 of Acetobacteraceae bacterium. Taxonomy (GTDB): domain Bacteria; phylum Pseudomonadota; class Alphaproteobacteria; order Acetobacterales; family Acetobacteraceae; genus CAMDGX01. The sequence continues at coordinate 36,187 of JBIKOJ010000017.1, read as the reverse complement.
CCGCATGGGCCTCGCCCCCAGCCTGGAAGCCGCCGCCCGGATCGCCTCCATCCCCAAGCTCGGCCTGCTCTCCGCCCCGCAGGACACCACGCTGCTCTCCGGCCGCACCCTCCCGGCCGACCACGCGGACATCGTCGCCCGCATGATCTCCGTCGGCCAGCCGCACCGCGCCATCCCCCTCACCGGCGCCCTGTGCCTGGCCGTCGCCTGCCGCATCCCCGGCAGCCTCGCCCACGCCCTGGCCCGCCCCTCCGATCCCACCGCCCCCCTCCGCATCGCCCACCCCTCCGGCACCATGATGGTCGCCGCCCACGTCGGACCCGACCTCACCGTCCCCCACGCCACCGTCTTCCGCACCGCCCGCCGCCTCTTCCAGGGCGAAGTCCTCTGGCAACTGGCCACCCCATAACCCCGCCGCCCAATCGTCCCCCTCCCCCTTGTGGGGAGGGCCGGGGTGGGGGTCCTCTCCGCGCGCCGGGAACGGGCCCCCAAGTACGTACGTAAAAAAACCTCTTCCCATCGCCCGATGAGTTAATTAAATTAACTCACATGAACCCCATCCCCTCCCCCCTCGCCGACGCCTTCGCCGCCCTGGCGGCGGAGCTGCGTCTGCGCGCCGGGGATGGCACGGGGCAGGGCGCCCAGCCGGCCCTGCACGCCCTGGTCCTGCTCGGCCTCATCCGCGTGCTCTGGGTGCTGGAATCCATGGTCCGCCACTGGCAGTCCGCCCGCCCCACGGCCGCCGCCGGCCACACAATCCTGGCCGCCCGCTACCCCCGCGCCCGCCAGCCGCGCCGCACCCTCACGCCCCGGATCCGCGCCGACCTCAAGGCCGTCGCGCGCCCGTACCAGCCCCCGGCCACCGTCACGCCGTCGGCTCGCCGCGCCCTCCCGCGCCGCCAAACCCCCACGCGCGCCTGCGCCCGATCCACGCCGCGCATCCCGCGCATCCCGCGCACCCCCCGCACGCCCGTGCCACGACCAGGCGCGTTTTCAAAACGGGCCTACCAGCCCGTCCCGAACCGCGTCCTATTTGTTGCAAAATAGGAATATTCCGCTTTATCCAGCCTGCGCCTTCCGGATGATCGCCGCCCACCGGTCCAGCACCGGCAGGATCGTGTCCTCCTTCTCCGACTCCAGCGAAACCACCGCCCGCTTCACGCCGAGATCCCGGTGCCGCAGCAGCTGGTCCAGATCCTCCATCGCGCTGAAGGTCGAAATCTCCACCTCCGCGGGATCGCGCCCCGCCTCGGCCGCCATCTGCGGAAACGCCCGCAGCGCCTCCTCGATCGGCGCCCGCCCGGCAATCGGGATCCACCCCTGCCCATAGCGCAGCGCCCGCCGCGCCCCCTGCGGCCACGCCCCGCCCACGATCACCGGCGGATGCGGCTTCCGCACCGGCTTCGGCCACGCCATGATCGGATCGAAATTGACGAACTCGCCGTGATACTCCGCCTTCGACTTCGTCCAGATCGCCACCATCGCCTCGATCCGCTCACGCACCAGCTTGGCCCGCGTCGCGAACACCGTCCCGTGATTCTCCATCTCCTCGGCATTCCAGCCGATCCCGATCCCGAACAAAAACCGCCCGTTCGAGATCTGGTCCAACGAAGCCACCTGCTTCGCCGTCTGGATCGGATCGCGCTGGTTCACCAGGCACACCCCCGTCCCCAGCTGCAACGTCGTCGTCGCCGCCGCCGCCGCGGTCAGCGAAACGAACGGGTCCATGCAGTCGTAATACCGCTTCGGCAACTCCGCCCCGCCGGGCCACGGCGACTTCCGCGAGACCGGAATATGCGAATGCTCCGGCGCCCACACCGATTCGAACCCGCGCTCCTCCAGCGCCCGCCCCAGCGCCTGCGGCGTCATGGAATAATCGGTGAAGAACATCGACGCACCGAACTGCAGCATGGCCAACCCTCCAATGTTGCCGCCCACGATACAGCGAAACCCAGCCCGTGCTAGAACAGCCCAAAGGCTCAGGAGGAACGAGGATGAACAGCCTGCGCGGCATGGGCGGCCCCCGCTACCGCCACGAGATGGGCGAAACCGCCCCCTTCGAAACCATCGCGGTCGACAAGCTCACGCCGATCATCGGCGCCGAGATCACCGGCGTCGATCTGTCCAAGCCGCTCTCCAACCAGCAATTCGACGAGATCCACCGCGCCTTCGCCGAGAACCTGGTCATCTTCTTCCGCGACCAGAATCTCACCCCCGAACAGCACCTGGCCTTCGGCAAGCTCTGGGGCGAACTCCACATCCACCCCGCCGCCCCGCACGAACCCGGCCTGCCGCCGCTGATGAAGATCCACGCCGACCGAAACTCCTCGCGCGCCAACGGTGAAGGCTGGCACAGCGACGTCTCCTGCGACGAACTGCCCCCGATGGGCTCGATCCTCTACATCAAGCAATGCCCCCCGCACGGCGGCGACACGCTCTTCGCCAACATGTACGCGGCCTACGAAGCCCTGTCCGACCGCATGAAAACCTACCTGGAGGGCCTCACCGCCATCCATGACGGCGAACAGGTCTATCGCGGCACCTACGCCAATCTCGGCGTCGCCGACAAACCCGTCTACCCCCGCGCCGAACACCCCATCATCCGCACCCACCCCGTCACCGGCCGCAAGGCCCTCTATGTGAACCGAGGCTTCACCCGCAACATCGTCGGCCTGCCCGGCGACGAGAGTGCCGCCATCCTGTCCTACCTCTACGACCACGCCGAAAGCCCGCTCTGGCAATGCCGCTTCCGCTGGACCGAACGCACCGTCGCCTTCTGGGACAACCGCTGCGCCCAGCACCGCGCCATGTGGGACTACTGGCCCCACACCCGCAGCGGCAACCGCGTCACCGTGCTGGGGGACAAGCCCGTCTAGCCGAACGTCAGCAACCCAAGCCCGCTCACCACCAGGGTATTCGCCGCCGGTATCTCGGCCACGCTGCGCCCCGTCACGGTCACCGCCGTCTCCACCAGCCCGTTGCCGTCGAAGTCGCCGTAGAAGGTGGCGCCGAGATACCCCGCCAGCCCGTCATTCTCGCCCCAGCTATAGCTGCTCACGCCCTCCTGCCACCCCCAGATGGCAAGCTGCTCGCCCACCTCCCAGTCCGTCACGCAGGACCAGACAGGCACGAAGAACCGCCCATCGATGAAATACACATCCCGCCCGGGCCCGCCGGTCAGGAAGTTGTTGCCGCCGCCGCCATCCACGATGTCGTCCCCGGCATTCATCGATGCCGCATCGTTGCCGTCGCCCAGATTGGCGAAATCGTTCTGCGACGTCCCGGCGGCGACATCGCTGCCATTGGTGCCGGTGAACAGGTAGCGCAGGTCGAGCGGCCCCGAATACACATCCGGCAACTGCAGCCGCAGCGTGCCGTCCACCAGCAGGGACATCAGCTCCTCCGTCCCCGGGCTGCCCAGCAGCGTGGCCAGGGTGATCGCGGCGGTGTCGGCAAACTGCACCTGCTCCACGCCGCTCAGCGCGTCGGCGCCATCCGGCCCCCGCACCCGGATCTCGCTGCCGGCCACGCCGATGCGGTACTGGTCGCGATTGCCGGCATACAGCGCGGTATCCGTGCCTTCGCCGCCCTCGATCGTATCGTCGCCGCCACCGCCCACCAGCAGGTCGTTGCCACCGAGCCCGTTCACGCTGTCGGCGCCGCCGCCCAGATCGATCATGTCGCCGGCCGAGGTGCCGCCCACCGTCTCCGCGGTGCCGTCGCCGGTGAACTGGTAGCTCAACCCCGCCACCCCACCGGCATACAAATCCGCGAGAAAGTACTTCGGCAGGCCTCCGAACTGCTTGCTCATCAGCGGCTCGGCCCCGGTGGACAGCGTCGCAACCGTGATGGGGCCGCCGGTGCTGAACCACACCTGCTCCACGCCCACCAGCGTATCCATGCCCTCGGGCCCGCGCAGCACCACGGTATCGCCCGCCACCCCCACCCGCGTCTGGGTGCGCAGGGCGTCGATATGCGCCGTATCGCCGCCCGCGCCGCCATACAGCAGGTCGTCGCCCGCGCCCCCGAACAGGTGGTCGTCGCCATTGCCGCCGGACAGCAAGCCGCGCACCGCATCGAACACGCCGGGATTGTCACCCTCGGCGGTGCCCTCGTAGCGCATGCCGAACGCCGCCGCGGCGGAGTCCTGGCCCTGCCGGTTGGTGATCGCGGTCAGTGTCTGGAAGCCGGTATTCGCCGGCAGCGCCATCGTCCAGCTGCCATCGGCCGCCACCGCCGCGGTGCCGGCCAGGTTGCTGAACCGCACCTCGCTCCCGGCCGCCGCGGTGCCGGCGATGGTCAGCGCGCCCGCCGCATCGATCCACCACTGGCGGAACACCGGTGCATCGGGCGCCGGCAGCGTGAAGCTGAAGCGCGCGGCGGCATAGTCGTAGCTGCCATTGGTGAAGTTCAGTACCTCAACGCCCAGGTACTGCTGCAGCACCGAAGGCCCGTTGAACAGATAGGAGAACGTGGCATCGCCGCCGATCGACATCGACAGGTCCTGGCGGAACGCCATCCCCACATTGACCACGTCGCGTCCGGACCCGGCATTCACCTGCGCCGCGGCGCCGCCGATGTTGATCACGTCGTCGCCCTGCATGGTCACGATGGCCACGCCATCGCCCAGCGCCGTCAGAACATCGCGGGCCGAAGTGCCGCGCAGGTAGCGCCCGTCGCCCGGCATGCTGGCCGTGTAGGTTTCGCTGGCGGCATCCCAGGTCCAGGTCTCCAGCCGCTCCGCCCCGGTGGGCGTGCCATACAGGACCTGCACCGCGGCGATGTCATAGGGGCCCAGCACGGCATTGCGCGGCAGCTGGTAGCTCATCACCGTGAGGTCGCCGTTATCCACCCCCAGCGTGGGATCGTCCTCATGCGGGTGCTTCAGCCACAGCGTGTGCCCGATCTCATGCAGCAGCACGTGCAGCAGGTCGGCATCGGTGGTCGTGGCGCGATAGCCGGCATCGATATGGATATCACCGCCGGCGGTCTGCTCGCCGCTGTACACCTGGAGCTTGCCATCCCCGCCGATGAACGCGCCGGCATTGGGATAGCCGCCCGTCCCCGCCGCGGTCGGATCCCCGAGCGCGGCGAGGTTGTAGATCCCGAAGGTCAGATCGCCTTCGCTGCCGCTCATCTCCAGGAACGTCACGCCGCTGGCAGCCGACCACTGCGCCAGCGCCTGGCGCACGATGGTACGGGCCGCTTCGTCCAGCGGCTGGAACCCCACGGCCACCGGATCGGCCCGGCCCACGAGCGCCTGCTCCATGGTGGAGGAGAACGAATACGTCAGCACCACGGCCCGGCCGGCCGGCGGGCCGGCATACCAGTACAGCCCGGACAGCAGCGCGGTGTAGTCGTTCACAACCGCCATGAGGCACCTTGAACTGTTGCCAGCGTCATCCGCCGGGGCACCGGCGTGACCCCGCTTCTATAGCAATGATTGATGAATATGGCGTGCCGTCCGCCCGCCGTCGCGCGGGCGGATCAGCCGAAGGTCAGCACCCCGATCCCGCTCGCGCTCTGCGCCACTCCGCCGGGCATCTCCGCCACGCCGCGGCCCGCCACGGTCACGGCGGTTTCCACCAGCCCGTTCCCGTCGAGGTCGCCATAGAAGGTGGCGCCGAGATACCCCGGCAGGCCGCCTGCCTCGCCCCAGCTGTAGGTGCTGACACCCTGCTGCCAGCCCCAGATGGCCAGCTGCTCGCCCGGCTCCCAATCGGTCACGCAGGACCACACCGGCACCCCGAAGCGCCCGTCGATGAAGAACGTGTCCCGGCCCGCCCCGCCGGAGAGGAAGTTGTTGCCGGCGCCGCCATCGACGATATCGTCCCCGCCATGCGCGGACGCGGCATCGTTGCCGTCCTTCAGATTGATGAAGTCGTTCTGCTCCGTGCCGGTGGCCAGGTCGCTGCCGTCGGTGCCGGTGAACACGTAGCGCAGGTCGAGGGGGCCTGCGTATTCATCCGGCAATTGCAGCTGCAGCGTGCCGTCCACCAGCAGGGACATCAGCTCCTCGGTCCCGGGGCTGCCCTGCAGCGAGGCGACCGTGATCGCGGCGGTGTCGCCGAACTGCAGCTGCTCGATGCCGCGCAGCGTGTCGTTGCCGTCCGGCCCGCGCACCCGGATCTCGCCGTCCATGAGGCCGATGCGGTACTGGTCGCGCAGCCCGGCGAACCGTGCGGTGTCGATGCCCTCGCCGCCGTCGATCGTGTCGTCGCCCGCGCCGCCGGCCAGCACATCGTTGCCGGCCATGCCGCTGAGGGTGTCGTTGCCGCCTCCGAGGTCGATCAGGTCGCCGTCGCTGGAGCCGAGCAATGTCTCGGCCATGGAGTCGCCCATGAGCTGGTAGCGCAGCCCCGGCAGCGCGCCGGTGTAGAGGTCGGCGAGGATGAAGCGCGGATGGCCGGCGAACATCATGGTCATCATCGGCTCTGCTCGTTCCGCCAGCACGTCGGTCAGAACGAACTCGTCTTCTAGGGAATAGAGCCGTTCGACACCCACCAGAGTGTCTGTTCCCATGGCGCTGCGCAGCACCACGACATCACCGGCCACGCCAGCGCGGAACTCGGCGAGAGGCCGGAAAATGGCTGCGGCGTCGTCTCCCGCGCCGCCATACATCAGGTCGTCGCCGTCCCCGCCTGAGAGATAGTCGTCACTATCGCCGCCGACAAGGAAGGCGCGGATGCTGCCAGGTGCTGTCAGAGACGTGTCAAAAGGGATGCCCCCGTCCATCGTGCCGAACAGGACTTCCGAGGAGTCCTGGCCTTCCCGGTTCGTGACCGCCCTAAGCTCGTGCCCGGCAGACAACCAGGGATCCGGGGGCAGTGAGGTTGCGATCCAGCTGCCATCGGCGGCGACGGTCGTCCTGACGGTCCTGCTGGGGTTGGGGTCGTCGAACCGCACCTCGGTGCCCGGCGTGCCGGTGCCGGCGATGGCCAGTTGGCCCGCCTCATCCACCCAGGCGTGGCGGAACACGGGGGCCTCCGGCGCCGGCAGGGTGAAATTGAAGCGTCTGGCGGCCATATCGTAGCTGCCGTTGGTGAAGTTCAGCTCCTCCACCCCGTAGTACCAGTGCAGGACGGGCCCCTCGTTGATCCTCAGGTAGACCCAGAACGGTGAGATCTCCATGCCTCGGTCCGGGCGGTACTCCATCGCCACATTGAGCACATCGTGGCCAGGGCCGAGGTGCACCTCCACCGGCCCGCTGCCGATGGTGACCACGTCGTCGCCGCCGAAGGTGGCGATGGCGTTCTCGTTGCCCAGCGCCGTGAGCACGTCGCGCGCCCAGGTGCCGCGCAGGTATTGGCCGTCCCCCGTGAAGGTCGCCGTATAGGTTTCGCTGGCGGCATCCCAGGACCATGTCTCCGGCCCCTGCGCGTCCGTGGGCGCGCCGTAGAGCGCCTGGACCGCCGCGACGTCCAGCGGGCCGAGGGTGGCGATGCGGGGCGGCAGGTAGCTCATCACGCTGAGCTCGCCGCGGTCATCCTGCAGGGTGGGGTTGCCGACATGCGGCGGCTTCAGCCCGAGCGTGTGGCCGACCTGCTGCAGCAGCACGTGCAGCAGGTCGGCATCGGTGGTGGCGGCACGATAGGCGGCATCGATATGGATATCGCCGCCGTCGTTCAGCGGGCTGACGTAGAGGCGGATACGGCCATCTTGCCGGACGGCGGAGACGATGGGGTAGCTGCCGGTTCCCGCCGCGCCACCCATGCCGAGTGCTGCGAGGTTGTAGAGCCCGAAGGTGAGGTCGCCCTCGTGCTGGTTCACTTCCAGGAAGGTGACGCCGCTGACGGCCGACCACATCGCCATCGCCTGGCGCGCGAGGGCGCGTGCGGCCTCGTCCAGGGGTTGGAACCCCAGGCTCGCCACGTCTGGCCGGCCGGCCAGCGTCTGTTCCGGGGCGGCGGAGAAGGAGTAGGTGAGCACCAGCGCCCGTCCGGCGGGCGCGCCGAAATACCATTGGTAGCCGGAGAGCAGTGCGGTGTAGTCGTTCACGACGCTCATGGGTTCTATCGTAACAGAAAGCGTCTTTTGTCGCGACCAAAAAGAAACCACTGAACCTTCCCGCGAGATGCGGAGAGGCCAGGCCTTTCCGCATCAAACGGGCAAAAGTTTTTTGGTTCTTTTTTTCAAAAAAGAACCGCTTGCTTCCCTACATCCCTTCTTCCGGCGGCAGCATCCCGCCCACTTCCTTCAGCCACTCGCCGGCATGCGCCACCGCCTCGCGCGCCTTACCCACCACCTCGGTGTAGCGCATGAAGCCGTGCAGCATGCCCTCGTAGGTGATCTCCGCCACCCGCACCCCTGCGATCTGCAGCTTGCTGGCGAACAGCCCGCCCTCGCTCTTCAGCACATCGAGCTCCGCCAGCTGCACCAGCGCCGGCGGCAGCGCCCGGCAATGGTCGCGCAGCGGGGCCGCCAGCGGGTTCAGCCGGTCGCCGGGATCGCGGGTGTAGAGATCCCAGTACGCCATCATCCCCGCGCGCGTCAGCCCGTAGCCCTCGGCGAACTCCTCGTAGGATTTGGTGTCGAACCGCGCATCGGTCACGGGATACACCAGGTGCATCCCGGCCAGCGCCGGCCCGCCCATGTCGCGCAGCGCGATCGCCACGCCCGCCGCCAGGTTGCCGCCGGCGCTGTCGCCGCCCACCACGATGTAGCGCGGGTCGATATCCCACTCCTCCGCCGTCTCGGCGATGCAGCGCACCACCTCGGCGCATTCCAGCAGGGCGGTGGGGAACTTCGCTTCCGGGGACAGGCTGTAATCCACGTTGATCGCCGCATACCCGGCCGCGCTGGCGAGCTCGCGCACCATGCGGTCATGCGTATCGACGCTGCTCCACACCCAGCCGCCGCCATGGAACCAGATCAGCACCGGGCGCTGCTCGCCGGGGGCCGGGTGATGGAACCGCGTGAACACCCGCCGTCCTCGGGCATAGACCCAGCGATCCTCGGACAGCGCCATGGTCGGCCCGCCGCTGCCGAACACCATGCCCAGCCGCTCCGTCACCTCGCGGCCGACCTCGAACGGCTCCTTGGCCTGCACCGGCGGATACTTCGCCGCCTCCTCATCCATCCGCGCCCGCGCGGCGAGCATCTCGGGGTCCCAGCGTGACGTATCGGACATGGCGGCAATTCTCCTTCGCCGCCATCATCGCCGCAGTCGCGCCGCGTGCAAACCCGCCGCTTCGGTGTAGGATCGCGGCATGACCAGCCTCCCCGCCGCGTCCGGCAAATTCCGGCCGGAGCATATGTTCCGGCCACGCTCCATCGCCATAATCGGCGCCGGCTCGGCCACCGGCCGGCAGCTGCGCGCCAACCTGGAACAGGGCGGCTTCGAAGGCACGCTGCAGGCGGTGGAGACCACGGCCGAGCTGACCGCCCCGCCCGACCTCGCCGTGCTCGCCGCGCTCGACGGGCCGGTGCTGCCGGTGTTCCAGGCGCTGTCCGCCCTCGGCACCCGTGGCGTGGCGGTGGCCTGCATGGCCGATGGGGTGGGGGAGGCAGCGCGCGCCACCGGCATCCGCGCCCTCGGCCCCGGCTCCTTCGGCGTGGTGGTGCCGAAATGGAAGCTCAACCTCTCCCGCGCCCACATCGCGCCCCCGCCGGGCCGGCTCGCCCTGGTATCCCAATCCGCCGCCCTGTGCCGCGTGGTGCTGGATTGGGCGGCGCCGAACGGCGTCGGCTTCTCCACCATCGCCGGCATCGGCGGCAATGCCGATGTGGGCTTCGGCCTGGTGCTGGATTGGCTTTCCCGCGATGCCGATACCGGCGCGGTGCTGCTGGACATCCGCCACCTGCGCGACCCCCGCCGCTTCATCTCCGCCGCCCGCGCCGCCGCCCGGCTGCGCCCGATCGTGGCCCTGCATGCCGGCACCCGCCTCGCCGACCCCGATGGCCTGATGGGTGCCACCTTCGAAGCCGTGCTGCGCCGCTGCGGCGTGCTGGGCGTGGAGAGCCTGGCCGACCTGCTCGCCGCCGCGGAAACCCTCACCCGCGCCCGCCCCGCCCGCAGCGAGGCGCTCGCCATCGTCACCAACGCCATCGGCCCGGCCCAGCTCGCCGCCGATGCCGTGCTGCGCGACGGCTTGACGCTCGCCGACCTCGCGCCCGAGACCCGCGCGGTGGTGGAGCTGACCTTCCCCGGCGCCTTCGGCACCCGTGCGGCCGATGCGGTGCCGGGATCGCGCCACATCGCCTATGCCGGCCCCGACGAATCACTGCGCCTGGCCGAACTCGCCGCCCTGCTGGCCGGTGCGCCGGAGGTGGGCGGCGTGCTGCTGGTGCATGCCCCCACCGGCCCCGGCGACGCCGCCGCGATGGCTGCGCTGGCCGCCGCCGCCGGCGCGATGAAGGTGCCGCTGCTGGTGTGTGCGATGGGCCAATCCACTGGGGAGGCGCATCGTCGCACCCTGGCCGAAAGCGGCGTGCCGGCCTTCGCCACGCCGGAGGAGGCGGTGCGCGGCTTCCGCCACCTGGTGCAGCACCGCCGCATCCGCGCCGCCGCGCGCGAGTTGCCGAACAGCGCGGTGCCCGATCTCGCCATCGACGCTGCCGCCGCTGCCCGCGCGCTGGAGGGGGCAGGGCAGGGGAACCCGGCGCCGCTGCTGGCCGCCTATGGCATCCCGATGGGACCCACCCCGGGCGCCGTGGCGCTGCGGGTGGCGCTGGCGGAGGATGCGATGTTCGGCCCCGTGCTCGCCTTCGGCCAGGGCGGCCCGGCCGGCGGGCTGCGGCATGACCTCGCCGTGGACCTGCCGCCGCTGAACCCGGCGCTGGCCCGCGGCCTGGTGGCGCAAACCGGCGTGGCGGCCGAGATCGCCACCATCCCCGGCGGCGCCGCCGCGGTGGCCGACCTGCTGGTGCGGGTGAGCCAGCTCGCCGTGGAGCAGCCCCATATGGCGGCGCTGGAACTGGACCCGATCCACCTCGATGCCGCCGGCCTGCGCGTGGGGGGCGCCCGCATCACCCTGCGCGATCCGGCCCGCGGGCCGCTGGCGATCCCGCCCTATCCCACCGAATGGATCCGCCACCACGATGCGCGCGGGCAGGCGGTGGTGATCCGCCCGGTGCGCCCGGAGGATGCCGAGGCGCATGCCGCCTTCTTCGCCCGCCTTTCGCCGGAAGACGTGCGCTACCGCTTCTTCAGCGCCATCCGCGCGCTTTCCACCGAGCAGATCGGCCGGCTGACGCAGGTGGATTACGAACGCGAGATGGCCCTGCTCGCCGTGCGCCCCGCCGCCCCCGGCGCGCTGGCGGGCGAGACCGTCGGCGTTGCCCGCCTGGTGCGCGAGATGGACAGCGGCGAGGCGGAGTTCGCCGTGGTGGTGCAGGCCGATGCGAAGGGCGCCGGCGTCGCCAGCGCGCTGATGCGCCAGCTGCTCGACTGGGGCCGCAGCAAGGGCGTGCGCGAGGTGGTGGGCCAGATCCTGGCCGACAACGCGCCCATGCTGGCCTTCATCCGCCGGCTCGGCTTCAAGGTGCGGCGCTGCAAGGACGATGCCGACATCATGGAAGCCCGGCTGGCGCTGGAGCCCCCGCCCGCGCCATGATCCCCGAAACGGAGGGGACGGGCATGGGGCGGCTTGCAGGCAAGGTGGCGATCGTGACCGGCGCGGCCTCGCGCGGGGAGGGCGTGGGCAATGGCGCGGCGGCGGCGATCCTGTTCGCGCGCGAAGGGGCGAAGGTGGTGCTCGCCAACCGCTCCGCCGAACGCGGCGAGGCCCTGGCGGCGAGCATCCGCGCCGAGGGCGGCACCGCGCTGGCCGTGGCCGCGGACGTGACGCGGGAGGAGGATACGGCGCGCATGGCCCAGGCGGCGCTGGATGCCTATGGCCGCATCGACATCCTGCACAACAACGTCGGCATCGGCGGCACCGGCACGCCGGAGACGGTGAAGCTGGAGACGTGGGACACCGTGTTCCGCACCAACCTCACCTCCGCGCTGCTGTGCTGCCGGGCGGTGCTGCCGGCGATGAAGGCGCAAGGGGGTGGCTCGATCATCAATGTCTCCTCCATCGCGGGGATGACCGGCCTGTCGGGCTCGCCGGGGGCGGTGGCCTACACCACCACCAAGGCGGGGCTGCAGGGCTTCACGCTGTCGGTGGCGGCGGACTACGCGGCGCATGGCGTGCGCGCCAACTGCATCATCGTCGGCACCGTCAACACGCCGATGGTGGCGCATCTGGGCGAGGAGGCGCGGGAGCGGCGGCGGAAGGGCGTGCCGCTGCAGGTGGAGGGCACGGGCTGGGATGTCGGCCACGCCGCGGTGTATCTCGCCAGCGACGAGGCGCGCTGGGTAACCGGGGTGATGCTGCCGATCGACGGCGGATTTCTCGCAGTGAGGGGGTGGCCGCGATGAGCGTGCAGCAGATCACGGATTTCCAGGACGAGGTCGAGGAATTGCGGGCGGCGCTGGCGGCCATGCCGGCCGAGGCCTGGACGGCGCCGACCGGCTTCAAGGCCTGGACGCCGGAGGACATTGTCCAGCACCTGCACCACAGCGACCTGATGGCCATGGCCTCGGCCGACGGGGTGGAAGCCTTCACGGCGTTTCGCGCCCGCACGCAGGCGCTGCGCGCGGGCGGCATGACCAACGTGCAGGCCACGCGGCAGATGCTGGGCGAACTCGGCGGGCCCGCGCTGCTGGAGACCTGGCATGCCACCGCCCATCGGCTGTGCGAGCGGCTGGCCGTGCTGGCGCCGGAAACGCGCATGCCCTGGGCGGGGCCTGGAATGGGCCTGCGCATGTTCGCCACTGCGCGGCAGATGGAAACCTGGTCGCACGGCCAGGCGATCTACGACCTGCTGGGCATCGAGCGCCCGGCCGCCTCCCTGCGCCTGCGCAACATCGCCGAGATCGGCGTGCGCACCTATGGCTGGACCTTCCGCAACCGCGGGCAGGAGCCGCCGGGCCCGCAGCCGGAGGTGCGGCTGGCCACGCCGTTCGGGGATGACTGGGTGTGGCCGGGCGAGGGCGGGCTGGTGGCGGGCGAGGCGATCCCGTTCTGCCAGGTGGTCGCACAGACCCGCAACGTGACCGACACGGCACTGGTGGTGGAAGGGGAGGCGGCGCGGGCCTGGATGGCGCTGGCGCAATGCTTCGCCGGCCCGCCGGAAACCCCGCCGGCGGCCGGCACACGGGTGCGGGCGGCGCGGCGCTGGGGCTGAGGGGGGCCGCCATTCCCGTGGAGCGGCTGGGCGTGGCGCGGGTTGTGGGGCCGCTGGCGGCTTCGTGGTGCGTCGCGTTCGTGGTGCTCGGGCTCTGGGCGCGGCTGCACTGGTTCGCCGACGGGTCGCTGTTCGCCTATGCCGTGGCCGCGGATGACGGCTGGGCGATGCACTGGCGGCAGATCCCCGGCCGGGTGGCGGCCTGGCTCTGGGCCTCCTGGCCCGGGCAGGTGGTGGGGCGGGTGACGGGCGATCCGGCGCTGGGCGTGGCGGCCTATGGCGCGCTGCTGTTCGCCGCTCCGGGGCTGGGGCTCGCGCTGGCCTGGTGGGCGGACCGGACGCGCGTGCTGCGCTGCTGGGCCGCTGCCTCCACCGTGCTGCTGTGCCCGGTGGTATTCGGCTTTCCCACCGAGATCTGGGTGGCGCATGCCGCCGTGTGGCCGGCGCTGGTGCTGCTGTGGGCGCCGCAGAGTGTGGCGCGTCGGCTGGGCGGCATGGTGCTGCTGGCGGTGGTGGTGCTGTCGCACGAGGCGGCGGTGGTCTGGGCGCTGCTGCTGGTGGCCGCCTTGCGGCTGTCTCCCGGCGGGTGGGGCACTGTGCGGCTGGGGGCGGTGGCCCTGGTGCCGGCGCTGGCGGCATGGGCGGCGCTGAAGGCGGCGTATCCGCCCGACCCCTATGTGGCCGAGGTGCTGCGGCGCAATGCGTGGAACCTGCTGTCCCTCGGCGGGCGCGTGGCGCCGCTGCTGGTGGAGCTGGGCGCGGCGCTGGGGCTCTATGGCGCGGTGCTCTGGGCGGTCCGCCGCGCCTGGGTGGCGGCCCTGGTGGCGGCGGGCGCTTTGTTGGCGTGGTGGGGCATCGGGGCCGTGCCGCTGCACGCCTGGGACCGCTATTTCCTGCGCCTGCTGCTGGTGGCCGGCGTGCCGGGGCTGGGCCTGCTGGCGGTGCTGCAGGCGGCGGGGCGGTGGCCGCGCGGCTGGCGCGTGCACCAGGGCGTGGTGGCCGGCGCGCTGGCCGTGGTGGCGCTGGTGCATGCCGGGCAGACCGCGCGCTTCGTGGCGGCCTGGCGCGGCTATGTCGCCGCGGTGGCCGGGCTGTCGGACGCAGCGGCCCCGGATGTGGCGCTGGTGGACCCGAATTTCGTGAGCGCGGAGCGGATGGCGGGCTTCGGGCCGCTCTCGTGGCATTCCACCACGCCCTTCCTGTCGGTGCTGGCCGCAGGCTCGCTGCGCCCCGCGCGGCTGGTGGTGGACCCGGAGGCCGGATATTTCTGGTTCGATTGCGCGACCGCGATGCGCAACGAGGAAAGGGCGCACGCCCTGGCGGCAGAGAGCCGCACGCTGGTGCGCCGCTACGCCTGCCTGCATCGGTGAAACGGCGCGCGCCGGATGGTGCGAGGTGGCTGGGGGACCTGGATTCGAACCAAGGATGCCCGGGTCAGAGCCGGGAGTTTTACCGCTAAACTATCCCCCAATCAGCGGAGGCCGGCGCAATAGCATGGGGGATGGGGGGGCGCAACCGGGGTGCGGCGCCAATCTGTGCGCAGGATGCATTCCGGGCTTGCCCTGCGGGGGGCGGCGGAGAACAATACGTGCCCCTATCTGGTTTCCCCATGGCGGATTTTGAGCCTTCCGTGCCGGAGGTCCTGGGTTCCGTGCTCCGCGACGACGCGGTGCCACGGGCCGCGGCGGCCGCGCGGGCGTTCGCCGCCATCGACCTTGGGACCAACAATTGCCGCCTGCTGGTGGGCACGCCGGCCGGCGACGGGTTTCGGGTGCTGGACAGCTTCAGCCGCACCGTGCGCCTGGGCGAGGGCCTGCAGGAAACCGGGCGCCTGGGCGAGGCGGCGATGGACCGTGCCATCGCCGCGCTGCAGGGCTGCGTCCAGCGGCTGGGGCGGCGACCGATCCGCGCGCTGCGGGCGGTGGCGACCGAGGCCTGCCGCCGGGCCGAGAACGGTGCGGCCTTCCTGGCCCGTGCCCGGGCCGAGACCGGCCTGCCGATCGAGGTGATCACCACCCGCGAGGAGGCGGAGCTGGCGCTGGAATCCTGCGCGCCGCTGCTGGCCGGGCGGGCGCGCCGCGCGCTGCTGTTCGATATCGGTGGCGGATCCACTGAACTGGCCTGGGTGCGGCTGGGCGAGGCGTCGCCACGGCTGTCGGGCACCATCTCCATGCCGCTGGGCGTGGTGACGCTGGCCGAACAATGGCCCGATGCCGCTGATACGGAGGACGGCTTCGAGGCCATGGTGGCAGAGGTAACGCGCCAGCTGATGCCGTTCGAGGCGGTGCACCGCATCAGCCAGGAGGTTCGCCAGGGCGGCGTGGTGCTGCTGGGCACATCCGGCACCGTCACCACGCTGGCCGGCATCGCGCTGGGCCTGCCGCGCTATTCCCGCGCTGCGGTGGACGGCACGGTGCTGCAGGCCGAGGAGGCGCGGGCCGCGCTGGCGGCGTTGCAGGAGATGGGCCGCGCCGGGCTGGAGCGGCACCCCTGCGTGGGGCCGGACCGGGCGGAATTCGTGCTGCCGGGCTGCGCGGTGTTCGCCGCGATCCACCGGATGTGGCCGGCGCAGCAGGTGGTGGTGGCCGATCGCGGCCTGCGCGAAGGCATGCTGCTGCGGCTGATGCGCGCGCCACGCCGGGGCGGCCGGGTGGCCGTGCCGGCGCAGACGGGGCTGGCGGGCGCGGCGCAACCGGCGTAGGGGGCCGGCATGGCAAAGCAACCTCCCCGCCCCGGCGCGCCGCGCAAGGCCACGACACCCCGCAAGCCGACAACCGCGAAGCCCAAGGGCGCCAAGCCCCCTGGTAGCAAGCCCCCTGGTAGCAGGCCCCCGGGCGGCAAGCCGTCCGTCGCCAAGCCATCCGGCGGCAGGGCCACCGCGGCCAAGGCGCCGACCCGCCCCGCCGCCGCGGCAAAGCGGGCGGCCGGCAAGCCCGCCCCGGCCACGTCCGCCCCGGCCAAGGGCGCGCCCAAGCCCGCCAAGTCGGCCGTGAAGCTGACGCCGGGCAAGGCCCCGGCCGGCAAGAAGAAGCCCTCCGGCGCCAAGCGCGGGCTGACGGTGATGGTGCGCACCGGGCGCGGCCGCACCACGGCCAGCCAGCAATGGCTGAAGCGGCAGCTCAACGACCCCTACGTGGCCGCGGCCCAGGCGCAGGGCTGGCGCTCCCGCGCCGCGTTCAAGCTGATCGAGATGGATGACCGCTACGAGCTGATCAAGCCCGGCATGCGCGTGCTGGATCTCGGCGCCGCGCCCGGCGGCTGGTGCCAGGTGGCGCGCAAGCGCGGGGCCGGCCCGGTGGTGGCGCTCGACCTGCTGCCGGTGGACCCGATCGTGGGCGTGACCATGCTGCAGGGCGACTTCAACGACGAGGACATGCCGGCCCGGCTGGAAGCGGCGCTGGGCGGCAAGGCAGACCTGGTGCTGTCAGACATGGCGCCCAACACCACCGGCCACAACGCCACCGACCATCTGCGCATCATCGCGCTGGCGGAGCTGGCGCTGGATTTCGCCGTGAAGGTGCTGGCCCCCGGCGGGGCCTTCGTGGCCAAGGTGTTCCAGGGTGGGTCGGAAAAGCAGATGCTGGCGCCGATGAAGCTGCTGTTCGCCAATGTGCGCCACGCCAAGCCGCCCGCCAGCCGCAAGGAGAGCAGCGAACTGTATGTGGTGGCCACCGGGTTCCGCGGCGGCGCCCAGGAGGGCTGAGCCTTGCCTGGCCTGCACGGGAGGTGCCTGGAACCGTCACGGAGGTGACGCGCGACTCCGCTTGCTTCGGTCAGGCCATGAGATTAAGGAGGGCCGCCAAGGTTGCGGAAAGGTCCGGCCATGGCACCCCCTGATTCCCATGTTTCAACCGCCCATGCCGCTGGCACGGGCGTGGCGTCGCGCATCGCGGAGGCGCTGGCGTTCGACGACGTGCTGCTGGTGCCCGGCTATTCCGAGGTGCTGCCGACGCTGGTGAAGACGCACTCCAAGCTCACGCGCACCATCTCGCTGAACATCCCGCTGGTCTCGTCGGCGATGGATACGGTGACGGAAAGCGGCATGTCCATCGCCATGGCCCAGCATGGCGGCATCGGCGTGATCCACAAGAACCTGGAAGTGGACGAGCAGGCCGCCCAGGTGCGGCGGGTGAAGAAGTTCGAATCCGGCATGGTGGTGAACCCGATCGCCATCCATCCGGACATGTCCCTGGCCGAGACCCGCGCGCTGATGGCGCTGCACAACATCAGCGGCTTCCCGGTGACCGAGCGCGAAACCGGCCGCCTGGTGGGCATCCTGACCCATCGCGACGTGCGCTTCGCCACCGACCCCAACCTGCGCGTGTACGAGCTGATGACGCGCGAGAACCTGGTGACGGTGCGCGCCGAGGGGGCCGCCGAGCAGGCGCGCGGGCTGCTGCACAAGCACCGCATCGAGAAGCTGCTGGTGGTGGACGACCAATACCGCTGCGTCGGCCTGATCACCGTGAAGGACATGGACAAGGCGCAGGCCCATCCGCTCGCCAACAAGGATGAGCTCGGCCGGCTGCGCGTGGCCGCGGCCTCCGGCGTCGGCGAGGAAGGCTTTGCCCGCAGCGAGGCGCTGATCGCGGCCGGGGTGGATGTGGTGGTGATCGATACCGCCCATGGCCATTCCAGCGGCGTGCTGGCCGCGGTGGAGCGGATCAAGAAGCTCTCCAACGCCGTGCAGGTGATCGCCGGCAATGTGGCCACGCCCGAGGGCGCGCAGGCGCTGATCGACGCGGGTGCCGATGCGGTGAAGATCGGCATCGGCCCCGGTTCCATCTGCACCACCCGCGTGGTGGCCGGCGTGGGCGTGCCGCAGTTCACCGCGGTGCTGGAAACCGCCGAGGTGTGCCGCGCGGCCGGCGTGCCGGCGATCGCCGATGGCGGCATCCGCACCTCGGGCGACATCGTGAAGGCGATCGGCGCCGGGGCGGATGCGGTTATGATGGGCAGCGTACTCGCCGGCACCGACGAAGCGCCGGGCGAAGTGTTTCTGTATCAAGGTCGTAGCTACAAGTCCTATCGCGGCATGGGAAGCATGGGGGCGATGGCCCGCGGCTCCGCCGACCGCTATTTCCAGCAGGACATCAAGGACACGCTGAAGCTGGTGCCGGAAGGGATCGAGGGGCGGGTGGCCTACAAGGGCCCTGTGGCTGCCGTGGTGCACCAGATGGTGGGCGGCCTGCGCGCGGGCATGGGCTACACCGGCAGCGCCACCATCGCAGACCTGCAGACCAAGGCCCGCTTCCGCCGCATCACCAATGCCGGCCTGCGCGAGAGCCACGTTCACGACGTGGCGATCACCCGCGAAGCGCCCAACTATCGGCAGGACTAGGGTGGCCAGCAGGTGCGGATGATGCTCGCCCGATGACCCCCTCCGCCCGGATCGCGGCTGCGATCGAGTTGCTGTCGATGGTGGAGGCCGCTTCCCGCAAGCCGGCCGATGCCGTGGCGAATGCGTTCTTCCGCGACCGGCGCTACATCGGCTCCGGTGACCGGCGTGCCGTGTCGGAGCGGGTGTGGGGCGTGATGCGCGCCCGCCGGCGGCTGGCCTGGTGGTTGGAGCATGAGGGCGTGACCGTCACGCCGCGCCTGCTGGTGGCGGCGTCGCTGCTGCTGGAGGGCTGGGCGCTGGATGGCGTGAAGCAGACCTTCTCCGGCGGTCAGTTCGCGCCCACGCCGCTGGGCGGGGCCGAATCCGCCGCGCTGCGCCGGGTGGAAGGGCATACGTACGACCATCCCGACATGCCGGAGGCGGTGCGGCTGGAGGTGCCCGATTGGGTGCTGCCGCATCTGCAGGCCCGATTCGGCGATGCGCTGGCGGCCGAAATGGCCGCGATGGGCACCGAAGCACCGCTGGACCTGCGGGTGAACCTGCTGAAGGGCACGCGCGAACAGGCAGTCCAGGCCTTGGCACTGGAGGGGATCGAGGCGGTGCCGACCGTGCTCTCCCCCTGGGGGCTCCGGGTGGAAGGGCGCCGGCCGGTCACATCAGGGGCGGCGTTCCAGAGCGGGCTGGTGGAGATCCAGGATGAAGGCAGCCAGCTGGTCGCCCTGATGGTGGGCGCGGCACCCGGGATGCGGGTGGCCGACTGGTGCGCCGGTGCCGGCGGCAAGACCCTGGCGCTGGCGATGGGCATGGAGAACCGCGGCCAGGTGGTGGCCTGCGACGTGCACGACAAGCGGCTGGAGGGGGCGGTGCAGCGGCTGCGGCGGGCGGGCGTTCACAACGTGGAGCGCCACCTGATCGTGCCCGGCGACAAATGGGCCAAGCGCCGGGCGGACAGTTTCGACCGGGTGCTGGTCGATGCCCCCTGCACCGGCACGGGCACCTGGCGGCGCAACCCCGATGCCCGGCTGCGCCTGGTGCCGCGCGACCTGGAGGAGCTGGTGCCCAAGCAGGCCGCCATCCTCGAAGCCGCGTCCCGCCTGGTTCGCAAGGGCGGCCGTCTGGTCTACGCTACCTGTTCCGTGCTGCTGGACGAGAACGAGGCGCAGGTGCAGGGCTTCCTGGAGGCGCATTCCGACTTCCGCGTGGTTCCGCTGGGCGAGGCCTGGGCGGGGCAGGGCGATGCGCCGGGGGCGGGCCCGTACCTGTCCCTCACGCCGCGGCGCCATGGCACGGACGGGTTCTTCACCGCGGTGCTGGAACGCGCGGCATGATCACCATCCGGCGCGCGCGGCTGAGCGATGCGGTGCCGATCGCCGCCGTGCACGTGGCAGCGTGGCGCAGCACCTATCCCGGCATCCTGCCGGACGGCTATCTCGCGCGGCTCTCGGTGCCGCGGCAGGCGGGGCACTACGAACGGGCAATCCGCGCGGGCGTGGGGGTGCACGTGGCCACCGCCTCCGGCATCGACCTCGGCGCCGAGGGCGGGCCGCCCCGCGTGGTGGGGTTTTCCACCTGCGGGCCAACCCGCGCGCCGCAATCGGCGGAGCTGCTCGGCCAGGGCGAGATCGAAACACTGTATGTGCTGGACGATTGGCGCGACCGCGGCATCGGCCGCCGGCTGATGCGCGCCGCGGCGGGGCACCTGGCCGCGATCGGCTGCGCCAGCGCCTTCCTGTGGGTGCTGCGCGAAAATCCCAATCGCTGGTTCTACGAACGGCTGCACGGCAAGCCCACCATGGAGTCCCTGGTGGAAGTGGGCGGGCAGGCCGTGCCGCAGGTGGCCTATGCCTGGGCGCCGCTGGAGAAGCTGGTGCAGGCGACGCAGGCCACGCCATAGCCTAACTCTCTTGCGGTGCAGGCCCGGGCGTGATCGAAGGGCGCGCACTCGCAGCAAGCAGGTGCCCCCCATGCCCCAAACCACTGACCGCGTGCTGATCCTGGATTTCGGCAGCCAGGTGACCCAGCTGATCGCGCGCCGGCTGCGCGAGGCGGGCGTGTATTGCGAGATCTGGCCGTTCAGCGCCGACCCCGCCCGCATCGCCGACTACAACCCGCGCGCCATCATCCTCTCCGGCGGCCCGGCCAGCGTGCCGGACGGCAACAGCCCGCGCGCACCGCAGATGGTGTTCGAGCGCGGCGTGCCGGTGCTGGGCATCTGCTACGGCCAGATGACGATGTGCGCCCAGCTCGGCGGCGAGGTCGAAAGCTCCGACCATCGCGAATTCGGCCGCGCCTTCGTCGACGTGAAGGACGACTGCGCGCTGTTCCACGGCGTGTGGGACAAGGGCGGGCGCGAGCAGGTGTGGATGAGCCATGGCGACCGCGTCACCCGCCTGCCACCCGGCTTCCGCCCGGTGGGCACCAGCGAGGGCGCCCCGTTCGCCGCCTTCGCCGATGACGAGCGCCGCTTCTACGGCCTGATGTTCCACCCCGAGGTTGTGCACACCCCGCACGGGGCGCAGCTGCTGCGCAACTTCGTGCTGAAGGTGGCCGGCTGCACCGGCAGCTGGACCATGGCCGGCTTCAAGGACACGCAGATCGCCAAGATCCGCGCCCAGGTCGGCACCGGCCGGGTGATCTGCGGCCTCTCGGGCGGCGTCGATTCCAGCGTGGCCGCCGTGCTGATCCACGAGGCGATCGGCGACCAGCTCACCTGCATCTACGTCGATCACGGCCTGATGCGCGCCGGCGAGAGCGAGGACGTGGTGCGCACCTTCCGCGACCGCTTCAACATCAAGCTGGTGCACCGCGATGCCAGCGACCTGTTCCTGGGCCAGCTCGCCGGCGTCACCGACCCCGAGGTGAAGCGCAAGACCATCGGCCGCCTGTTCATCGAGGTGTTCGAGGAGGAGGCCGCCAAGATCGGCGGCGCCGATTTCCTGGCGCAAGGCACGCTGTATCCGGACGTGATCGAAAGCGTCAGCTTCACCGGCGGCCCCTCGGTCACCATCAAGAGCCACCACAACGTCGGCGGCCTGCCGGAGCGGATGCGCATGCAGCTGGTGGAGCCACTGCGCGAGCTGTTCAAGGACGAGGTCCGCGTGCTCGGCCGCGAACTCGATATCCCGGAGATCATCGTGGGCCGCCACCCCTTCCCCGGGCCCGGCCTGGCCATCCGCATCCCTGGCGAGGTCACGCGCGAGAAGGCCGACCTGCTGCGCAAGGTGGACACCATCTACCTGGAGGAAATCCGCACCGCCGGGCTCTACGACGTGATCTGGCAGGCCTTCGCCGTGCTGCTGCCGGTGCGCACCGTGGGCGTGATGGGCGATGGCCGCACCTACGACATGGCCTGCGCCCTGCGCGCCGTCACGAGCACGGATGGCATGACGGCGGAGTTCTACCCGTTCGACATGGGCTTCCTCGGCCGGGTGGCGAACCGCATCGTCAACGAAGTGCGCGGCATCAACCGCGTCACCTACGACATCACCTCGAAGCCGCCCGGGACGATCGAGTGGGAGTAGGCCGGCGCCACGGCGCGGGCACCACGTGGCCGCGCCGGATCGCCAATACGAGAAGAACAACGCCCGCCGTGGTGCACAGCACGAACGCCACAACCGACGCCTCCAGCCCGAACGTGCCGCCGGTGAGCAGGGCCGGCCCATCGATACTGGGGCGGATCAGCCCGGGATCGCTGTCCCCGCCCGATACCACGCCGGAAAAGATGGCCGACTGGGTGTAGTTCCAGGCGAAGTGGAAGCCCATGCTCATCCACAGCCGGCGCGTGACCATGTAGCCGGCAGCGAGAAGCAACCCCGCCTCCACGCTGATGAACACGGCGCCGGTGAGCGTGGCGGCCGGGTTCAGCAGGTGCACGAAGCCGAACACGAACGAGGACACCGCCAGCGAAACCCAGCTGCCCAGCCATTCCTCCACGATGCGGAACAGCGCGCCGCGGAACAGCAGCTCCTCGAAGATCGCCGAATTGATCGCCATCGCCACCGCCGGCACCAGGAACGAAAGCGGGTTCAGCCCCTCGATGCGATAGATGCCCAGCGCCATCAGCACCAGCACGCAGCCGGTGTACAGCCCGGCGCCGATCGCCAGCCCCACCGCCAGCTCCCGCCCCATGCCGGGCAGGGCCAACTCGCCAACCGGCCGGCGCTCCACCAGCCGCACGAAGCCGACATGGAAGGCCAGGCCCAACCCCGCCATCGCGGTGGCCGATGCAATGGCCTTCCACGGTGTGGCGGCGAAGCGTTCCATGAAGCCGTTGCTGAGCGCCAGCATCAGCAGCAGCGGCCCGCCCAGCAGCAGAAGCCGCGTGGCCGGGAACAGGAGCACGCGGCGCCATGCGGCGGGGCGTTGGGCCGGGGCGTCGGTCATGGCGGTGTTCCGGCCCGGGCAGGGGCATTTTCGGTGGAGGGGCGACCGCGTGCCTGTCGCGCCGGCCGTTGGTGCACTATCAAAGCGACACCAGCAGAAGAATGCGGACCATGGCAACAGCAGGCGGCCCGGCGCGGCCCAAGGGTGAAACGCTGCGGCGCTCGTGCATCGCCGTGGCGCTGGCAGTGCTGGCGGCCCTGCCGTGGCAGGCGGCCCGGGCGCAGGAGCGCCTGGCGATCGCGCCCGGGCACGCGCTGCGGCTCCACCCGGCGTCGGGGCCCGAGCAGCCGGTGTCGGCGCGCTATGTGGTGGAGCTGGCCGAGGGCGACTGGCTGGCGGTCACCGCGCCGGCGGCGATCATCCAGGGCGCCGGCACGGAGCCGCCGCTTCGGCTGACCGGCCCGGGCGGGCAGGAGGCGCGCGAATTCGGCCGCCTGGTGCACCGCGCCGATGCGGCCGGGGCCTGGGTGCTGGAGGCCAGGGATTTCCACACCCTGTCGGTGGCGCGCTACCCCGCCGGCCATCCGGTCGTGGAGCCCGGCATCGCGCCGGAGGCAGTGCAGTTGCAGCCCGGCCCGATGGGCCGCGTGGCGATGGCCGCCGAGCCGATGGAGCCGCGCTACGACGACGCACCGCCGCCCAGCGGCTGGCCCGCACGGCTGGCGATTCGCATCGGTGAGCGGATGGTGATCCATCTCTACCGCCGCGCGGCCCTGCGCCAGATGGAGCTGTGGCCGCACGACCCCACCCGCACCATCGCCGCCCTTCTGGCCGGCACGGCGCCGATCGAGGCCGGGCTGTACCTGCCGATCTTCCCGGTGGGGAACGACTTCCTGGCCTTCGCCGCCCAGGCGGAACGGGTGCCGGGCGCCTGCTTCACCTGGCTGCGCTATGTCGGCCACTGGGCGCAGGAGGAGGCCTATCCGTTCGAGCAGCTGACCTACGCCGCGCTGGGGCTGAGCCGCGACGGGCAATGGTTCGCGGTGGCCACGGCCGAACTGGTGCCCGCGGCGGTGAAGGGGCAGCCCGCAGACGTCAGGGACGGGCGTTCACCGGAATACGAGGCGGCACTGCGGCGGGCGATCGCCGAGAACCCCTTCGCGCTCTCCCCGCGCCTGGGCACGCTGGATGCGGTGATCGCCAGCCTGGCGCCGCCCTGCACCGGGCGCTGAGGCTCAGGCGGCGCGGCGCCTGGTGCCGGCAAGCCCAAGCAGCGCCGCGGCCATGACCAGCGCGGCCGCCGGCTCCGGCGCATCGACGGCGGTCGGGCCGGTGGCCAGCGCGATGACCGTGGTGGTCTCTTCCTCGACGAACCCGAACATGCCGAGCGATCCGCGCACGGTGTAGCTGCCGGTATCGGGGTCTGCGGCCGGGTTGTCCGTGACCGACAGCGTCAGCTGGTAGCTGTCGCCGGAGGAGAAGGCCACCGGCAGGCTGAAGACGATCCGTTCGTACGAAAGGGCGTTGCCGCCGGCCGCAGCGACATCGTCGGCCGACAGGGTGACGGAGTCGACCACGCTGGCGTTGACGATGTCGAACAGCTCCAGCCGGATGCCGTGGCTGGTGCCGGCTTCCATCTTCATGGCGAACACGCCGGCCTGGAAAGAGGTATAGGGCGGCATCGCCGTGAAGATCCAGCTGAGCGGGTTGCCTTCGGAGATGGTGGCCGTCTCCGTGCCGGTGCCGGTGGTGACGAAGATGTTGGTGCCATGGGCTGGCGTGATGGCCAGCAGGGCGGCCGCTGCGATGGCTGTGGGGAGGAACCGCATGGCCCAACCTTTCTGGTGGCTCTGGTGCCGCGTTCAATGTTTGAGCGCAGACTCAATTATTAAGTGAGTGCACTTATGTGTGATTGACACTGAAATTGCAAGTGTTCACGGGCGATGACGGAAACGTGATCCTGCGAGGCTGCATCAAGCAAAAGCGGCGCGGACCAGGGTCCGCGCCGCGTCACGCCGATGCTGTCGGAAGGGGTCAGGCGGTGGCGGCAACCGCCTCGGCGCGCTTGCGGCTGCGAACGGCGCCCAGGGCCAGCAGGCCCGTGGCCAGCGCCAGGGCACTGGCAGGTTCCGGCGTGTTCGTGGTGGGCGGAACCACGATGGTCGGGGGGTTCACATTGGTGATGGTAAGCTCGTTCGACCCACCCTTGATGAAGTACTGCTCGTCGCCACCCGTGCCAACATCGGACGACATCACAACCCAATAGGTTTGCGCGTTGGCAAGGGTGTACGTCATCGGGAAGGGGATGCCATCGCGGTACCCCGCATTGCTGCCGGTCGTGGGGGCTGCATTGAAGGCAGCAATGGTATCGTATTGATAATACGCCAGTTCCGTCCCAGTTGCGGTGCCGAAACGCAGGCTCAGCCGCAGGAACGAGTTGGCGTCGGCAGACCCGCCGACCTTCATGTTGAAGAAGCCACCGCCGAAGGTCCAGTCAGGTTGGGCAACGAATGACCAGGCACGAACCCTGCTCACGTCAACAGGGGAGTTCTGGCCGGTATCATTGGTCGTCACGTAGATCGTGGCGGCGCTGGCAGGCATGGCCGCGGCCAAAGGCAGGGCGATGCAGGACAGCGCCATCAAATTGCGCAAACGCATGAACAACTCCTGTCTGCCGACGCCGGCGTCTCAAATCGCGCGGAGCGACCAGATTGACGATTCGTTAATTACATACCCGTGTCGGCCGCACAAGAATTCGAGTGAAACGAAATTTCTCGGAATAGTTACATGCTCACCCTGGAGCGAAAGGATAAGTCACAAGGAAACGAAATATTGCGGATTGTCTTGAAGTGCGACGGTCTGGCTGGCGGATGGCGCCGCCGGCCTCGGTCTGGCACGATCCGCAGCACATGAGCAGCGTGTGCGGGCAGGCCGGAGGCCAGTGCGGATGAGGGCGTGGCGGATCGGCCCCATGGTCGCGATGCTGGGCATGGCGGCGCCGGCCTGGGGCCAGGGCGCGGAGGCGGTGCTGCAGGCCCAGCGCTGGGAGGCATGCCTGGTGGGCGCGCCCGCGGCCTCGCAGGAGGCGCTGTGCAACGACGCCCTGGAACTGCCCCACCTCTCGCCGGCCGATACCGCCGTACTGCTCGCCCAGCGCGGCAACGCCAAGGCCCTGCGCGGCGCCTGGGCCGAGGCGGTGGAGGACCTGACGCGCGCGCTGTCCCTCAACCCCGAGGAGCGGCTGCCGCGGCTGGTGCGCGGCATCGGGCGGGTGAACCGGGGCGAGCTGGCGGGCGGAATCGCCGACCTCTCCGCCTATCTCGCATGGGCCCCCGGCCATTCCGGGGCGCTGAATGCCCGCGCGGTGGCCTATGTCCGGTCCGGGCGTGCCGCCGCCGCGGTGGTGGATTTCACCGAGGCGCTGCGGGCCGCCCCGGGCCATCCGGTGCTGCTGCACAATCGCGCCAATGCCCTGCGCGACGCCGGCCAGGTGGAACAGGCACTCCGCGAGTACGACGGGCTGATCCTGATGCACGACCGGTCGGCGCAGGTGCTGTCCGACCGCTGCCTGGCGCGGCTGGTGCGCGGCGACATCCGCCTGGCGCAGGCGGATTGCCAGGCCGCGGTGGAGCTGGCGCCGGAAGACCCCGGCGTGATCGAGAATCGCGGCCTGGTGGCGCTGAAATGGAACCAGCCTGAGAAGGCGCTGGCCGATTTCAACCACGCGCTGTCGATCCGCCAGGACATGGCCTGGGCCCTGTTCGGCCGCGGCATCGTGCGCAGCCGGCGCGGCGACCCGCAGCGCGCCACGGCCGATATCCGCGCCGCCCAGGCGCTGGACCCGAAGGTGGGCGAGCAGTTCGCCCGCTTCGGGATCCGGCCCTGACGGACCCTACGCGACCGCCAGCTCCCCCATGCCGGCCTGGGCGGCGGCCAGCGTGAACAGCGTGCCGTGCGGGCTGGCCGGCATCCGGGCGTATTCGGCCACCAGCGCCTTGTATTCCGCCGCGACGGGGTTGGGCGTGCGGTCCAGCGTGAACAGGCCGCAGCCGTTCACGCGCCCGCGCCGCCGCGCCAGCGCCACATCCCAGTCCACCTGGTCGATCAGGCTGTACCAGGTGAAGCCAAGCACCGGGATGCCGTCCTGGCGCAGGCGCAGCACATTGAACCACTGCTTCCACAGCCAGCCCGGCGCATCCTCGGCGCGCAGCACGTTGGTTTCCGTGTGCATGATCGGGTGGCGGTAACGCTCGTAGTATTCGCGGCCGAGCACGTAGAAGCCCAGCACATCCTCCACCGCAATGCGGCGCCCGGTGGCCGTCACCATGTGCTCGTTGCGGCCATAGTAGTCGATGCCCAGCACCTGGTGGCCGGCGCGCGGCGTGCGCATGAACCAGGCGTATTCCGCCGGGCTCAGCCCGTTGTCGAAGGCAAAGGCGCGGGTTTCGGCATCGAAGGGCCGGGCATACAGCAGGTCCAAGGACAGGAAGCGGTGCGCGTTGAAATCCGCCGTCTTCGCCGAGGTGTTGAGCCGCCCCTCATGGATGTATTCCGCACTCTCGCTGGGCACGATGATCGCATCCGGCCGCACCTCGGCAATGGCGTGGGAGGCCAGGATGTTGGCCGCCACCACATGCTTCAGCGCGGTCACGAAGCCCTGGTCGGTGCGCAGCTGCTCGTTCCACAGCCCGTCCTTGGCGCTGATGCGGGCGGTGACGTACATCTCGTTCACCGGGGTATAGTGCCGCACCCAGGGGTAGCGGCGCGCCACTTCGCGGGCGTAGTTGGCGAAATGCATCGGCAGTTCCGGGTTCTGGAAATTGCCGATCCAGTCCGGCACGCCGAAATGCATCAGGTCCAGGATGGGCACGATGCCCAGGCGCCGCATCTCCGCCATGGCGAGGTCGGCGAACTCCCAGTCGTAAAGGCCGGGGCCGCGATGCACCACGTGGTAGGGCAGGCCGTAGCGCAAAAAGCGCAGCCCCATCTCGCGCACCAGGGCGAAATCCTCGCGCCAGCGGGCGTAGTGTCCGCATTCCTCCAGCAAATCGCGGCGGATGCGGCCGTGGGCGATGGTGGGCGCGGAACATTCGATGCCGGTGGCAAACAAAAAGCCGCCATCGGCTGCGGTATCTGAAAACTGCCCGGGGGCGGATGGGCCCCCGGGCAGACGCGGTGATGCTGAAAAATCCGCCCCGTTAGAAAAACTCTGCAGAAATCCCTGGTGTCCCATGCGTCGCCTCAAATCGGCTCATCGTGGATGGTTGGGCGGCGGTCCGCGATGCGTTCCCAGGGTTTAGGTCACGGAATCGTGTGGTGAAAGCGGCGAGTTTGCGAAATTCCCGTGGCGGGCCCGATAATCCGCGGGCGGGCCGAACTGCGGGAATGAGACGCGGCGAGCGCGGTCAATCCGGCCGTGATGCGTTGAAATCGTGATCCGCGTTGACCCCTGTGGGAGCCTGCGTCACCCCGGGAGAGGTTGCGGAAGAGGAAAATCATCTCTCCTGCAACAGCCGCCTTCCCGGTCGCGGTCGGTTCATCTTCGCAAGCAAAGCCCTTGCGCAACAAGCGCCTGGCCGAGATTGCGCCCGTCCGCCAGGACGCAGATCCCGATCTCGCGGTCGAAGCTGCGCCGGCCATCCAGGCGGCATCGCACCTGCTGCCCGGCCAGCAGGCGACGCAGCGCCTGCGTGGCGCGGTCGCCCTCGGCGGTGCCCTTCTCCGGGCAATCGACATCGGCAAAGCGCACCGGGGTCTGCCCAACCACGATGGTGTCGCCGTCGCGCACATGCGAAACCGGGCCGGCCAGCACCTGGCCGCGCGCGGCGGGCATCCTGTGGGGTGGGGGGCGGGCGGCGTGGGGGGGGGGGGGGGGGCGCCCCCCGGCGGCACCAGCAGGTCCGCCACGCGATGCACGGCAAGCGCGGTGCCCGCCAGCGCCAGCAGCGCCGCGCCGGCGCCAACCCGCCAGCGGCGGCGGCGCAGGGCCAGGATGGCGATGGCCGCGGCGGCGATCGCAAGCAGCAGCAGAAGAAGCGGGAGAAGCCAGGCCGCCCCCGCCTCCATGCCGGGGCCGGGCAGCGCGGTCAGGCCGGGGGGTGCCGGCAGGCGGCCAGCAGGCGGGCCAGCGCCACGGCCGGGCGGTCGGCACCGTCAGCCGCCAGGCAAGGTTCCAGCGCCGGCCCGCCATCCTGCTGCGCCCAGGTGATCGCGTCGTCCAGCCAGGCAGGATGGGCGGCCGCCACCGCGGCCCCCGCAATCGCCGCGCCGGCCGCACCCGTCAGCATCGCGCGGCGCAGCACCGGCCGCGCCTCGAGCTGCCTGCGCCAGGCGCGGGCACGCGGCCCGGCCCAGCGCATCAGCGCGCCCATCGCCCCGCCGGCCGCCAGGGCGGCCAGCGGGCCGGGATCCAGCGCCATGGCTACTCCGCCGCGCCCTTCTTGGCGAAGTCAGGCACGTTGGAAGCCGAGGCAGAGGTGGCGATGCGCGGCGAGTTGGTGAACTTCAGCGCCTCCTTGGCCGCGTCGTTCTCCTGGATGTTGGTCAGGATCGCCTGCTTGGCGCGGTCGAAATACTCGCGGTTGTTGGCCACGAAATCGCGCGACTTGCGCAGTTCCGTCAGATAGCCGTTGATCTCCGGCACCACGTAGCGCGCCACCATGTCCCAGCTGCGCATGGTGTTCTCCGGGCTCGCCCAGTCGTGCACGAAGCCCACCACGGTGCCGAAGCCGCCGCTGGCGGCCAGTACGCTCTTGATCTTGGCCACCAGGTCGTCAGGCGTGCCGATGGTGGCCACCGCACCCTCGCCGAAGGCGGTCTTGTCCAGCGCGTCGTCGGGGCTGGAGAAGGGCGGCTTGGTGCCGGGGTTCTGCAGCGTGCCGTGGATGTATTCGTTGTGGTGCCGCATCAGGCCGGGCCCCGCCTGGCGCCGCGCTTCCTCGCGCGTCTCGGCGATGTGCCAGCTCAGCAGCACGCGCCAGTTCTTCCGGTCCACGGTCTGGCCATGCTTCTTCGCCGACTCTTCGGCAAACCCCCATTGCGTCGGCAGCGCGGTCAGCCCCTGGCTGGACAGCGAGCCGATCGAGATCACGCCCGCGCCATACTTTCCGGCCAGCGTCATGCCCGAAGGCGAGATCTGCGAGGCGACGACGAACTCCATGTCCTCCTGCATCGGCAGCAGCTGCAAGGCGGCGTCGTTCAGCTCGAACCAGTCGCCCTTGTAGGTCACGCGCTCGCCGGCCAGCAGCCGCTTGATGACGCCGATCGCCTCGTCCTGCCGCGGGCGCTGCAGCATCGGGTCGATGCCCAGCACATGCGCGTCGGATGCCAGCGCGCCGGGGCCGGAACCGAAGATCGCCCGCCCGCCGCACATCCAGTCCAGCTGCACGATGCGCTGCGCCACGTTGAACGGGTGGTGATAGGGCAGGGAGATCACGCCGGTGCCCAGCTTGATCCGCCCGGTGCGCTCGGCCGCGGCGGCCAGGAACATCTCCGGCGAGGCGATCATCTCCCAGCCCGAGGAATGGTGCTCGCCGCACCAGAATTCGTCGTAGCCCAGCTTGTCCAGATGCTCCACCAGCGCGATGTCGCGGCGGAACTGGAGCATCGGGTGCTCGACAACGGGGTGATGCGGCGCAAGGAAGGCGCCGAAGCCGAGGCGGGCCATGGAGGTCTCCTGGTGTTTCATTCTGTCGAAAGCCTAGAGCGTGAACCGCGGCGGCGGAAGCGCCAGCGGCGCAAATCACCCGATCAAGCGGAAACCGGCACGGAACGGCGGCACCCGCGCCGGGCGATGGGCAGGCGCCGCGGCCTTGCCTATGCTTGCGGCCTCGACAGGAGGGGGCCGCCATGGCGCAGGTGACAATTTACGGCATCAAGAACTGCGACACGATGAAGAAGGCCCGCGCCTGGCTGGAGCAGCGCGGCGTCGCCCATGCCTTCCACGACTACAAGACCGCCGGCATCGATGCCGCGAAGCTCCAGGCCTGGGCCAAGGAAGCGGGCTGGGACGTGCTGATCAACCGCGCCGGCACCACCTTCCGCAAACTGCCGGAGGACCAGAAGGAAGGCCTCACCGAAGCAAAGGCCATCGCCCTGATGCTGGCCCAGCCCGGCATGATCAAGCGCCCGGTGCTGGAAGGCCACGGCGCGCTGCTGGTCGGCTTCAAGCCGGAATCCTACGCCGCCCGCTTCGGCTGAACCCCACCCATTCCGCCCGCACGGCTTCCGCGCCCGCCCGCGCGCGGCTAGGTTGCCCGCCTTCCGGCCAGGGCTCCCCCCCGACGGCCGCAACAAACGCTGATGGAGACCGCCATGGATGCCACCCCCGCCGCGAAGGGCCGCCCGGTCGGCCGCATGTTCTTCGCCAACCCGGGCCCCACGAACATCCCGGACTCCATCCTGCACGCCATCGGCCACGTGGCGGTGGACTTCCACGACCCCGCCTTCATGAAGATGTACGACGAGTGCTGGGAGGCGATCCTCCGCATCATGAAGACCACCCAGCACATGTTCATGTACACCGGCTCCGGCCACGCCGCCTGGGAAGCCGCCCTGGTGAACACGCTCTCCCCCGGCGATACCGTGCTGATCCCCGAAACCGGCGCCTTCTCGCTCTCCTGGGGCAGCATGGCCGCCGATCTCGGCATCACCGTGCAGAAGGTGGAGTGCGACTGGCGCCAGGGCGTCGATTTCGCTGCCATCACCGCCGCCCTGAAGGCGGACACGGCCGGCAAGATCAAGGCCGTCTGCGCCGTGCAGAACGAAACCTCCACCGGCATGCACCTGCCGATCGACCAGGTCCGCGCCGCAATGGATGCCGCCGGCCATGACGCCCTGCTGATGGTGGACACCATCTCCTCGCTCGGCTGCATGGATTTGCGCATGGACGAGTGGAAGCTCGATGTCGTCGTCGGCGGCAGCCAGAAGGGCCTGATGCTGCCCACCGGCATGGCCTTCACCGGCGTGTCGGACAAGGCGATGAAGGCCGCCGAGACCTCCACCATGCCCAAGCACTACCTCAACTGGAAGGCGATGGCCGCGCGCAAGCAGCGCAGCTTCATCGGCACCGTGCCCACCAACCAGTTCTTCGGCCTGCGCGAATCCATCCGCCTGATCGAGGACGAAGGGCTGGAGAACGTCTTCGCCCGCCACACCCGCCTGGCCCGCGCCGTCCGCGCCTGCGTGAAGCACTGGTCCGGCAACAACGGCCCGCAGCTCTTCTGCACCAACCCCTCGCGCGAATCCGACAGCGTCACCGCCGTGCTGATGCCGGAGGGCTTCGACGCCGAGGCCATCCGCAAGACCACCATGGGCCGCTTCAACGTCTCCCTCGGTGGCGGCCTGTCGAAGCTGAACGGCAAGGTCTTCCGCATCGGCCACCTCGGCGACCTCAACGAGCCGATGATCCTCGGCACGCTGGCGGCCGTGGAGATGGCGCTGAAGATCAACGGCGTGCCGCACACGCCGGGCGGTGTCGAAGCCGCCATGGCCAGCCTCACCGCCTAGCGTTGATCGGTCTGGATCACACGACGATGGGGCGCTCCTGCAAGGGAGCGCCCTTTGTCTGAAGCGGCGGAGCCACGCGACCCGCCGACCGTGGCCGCCCTGTTCTGGGGCTTCCTGTCCATCGGCGTGATCGGCTTCGGCGGCGTGCTGCCCTGGGCGCGCCGCATGATGGTGGAACAGCGCCGCTGGCTCACGCCCTCGGAATTCACCGACCTCCTCGGCCTCTGCCAGTTCCTGCCCGGCCCCAACATCGTGAACCTCTCGGTGGCCCTCGGCAGCCGCTTCCGCGGCCTCCCCGGTGCGGTCGCTGCCGTGGTGGGCCTGATTTCCCTGCCCATGGTGATCGTCGTCTCGCTCGGCGCCGTCTATGCCGCCTATGCCGAGCATCCCGTGGTGGCCCGCGGCGCGGAAGGCCTGGCCGCCGCCGCCTCCGGCCTGGTCGTCGCCACCGCGCTCAAGATCGCCTCGCCCCTGCGCGGCAAGTGGCTGGGCATCTTCGTGGCCCTGCTGGTCCTCGTGGCCATCGCGGTCCTGCACCTGCCGCTGGTCCCCACCATGCTGGTGCTCGCCCCAGCCTCCATCGCGCTGCATTGGTGGGTTCGATGAGCGACGGGGCAGGGGGCACCGCCCTCGAACTCGCCGGGGTCTTCGGCCAGCTCTCCCTCGTCTCCATCGGCGGCATCAACGCCGTGCTGCCGGAGCTGAAGCGCCAGGTGGTGGAACGCCACGGCTGGATGACGGCGGGCGACTTCGCCGCCCTCTACGCCCTGGCCCAGGCCGCGCCGGGCCCGAACATGCTGGTCTCCACCCTGATCGGCTGGCACGTGGCCGGCATCGCCGGCGCCCTGGCCGCCACCGGCGCCCTGGTGGGCCCCTGCGCCCTGCTCACCTGGCTGGTCGCCGGCGCCTGGCACCGCTTCCGCGACCGCCCCTGGCGCCTTCTGGTGCAGTCCGGCCTGATGCCCGTCACCGCCGGCCTCGTGGTGGCCGCCGCCATCGTGCTGTCGGAGGCGACCGCCGTCTCACCCGGCCACGCCGTCCTCACCGCCATCGGCGCCGTGCTGCTCACCGCAACACGCCTGCATCCGCTCTGGGTACTCGGGGCGGGCGCCGCGCTCGGCGCTGCCGGCCTACTCTAGCGCAGCGACCGCTGCGGCGCGTCCGCCACGAAGGTGTTGGTCCCCGGCGGCAGCACGCGCGTACGCCAGGCATCGGCCACCTCGGAGTAGCGCGGCGCGCCCTGGTCGCCACGCGGGCGGGCCATGTTGTTCGCCACCATCATGCCGCGGTCCGGCCGGTCGTAGATGAAGCCATAGGTCGGATACACGCTGCCAAACCCGCCGCCAGGCAGGGAAACCTGCACCGCCGACCAGTCATTGCGCTCGGAAACGTCGATCACCGGCACGCTGCGCGCCACGCGGCCCTTGCCGTAGCCGCCGGGGCCAGACCAGTTGGCGTGGTCCACTTCCACCGTGCGGCTGTCGATCACCCGCGCCACCACGGCCACATGGCCCAGGCGCATGCGGTTGGTGGAACGGAACGTCAGGATGCTGCCGGATTCCGGCCGGAACCCGCGCTCATAGCTGCCGGCGGCCGAATCCCACCACGCATGGGCATTCCCCTTCACCGCCATGCCCGTGGCCGCCCGCGCGAAAGGCACGCAGCTGATGCCGCCCCACTGCGAGACATTCACCGAATTCGCCGCCGCCAGTCGCGCCTTGGCCGCCTTGGGGTTGCTGGTGGCCTTCAGCGCCGGTCCACCCTGAACGCGCTGCTTCTGCGCGGCCTGCAGGCGGGAGCCCGGCTGCGGCATGCCGGCGCGCGGCGATATCGCCTGCGGGGCGGCGGCCCGCGCCGGGCGAGCCTCCTGGCCCTGCGGGGGGGCTGCATGCGCGTCGGTCGCCACCATCGTCACGGTGCAGAGTGCGGCAATCGCCGCGGCAGAGCAGGTGGCAAGGAAGCGGCCGGTGAATCGCATGCGTCGGTTCCTGTGAGGTGGGCTGCGCATGGGTTTTGGCTAACAAGGGCGTTACGTGCCTGGCAACCTCAGAACGCACCGGTCGCAAGCCAGTCATGCAATTTCGTCGGATGCGCCTGTGGATAACGCCCAATTTCAGGACGGGCTTCCTATTCACCGCAATGTGAATTCAGCTGTTGCAAAGACGCCTATTGCGTGTTGCTGAAATGCCACGCCACCCGGAAGGAGGCTGAAACCGACCCATCGCGCCGGATGCGCCACGATGGGTCCGCAGAATCAATCACGGCGCGCCGTGGTGTGCGGCGCGCCGTGACATGTCAAGAAACAGTTAGTGATACGGTTACTTGCAGGCCGTCACCATGATCTCCACCAGCAGGCGGGGATCGGCCATGTTGGCTTCCACGCAGGCCCGCGCCGGCGCCCCGCCCTTCGGCAGCCACGCCGTCCAGATCTCGTTCATGGCGTCGCGGTCGCGAATGTCCTTCACCCAGATCTGCGCCTGCAGCAGCCGGGTCTTGTCGGTCCCGTGCGTCTCCAGGATGGTGTCGATCTGGTCCAGGATTTCCTTGGTCTGGCCCTTCACGTCCTTGCTGGTGTCCTTGGCCGTGCAGCCCTGGACATAGACGAAGCCATGGTACTCGACCGCCTTCGACAGGATGGCGTTCGGTTCGGTGCGGATGATCTTGCTCATCGTGAGCTCCCCCCAATAACGGTGATGATGGTGGCCCCCGGTTCTACGGTCCCCCCCGCCGCACGGCAAGCCGAACGCGACATGACCTGGATCAAGGGGCAGGCCCGTCACGCCCTGGTAGGAGAACGGCGCGGACCGTGCGCGCCCATCCCCTTGTGGCCCCCGCCGGTCGAAGGCAAGCTGGCCTTCTCTCGCCGGCGCGACCCCGCCGACTTGCCCGCGCGCCGACCCGGAAGACTGATGTCGAAAGGATGAGTGCATGCGTCTGGCGATCCCGAAGGAACGGGCCGCGTTCGAAACGCGGGTGGCCGCCACGCCGGAGACGGTGAAGAAGCTCATCGCTCTCGGCCTCACCGTCGCCGTCGAAACCGGCGCCGGCCTCGGCGCCGCCATCCCCGACGAACAGTACCGCGAAGCCGGCGCCGAAATCGCCCCCGATGCCGCCGCCGCACTTTCCGGCGCCGGCATCGTCTTCGCCGTGCAGATGCCGGAGGAAGCCGAGCGCGCCCTCATCCCCCGCGGCGCCCTCCTGGTCTGCATCGCCAACGCCTTCGCCACCCCCGATGTCGTCCCCGCGCTGGCCGCCGCCGGCATCGACACCGTCGCGATGGAACTCCTCCCCCGCATCACCCGCGCCCAGTCGATGGATGTGCTCTCCAGCCAGGCCAACCTTGCCGGCTACCGCGCCATCGTCGAATCCGCCACCGCCTTCGAACGCGGCTTCCCCATGATGATGACGGCCGCCGGCACCGTCCCCCCGGCCCGCGTCTTCGTCATCGGCGCCGGCGTCGCCGGCCTGCAGGCCATCGCCACCGCCCGCCGCCTCGGCGCCATCGTCTCGGCCACCGACGTGCGGCCCGCCGCCAAGGAAGAAATCAAATCCCTCGGCGCCACCTTCGTCGGCGTCGAAGATGAGGAGACGGCGGCCCAGAAAGGCGCCTATGCCGGCCAGATGAGCGAGGCCTTCCTCAAGAAGCAGGCCGAACTCGTCGCCACCACGGTGGCCAAGAACGACATCGTGGTCTGCACCGCCCTCGTCATGGGCCGCCGCGCGCCCACCCTGCTCACCGAAGCCATGGTGCACAGCATGAAGCCCGGCAGCGTGGTGATCGACCTCGCCGCCGATGCCGGCGGCAACTGCGCCCTCACTGTCCCCGGCGCCACCATCATCACC
>JBIKOJ010000014.1:0-40142 GCA_044358135.1 Acetobacteraceae bacterium | reverse complement strand
CCCAGCCGCGGCCATTTTATTACGATATCGGAAAATTACGGTGTAATCGCCACCTTCAGCACCCCGTCCCGCTGGTGGCTGAACAGATCATACGCCGCCTCGATCTCATCCAGCTTGAACCGATGCGTCACCATCGGCTTCAGGTCCACCCGCCCGCTGCGGATCACCTCCATCAGCCGCCGCATCCGCTCCTTCCCCCCCGGGCACAGCGTCGTCACGATCGTGTGGTCCCCCAGCCCCGCCGCGAACGCCCCCAGCGGAATCCGCAGATCGGTCGAATACACCCCCAGGCTCGAAAGCGTCCCGCCCGGCCGCAGCACCCGCAACGCGCTCTCGAAGGTCTGCTGCGTCCCCAGCGCCTCGATCGCCACATCCACCCCGCGCCCGTCGGTGATCTCCATGATCGCCTCCACCGGATCGCGCTCATGAAAGTCGATCACCACATCCGCCCCCACCGACCGCGCCATCGTCAGCCGCTTGGCGATCCCGTCCACGCCGATGATCGTCGTCGCCCCCATCAGCTTCGCCCCCGCCGTCGCGCACAGCCCGATCGGCCCCTGCGCGAACACCGCCACGCAATCGCCGATCCGGATGCCGCCACGTTCCGCCCCGGAAAACCCGGTGGACATGATGTCCGGGCACATCAGCACCTGCTCGTCGCTCAACTCGTCCGGCACCACGGCCAGGTTGGCCATCGCATCCGGCACCAGCACGTACTCCGCCTGCGTCCCGTCGATCGTATTGCCGAACCGCCAGCCGCCCATCGCCTTGAACCCGTGCTTCGCCTTCCCCCCGTCCTGGGAGAAGCACCCGCACAGGCACGCCGCCGAATGCCCCGAAGGCGTGATCGCCCCCGCGATCACCCGCTGCCCCTCGCGATACCCCTCCACCGCCGAGCCCAGCTTCTCGATCACCCCCACCGGCTCGTGCCCGATCGTCAGCCCCCTGGCCACCGGGTACTCGCCCTTCAGGATGTGAACATCCGTGCCGCAGATCGTCGTGGTCGTGATCCGCACCACCGCATCCAGCGGCCCCGGCGTCGGCACCGGCTTCTCGTCCAGCACGATCCGTCCGGGTTCCACGAACACGGCGGCCTTCATGCGCTTGGCCATGGCGTCCTCCTGCGTTGCTGCTGTCCAACGCCTCCCATGCCCGGGAGTGCCACGCCCTTGATCCGAATCAATCCAACCAAACCTTCATGCCACCGTCATGCCGCCCCCCGATTGACCGCCCCGCCCCGCCGCCGCACCGTGCCGCCAATGAAGCTCCCTCTCTGGCTGCAAGCCCTCGGCGCCGCGATGCTGGCGCAGACCATCTCCACCTTCATGGGCCAGTCCCTGCCGGTGCTCGCCCCGTTGCTCACCGCCTCGGCCGGCGTCGCGCCGGAGCGGATCGGCAACCTGTCTTCGCTCTCCTCCTTCGCCTCCATCGCCTACATGGCCTTCGGCGCCCCCATCCTCGCCCGCCTCGGCCCCGTCGCCAGCCTCCAGCTCGGCACCGCCATCGCCGTCCTCGGCCTCGCCGTCGCCGCCATCGGCACCTGGCCCGCTCTGCTCGCCGGCGCGCTGCTGATGGGCACCGGCTACGGCCCCACGCCCCCTGCCGGCAGCCGCATGCTGCAGGCCACCGCCCCGCCCGCCCACCGTTCGCTGATCTTCTCCATCAAGCAGGCCGGCGCCCCTGCCGGCGGCGCCCTGGCCGGCCTGATCATCGCTCCCGTCGCCGCCCTCTATGGCGGCCTGCCCGCCCTCACCGTCGCCATCGTCGCCGGCCTGCTCTGCGTGCTGGCCACCAATCCGCTGCGTCGCACGCTCGATGCCGACCGCGACCGCACCGCCTCCGTCCACCCCCGCGTGCTGTTCAGCCGCCGCAACCTCGCCACCCCGTTCCGCGCCCTCGCCCGCTCCCCCGCCCTGCTGCCGCTGACGGCCCTCGCCTTCTCCTTCGCCGTGCTGCAGGGCGCGCTGTTCAGCTTCTCCGTCACCTTCCTCACCCAGCGCGGCCTGAGCCTCGCCGCCGCCGGCTTCGCCTTCGCCTGCCTGCAGGCCGCCGGCACCGTGGCCCGCATCCTCCTCGGCTGGGTCGCCGACCGCACCGGCCATGCCGCGGCGAACCTCGTCGTGCAGGCCTTCCTCGCCGCCGCCGCCGCTGCCGCCTATGCCCTGATGCCCGCCGACGCGCCGCTCTGGTGGGTGGCCACGCTCGCCGCCATCGCCGGCTTCTTCGGCGCCTCCTGGAACGGCATCTACCTCGCCGAAGTCGCCCGCCTCGCCGCCCCTGGCGGCGTGGCCGATGCCACCGCCGGCTCCACCATGCTGTGCTTCATGGGCTACGTGATCGGCCCCACCCTGTTCGCCGCCGCCGTGCCGCACTGGGGCTGGGAGATCCCCTTCCTGGCCTGCGCCGCCCAGCTCGCCCTGATGGGCGCCGTGCAGGGCCTTCTTCTGAAGCGCTAGTTCGGCCGGATCATGTGCGCCGGCATGTAGCCCTCCGCCCGCGGCGTGTAGGCGAGCCCGCGCCGCACCGCGAACAGATTGTCGGCATGGAACAGCGGCACCAGCGCCTGGTCGGCAATGGCGATCTCGCTGATCTCCTGCAGCAGCGCCTCGCGCTTGGGATCATCGATCGTCGCCATCGCCTGGTCGATCAGGCTGTCGATCCGCGGGTTGGAATAGCGGGCGCGATTGGAGCCACCCATGCCCTTCGCCACATCCACCGTGGCATACTGCACCCGCAACCCGAACGACGCCTCGCCCGTCGTCGCCGAGTTGCCGATCAGCAGGAAGCTGTAGGCATAGCCCGGCGCGCTGGCCGCCGCGATGAACGGCGCCCATGGCTGCACCACCACGCGGGTCTCGATCCCCACCCGCACCAGCATCGGCGCGATCGCCTGGGCGACAAGATTGTCGTTCACATACCGCCCGCTCGGCCCATGAAGCGTGACGACGAAGCCGTTCGGATACCCCGCCTCCGCCAGCAACTTCCGCGCCCCCTCGGGGTCGTACGGCTCCGGCTTCAGCTTCTGGCTCGATCCGAAGAACCCGTCGGCCAGCAGGCTGGAGGCCGGCGTGGCCATGCCCTCCATCACCCGCTCCACCAGCGCCGGCCGGTTGATCGCCTTGGAGATCGCCAGCCGCACCCGCCGGTCCTTGAACGGATTGGCCGCCAACGGCACGCCGGCCTTGTCCGTCACGTAGGGTGGGTTGTCGCGGAACTGGTCCATGTGCAGGAACAGCACGGAGTTGGACCGCCCGCGCAGCAGCGAGACATTCGGATTGGCCGCCAGCTTCACCGCGTCGCTCGGCGGCACGTCGTCGATCGCCTGCACGTCCCCGGCCAGCAGGGCCGCCACGCGCGAGGGCGAGGCGGTGATGATCCGCAGGCTGGCCCGCGCCCAATGCGGCTTCGGCCCCCAGTAGTCGTCGTTGCGCACCAGGTTGATCCGGTCGCCCGGCAGATACTCGGCGAAGCGGAACGGGCCGGTGCCGATGGCAGCACTCCCGTTGTTGAAATCCGCCGTCGGCGCCCGTTCATGCCGGCGGGAGGTGATGTTCACCGAGGAGAGATCGACCGGCAGCAGCGGATAGGGCGTGGCGGTGCGGAAGCGCACGGTATGGGCATCCACCACCACCACCTCGGTGATGGCGCGCGTGTAGGTCACGAAGGAATTCGGCGAGTTCGGCACCCAGGGCACCCGCCGCAGCGTGGCCGCCACGTCCTCCGCCTCGAAGGGCTGACCATCGTGGAAGCGGGCATCGCGGCGCAGGGTGAATTCCCAGGTGGTGTCGTCGATCGCGCGCCAGGCGGAGGCCAGCCCCGGCGTGGCGCGCTGCTGCGCATCCTGGTCCACCAGCCGGTCGAACAGGTGCACCGAGATCTTGATGTTGGAAGCAAGATTGTGGAAATGCGGATCGAGCGACGTCACCGCCGTGCCCAGCCCCAGCGCGATGTCCTGCGCCCGCGCCGGGGGACTTGCGGCAAGGCATGCCGCCAGGATCGCCGTTGCCATGATCCGCATTGCCGAAGCCCCCGTTTGCAGCTTCGAGCCTAGGCGCCGGCCGAGCCCCGCTGCAACGAAGATCGCAGCCGCGTGTTGCGATGGGCCGCGGCAGACCGATATACCGGCGGCCACTGCGCTGCCGGAGCCTCCGCCGCGATGCCAGAAACCACCAATGCCCCCACCACCACGGTCCTGCCGAAGACCGAGCGGCCGAAGCTGCACAAGGTGATCCTGCTGAACGACGACTACACCCCGCGCGAGTTCGTGGTGCGGGTGCTGAAGGGCGAGTTCGGCATGAACGAAGGCAGCGCCAGCCGCGTGATGATGACCGCCCACCAGCGCGGCGCCTGCGTAGTGGCGGTGTTCACCCGCGACGTGGCGGAAACCAAGGCCACCCGGGCCACGGACGCCGGCCGCAAGGCCGGCCACCCGCTGACCTTCACGACGGAGCCGGA
Organism: Acetobacteraceae bacterium; assembly: GCA_044358135.1. Classification (GTDB taxonomy): domain Bacteria; phylum Pseudomonadota; class Alphaproteobacteria; order Acetobacterales; family Acetobacteraceae; genus CAMDGX01. Next base: position 35,687 of record JBIKOJ010000014.1, on the reverse strand, counting down.
AGAGTAGCTACCGAGTCACGTGCACGCCCGGCACGCGCCCGCCATTCCACTTGCCGCCCAGCGCCCGTTCCACCTGGGCGCCCAGCTGCAGCAGCAGCCCGTCATTGCCCTGCGCCGCCAGCGCCTGGATGCCCAGCGGAAGGCCGTTCTCGTGCGCCGCCATCGGCAATGAGAGACCCGGCATGCCGGTGAGGTTGGCCAGCGGCGTGTAGGCGTACATGCCCCACAACTTCTCGAACCAGGCCAGCGGCGTGTCGGTGTCGTTCAGCGTCAGGTAGTCCATCGTGGCGCGCCGATGCGTGGTCTGGGAGGAGATCGGCGTCAGGATCACATCCCACTCGGTGAGGAACTGGCCGAAGGCACGGCTGGTGCTGTTGAACGCCGCCTGCATGTCCGCCCGCACGCCATAGGACAGGTCGCGGCCGTATTCCCAGATGCGCCAGTTCATCGGCTCGATCAGCTCGCGCGGCGGGCTGGCATGGCCGCGCAGGCGCGACAGCCGGGCGACGTTCTGGGCGATGTTGGTGATGTAGCAGGTGGTTTGCGCGGCATAGCCGGCGCGGAAATCCACCTCCGGCGTCTCCCACGCCACATCGTGGCCGAGCGCTTCGAGGAACTTGCCGGCCGTTTCCAGCTCCGCCGCGATATGCGGGGTGGCCTTGTAGTCGCCCCACTCATGCGACAGCGCGATGCGCAGCGGGCGCGGGTCGCGCTGCACCAGCGCGGCATAGGGCTCGGGCGGCGACCAGAACGGCATGAACTCCCCGGGGGCGCCGCCGCGGCACGCGTCAAAGAACAAGGCCGTGTCGCGGATGGTGCGGGAATGGCAGCCCTGGGTGGAGACCAGCGCCATCAGGTCCGACCCGTTCGGAGCGGCGGAGAACACGCCGCGCGAGGGCTTGAGGCCGATATTGCCGTTGATCCCCGCGGGGATGCGGATGGAGCCGCCGCCATCGCTGGCATGGCCGATCGGCAGCACGCCGGCGGCCACCGCCGCCCCGGTGCCGGCCGAGGAGCCGCCGGTGGTGTAGGCCTGATCCCACGGATTTTTCGAGACGTACACGCGCTCGTTCTCGACGGAGCCGCAGGTGCCGAATTCCGGCGTGGTGGTGCGGCCCATGATGTTGAGGCCGGCCTGGCGGATTTTCGTGGTGAGGAAGGCATCCTCCTGCGCCACGTGGCCCATCATCAGCAGGGCGCCCATCTCCTGCTTGCGGCCGGCCAGGGTGGGGCCGAGATCCTTCATCAGGTACGGCACGCCGGCGAAGGGGCCGGCGGCGTTCATGCCGTCCTTCAGCGGATCGGCGACCACATCGGCGAACACCTCCACCACGGCACCGATGGCGGGATCGACCTTCTCGATCGCAGCGGCCACCTGGGCGGCGAGTTCAGCCGGGGTCACCTGCCCCTGGCGGACGAGACCTGCGAGGGAGGTGGCGTCGTGGCGCACCCATTCGTCCCAACCCATCACCGTGCTCATCGTGCGCTCCTTCCTGGAATGCCGGGGGCATCACAGCGCGAATTGGCGGTCAGCGCCAGAACGCGAGATAGAACCGCGGCATCTCGTCGGGGAAGGGGCGAAAGGCGAGCGCGCGGCTGATGCCATAGGTGGTGACATAGGTGTTCAGCGGCACCAGGTAGGCCTGCTCGCTGATCAGCCTTATCGCCTGGCTGTAGTAGCGGCGGCGCTCGTTCGGGTTGGTGCTGGCGCCGCCCTGGGTGACCAGCGTGGCCAGGGCGGGATCGCGGCTGTAGTCGTTGCCGCCGCCGGTGAACAGGAAGGGCAGGATCGCCGAGACGTCGTTGATCGAGAAGCTGCCCCAGGCGAGCTGGCCGATCGGCACGTCGCCATCCAGCGTCTGGCGCACCACCGCGGCCACCGGGCGCTGGGTGATGCGGGCGCGGATGCCGATGGCGGCCAGCGAGGCCTGGATCGCCGCCGACCATTGCGGCAGCGCATAGGTCACCAACTCGGTGTCGAACCCGTCGGGATAGCCGGCCTCCGCCAGCAATTGCTTCGCACGGGCGGGGTTGTAGTCGTAGCGCACCGCGGCGGCGGCCTCGCAGCCGAACTGGGTGGGGAAGCACGGCGCCTCCGGCACGCGCGAGCCGCCCTGCACCACCTGGCGGACGAAGGCCTGCCGGTCGATGGCATGGAAGATCGCCTGGCGCACCTTCTGCTGCGTGAGTGGATTGGCGGCGCCGGTGCGGCCGGCGGCATCGAGCGAGAGATAGCCGATGCGCATGCTCTCGGCGCGCAGCGCGGCCAGGCCGGGGGTGCGGGCGACGGTGTCGTTGGCTTCGGCGAGGAAGTTCCAGATCCAGTCCACCCGGCCGGCAAGCAGGGCGTCCAGCTCGCTGGCGGCATCCGGGACCTGGTCGATCTGCAGCTTCGCGATGGCGGGGCGGCCCTTGGGGCTGTCGGGGTAATAGCCCTCGAAGCGTTCCAGCAGCAGGCGGCGATAGCCCTCGCGCCCAGTGAGGCGATAGGGGCCGGCGCCCACCGGGGCCTCCGCGAAGGCGCGCGCCCCCATGGCCTCGCGCGCCGCCTGCGGCCAGATCGGCAGCACCATGGCGACGTATTCGATGGCGGCGGGGAAGATGCGCTTGAGCTTGAGGCGCACGCGGTGGCTGTCCACCTTCTCCGCCCCTTCCAGCCAGGTGAAATTGCTGGGCACGGAGATGTCGGGGTCGGCCAGGATGGTGGCGACGGTGTACACCACGTCGTCGGCGCTGAAGGGGCTGCCGTCGTGGAAGGTCACGCCGCGGCGCAGCTCGAATTCCAGCGTGGTGTCATCCACGTAGCGCCAGGCGGTGGCGAGCAGCGGGCGCAGGGTGAAGGTCTCGGGGTCGCGGTGCACCAGCCCGTCGAACAGGTGGTGCGCCAGGATCAGCCCGGTGCGCTGCTGGTTGTAGTAGGGATCGAGGTTGGTGACGGCATCGCGCCAGGCGACGCGCAGCGTGTCGGCGGATTTCTGGGCATGCGTGGGCCCGGCCAAAAGGGCCAGGGCCATCGCCATGCCGAACATCGCGCGCATCCGCGCCATCCGCCTCTCCGGTGGGGAGGTCAGGGTGGTCAGCCGCGGCAGGCTGTGCTGCGCGCCGCGGCCGACCGGCGGGGGGGTCAGCTCTTGGCGGGCTCGGTGGTCTCGGCCTCGGCGCGGCGCTGGCGGCGCGGCTTGGCGGAGGCGGTGGCCTTTGCCTTGCCGGCGCGGCGGCGGCGGGTGGCGCCGGTGGTGGCGGCCTCGGCCGTGCCGGCAGCGGCGAGCGGCAGGGCGAGGCCCAGGGCAACGAACAGGCTGCGGCGGGAGAACATGGGTGGTGCTCCGGACCCAAACGCGCCGTACCGGATCCTATGATCAGGTAGTGCGCGAACTGTGGGCTGTATCTTACTAAAAAGACATGTAAAGGAACCCCAAACGGCGTGCAAGGCCGCGGCACGGGCCGCAGCGCATCGGGTACGAAACAATGGCAAGCGTGGCCGAATGGCCACAGTTCGGGTCAGAGCAGTCCGAGCGATTCCAGTTCGCGCCGCAGCTGCGGCGGCAGGGCGTCGCTGCCTTCGGCATCGGCGGTGGCGCCCAGGTCGGGGGGCGCGGCGGCGGGGTCGAGGTAGCGCCAGCCCTGGAACGGCTTGGTGGCGCGGGCGGCGACCGGCACCAGCTCCGCATCGAAGCACAGCGCGGCGCATTTCGTGCCGTCGTCGTAGGTGGTTTCCTGGATGTCGATCACGCGCTGGCGCACCACGGTGGCGCCGGCGATGACCCAGTAGAGCGAGCCGCCGTCGAGGATTTCCTGCGCGCGGCGGGGGAAGCTGCGGGTGAGGTGGCGCAGCGCCTCCCCGCGCGCCAGGCGGGCCTGCTGGTGGCGGCGCAGGTCGGCAACATCGCTGATGCCGACGCACAGCTTGGTCATGTGCAGCATCAGCTGGGCACGCGCAGCCGGGCGAGTGCGGCCTCGTCGATCTCCAGCCCCAGGCCCGGCGTGGTGGGCAGGTGGAACAGGCCCTGGGCATCGGGTTTCGGCGGGTTGCGGAACGGGGCGTGCATGCGCGGCGAGGGGTCGTTCAGCTCCACCGGCTTGGTGGCGTGCAGCTGGGTGGCGGCGATGTGCAGGTTGGCCATGTGGCCGATGGTGGGCTGGGTCTGGTGCGGCACCAGCTCCACCCCGTGCGCCTGGCAGAGTGCGGCGCAGCGCAGCAGGCCGGTGATGCCGCCCATCTTGACGATATCCGGCTGCACCATGCGCACGCCGCAATCGATCAGCTCGGCGATCGCCGACGGCGTGTAGTCCTGCTCGCCGGTGGAGACGGTGATCGACAGGCGCTGCGCCAGCTCGCCCAGCAGGCGGCGGTTGTAGTGCTGGATCGGCTCCTCGAACCACCAGAAGCCCAGCTCCTCCAGCGCGCGGCCGACGCGCATGGCGCCGGAATACGAGTAGCCGTTGTTGGAATCGAAGGCCAAGGGGAAGTCCGGCCCCACCAGCTTGCGCACCGCGCGGGCCTTGGCGAGGTGGTCGGGGATGTCGGCGTCGAGGTCCACGCGGTCGTTGTCGAAACGGATCTTGATCGCGGCGGGCTTGTCGGCCAGGCGCTGTTCCACGATGCGCAGCACGTCATCGAGGCTGCGTTCGCGGCCATTGCCGCCGATGGAGGAATAGAAGGGCAGCGCGGTGCGCCAGGCGCCGCCGAGCAGCTTCCAGATCGGCTGGCCGAGCAGCTGGCCCTTGAGGTCCCACAGCGCGATGTCGATGGCGGCCAGCGCGCCGGTCAGCGCCCCTTCGGGGCCGAGCTTGACCAGCCTGTGCATCAGCCGGTCCTGGATCACGGCGTGGTCCAGCGGATCGGCGCCGATCAGGGCCGGGGCGATGTTGGCGTTGATGATGCCGAGCGAGGCCAGGCCGCCCTGCATGGGGGAGGCCTCGCCCAGGCCGATGCGGCCGTCCTCGGCATGGATGCGCACGAAGGCGCTGCGCTGGGCCGGCGAGTCGCCGGGCGCCCATTGCACCTGGAAGGCTTCGATCCCAGTGATCTTCATGTGCCGACTCCGCGTGTGGGAGGCGGAGTGTGGGGCCGGTCCGGCCCACCCTCAAGCCCGCGCCCTCAACGCCGGTGGGGCGGGGCGGGGGCGGCGGGCTGGAAGCGGTGCAGCAGGTCGATCGCGGTGGTGGCCACACCGCCGAGCTTGTCGAAGAAGAAATCCAGGAAGCGCTCGATGCGGTCCAGAATCTGGCGCAGATCCGCCTCCGAGCGGGTGTAGGGCGAGCCGCCGGGCACGAAGGAGGAGGAGTGCAGCGACAGCGCGAACACGCGGTGCCCGGCGGCGTGCAGCCGGGCGGTGAGGCGGCACATGTCGTCCAGCGACACCCCCTCCGGCGTGAGGCTGATGCGTTCCAGCAGGCCGGTGCGCGCCAGCAGGCCGGGCAGGCGCAGGCGCAGGCCCATGCCGCGGTAGATCAGCGTGGCGCCGCGCCCGCCGAACACCGGGCGCAGCGGGCCGAACACCGAATGGGTGCTGGGCAAATAGAGGAAGCCGCGGTCGGGGTTGAGCCAGAAGGGCTGGTCGGGGAAGCCGAAGAAATCCGGCCCGCCGCCAAGCCCGGCATAGCTGCGGTACGGCATCACGGAGGTGTCGACGAGGTAGCCCAGCTCGCGCAGCGTCTGCTCGCGCCGCACATCGAGCCCGTAGCGGCCGGCCTTGTAGATCAGCGGGCGAACCCCGAAGCGTTCGGTGATGGCCCCTGTCAGGACCTGGAGCTTGCGGCGCTCCAGCTCCGCCGGGAGGTTGCTGGCGTAGCTGTTGAACGGGCACACCACCTCTTCGAAGGGCGGGGTGACCCAGGTGTGCAGCTGGGCGCCGACAAGGCAGCTGCCTTCCGCCAGCCAGGGACCGAGTGCTTCCACCGCGCGGCGGTCGGTGACGACCGGGTAGTCCAACAGATAGGCGGGCACGATGCCATGGCGGCGGAACAGCGTATGGCCGAGATGCAGCCCGTTGATGCCGGACACCGCGGTATTCGAGCGGGCGAAGGGCGCCGACCAGTCGAACTCCTCCTCCGTGTCCACCACCACGTGCAGCAGCGGGCGATCGATATCCGCCACGCGGACCGGCAGGGGCACGGGGTGCGGGCTGCCCGGCGCGGTGCCCGGCCCGGGAGAGGGTGCCATGGCCACGCTCAGGATGCGGCGCCGGTGCGCGCCATGCCGCGCCGGCGCCGGCGCAGGACGGCGATGACGCTGCGCAGCCAGGGCGCGGTGGCAATGGCCTTCGTGAGATTGTCCATGGTGCGGTCGCCCAGGATCGCGGCCCAGACGAGGTGCGGCGCCGCGTGCCGCCAGGGGTTTGGCCCGTCGGCCATGGAGCGGCCAAGCTCGGAATGCAGTCGCCCCAGGGCCAGCATGCGCTCGCGCAGGGTGAGCTTGTCGGCGAACAGCGCCATGTTGCGGCGCATCATGGGCACGGTGTGGTCGCGGATGAAATCCACGTGCTTGGCCATGTAGCTGCCGCGCGAGACGCGGATGCGCACCAGCGGCTCCTGCACCAGGGCGACGGTGCCGTTGGAGGCGAGCTTGAACCAGAGGTCGCGGTCCTCCGCCACGCGCAACCTGGCGTCGAACGGGGCAATGCCGAGGTCGTCGCGGCGGGCCATCACGCAGGGCGTGGCGATGTAGGTGCTCCAGAGCAGCAGGCGCCAGCCTTCGGGGTTGAAGGTGGGCAGGTTATGGAACAGCAACCATTCGCGATCGCTCTCCTGGTCCACCCACAGGGCCTGGCAGCCGCACAGCGTCACGTTCGGGCCGGCGCGCATCAGCGCCACCTGGCGCTCCAGCTTCTCCGGCAGCCAGATGTCGTCGGAATCGAGGAAGGCGACGAACTCGCCGCGCGAGCGGCGCACGCCCTCGTTGCGCGTGCGGGCCGGCCCGCCATTGGCGGCGCAGCGCACCAGGCAGCCGGCGAGGCCGGACTGTTCCAGTGCCCGGCGCGCCACCTCCACCGTGTCGTCGGTGCTGCAGTCGTCGATGACGATGATCTCGATGCCCGGCAGAGTCTGCGCGGCGACCGAGGCGATGGTGCCGGCGATCAGCTCCCGGCTGTTGAAGCAGGGAATGACGACGCTAACGAGAGGAGAGGCCGCCCCCGCGTTCGTCCACACCAGCTCGGCGTCACGCTGCGGCGGCTCTGGATCGACCATGACCGCCTTTTACCCTCGCCGCCGCGCTGGTGTCGAGGCACGGCTGGGCGAGCGCGGTCCGGGCCACGGAGCGGACGGGACCGCCGAGGATGCTGCGGTGGATGGGCGTCAGGAGCGGCTTGATGCCGATCGCCTCCGCCGCGCTGCGCGGCCAGGGCAGGACCATAGGGTCCGGTGTTGAACACCGTCGCGTTGCCGCCGAAGGAAGCCCATTCACGATAGGGCAGCACCGTCACCTCGAAGCCGCGTTCGCGCAGCGAGACGGCGATCTCGTCGTGGGCGTGGTGCGGTACCAGGATCTCCCGGCCCGGTGCTGGCCGCGACAGATGGTGCCCAATGCAACCATATCCCCGCGGCCGCCGGCTTCACCGCCTGCGAAGATGCGCTCCCGCCGATGCTGGCCAGTGCCGGCGGGCTGGGCTAGCGTTTGCCGCGACGGGCAGTCCGTCCGGCTTCCAGGAGGTGCCATGCGAGCCAGCCAGGTGCGCGCCATCCCCAGCGCAACCAGCGGAGGACGGGCATGAACGCGCCAGTGGTTCCCTCCAGCACCGCAACACGGCCGGACACCCCGCTGCTGGACCGGGTGCGGGTGCCGGCCGACCTGCGCAACTTCTCGCCCGACCAGCTGCGCCAGCTGGCCGACGAGTTGCGGGCGGAGACGATCGACGCGGTTTCCACCACCGGCGGGCATCTCGGTGCCTCGCTGGGCGTGGTGGAGCTGACCGTGGCGCTGCATGCGATCTTCGATACGCCGGAGGACCGGCTGATCTGGGACGTGGGCCACCAGTGCTATCCTCACAAAATCTTGACCGGACGGCGCGACCGTATCCGCACCCTGCGCCAGGGCGGCGGGCTCTCGGGCTTCACCAGGCGCAGCGAAAGCGAGTTCGACCCGTTCGGGGCGGCGCATTCCTCCACCTCCATCTCCGCCGGGCTGGGCATGGCGGTGGCGCGCGACCTGAAGAACGCCATCCCCGACATGCCGAAGGATGACCGGCACGTGGTCGCCGTGATCGGCGACGGGGCGATGAGCGCCGGCATGGCCTATGAGGCGATGAACAATGCCGGCCACCTGCGCTCCCGCCTGGTGGTGGTGCTGAACGACAACGACATGTCGATCGCGCCCCCGGTGGGCGCCATGAGCGCCTATCTCTCGCGGCTGCTCTCCTCGCAATCCTTCCTCAGCCTGCGCGAGCTGGCCGCGAAGATGGCGCGGCGCTTCCCGAAAACACTGGAACGCACCGCGCGGCGCGCCGAGGAATACGCCCGCGGCATCCTGACCGGCGGCACGCTGTTCGAGGAGCTGGGCTTCTACTATGTGGGCCCGATCGACGGGCACAACCTGGACCACCTGCTGCCCGTGCTGCGCAACGTGCGCGAGGCGGAAGACCATGGCCCGATCCTGCTGCATGTGATCACGCAGAAGGGCCGCGGCTATGCCCCCGCCGAAGCCAGCGCCGACAAGCTGCACGCGGTGAGCAAGTTCAACGTGCTGACGGGCGAGCAGGCCAAGCCGCCGGCCGGCCCGCCCACCTACACCCGCATCTTCGCCGATGCGCTGGTGGCCGAGGCGGATTCAGACCCCACCATCGTCGCCGTCACCGCCGCCATGCCCTCCGGCACCGGGCTGGACCGCTTCGCCCGCGCGCATCCCACCCGGACCTTCGACGTGGGCATCGCCGAGCAGCACGCCATGACCTTCGCCGCCGGCATGGCGACAGAAGGCCTGAAGCCCTTCGTGGCGATCTATTCCACCTTCATGCAGCGCGCCTACGACCAGGTGGTGCACGACGTGGCGATCCAGCGCCTGCCGGTGCGCATGGCGCTGGACCGCGCCGGACTCGTCGGTGCCGACGGCGCCACCCATGCCGGCAGCTTCGACCTCGCCTACCTGGGCTGCCTGCCGGGGATCGTGCTGATGGCGCCCTCCGACGAAGCCGAACTCGCCCACGCCGTGGCAACCCTGGCCGGCATCGACGACCGGCCCAGCGCCGTGCGCTTCCCGCGCGGCGATTCCACCGGGCTGGTGGAGGTGCCCAAGCGCGGCACCGCCCTGCCCCTGGGCCAGGGCCGCATCCTGCGCGAAGGCACGCGCGTGGCCCTGCTCTCCCTCGGCACCCGCCTGGCCGATGCCCTGAAGGCGGCCGAGTCGCTCGACGCCGACGGCATTTCCTGCACCGTCGCCGATGCCCGCTTCGCCAAGCCGCTCGATGCCGCCCTGCTGGAACGACTGGCGCGCGAGCACGAGCTGCTGGTCACGATCGAGGAAGGCAGCACCGGCGGCTTCTCCGCCCTCGTGCTGCATCACCTGGCCTGGAAAGGGTTGCTCGACGGTCGCCTCAAGATCCGGCCGATGACCCTGCCCGATACCTTCATCGACCACGAATCCCCCGCCAAGCAACTCGCCGAAGCCGGCCTCACCGCCCGCGACATCATCGCCACCGTCCGGGCGGCCTTGGGATGACAGAAGCAAGGCCAGGGCTCTGCCCTGGACCCGCTGGGGCCTTAGGCCCCAGACCCCTTTACCTTTTCCGCCTTCGGCGGGAGTGGCCGACCCGGTCTGTGTCGCGCACCGAGACGGCCCCTCCCGCCGAAGGCGGAACAACTCATGTGGGTCCAGGGACCTCAGGTCCGTCGCGCGAAGGCGCGCGCCGGGCCAGGTGGGGTCCAGGGGCAAAGCCCCTGGCCTTTCCTTTCCTCTTCGATGGGTGCGCGACATGAATGACGGAGCGGCGCCGCATTTGATCCTGATTGACGGGTCGGGGTTCATTTTTCGGGCGTATCATGCGTTGCCGCCGATGAGCCGGCCGGATGGGACGCCGGTGAATGCGGTGTTCGGGTTCAGCAACATGTTGTCGCGGTTGCTGAAGGATCATGTCGGCACGCATCTGGCGGTGATTTTCGACGCCGGGCGGCTGACGTTCCGCAACCGGCTGTATGACAAGTACAAGGCGCAGCGGCCGGAGCCGCCGGAGGATTTGCGGCCGCAGTTTGCGTTGGTGCGCGAGGCGACGCGGGCGTTTGGGGTGCCGGCGATCGAGCTGGAGGATTGGGAGGCGGATGACCTGATCGCCAGCTATGCCGTGGCCGTGGTGGCGCAGGGCGGGCGGGCGACGATTGTTTCTTCCGACAAGGACCTGATGCAGTTGCTGCGGCCGGGGATCGATATGCTTGATCCCATGAAGCAGAAGGCGATCGGGCTCGCCGAGGTGATCGAGAAGTTCGGGGTGGGGCCGGAGAAGCTGATCGATGCGCAGGCGCTGATCGGGGACAGCGTGGACAATGTGCCGGGGGTACCGGGGATTGGGCCGAAGACGGCGGCGCAGTTGATCCAGGAGTTCGGCGATTTGGAGGGGATTCTGGCGGCGGCGCCGGGGATGAAGCCGAGCAAGCGGCGGGATTTGCTGATCGAGCATGCGGAGCTGGCGCGGATTTCGCGCAAGCTGGTGGAGCTGTGCTGCGAGGTGCCGTTGCCGGAGCCGATCGAGGCGCTGGTGGCGCGGGAGCCGGACCGGGAGGTGTTGGGGCCTTGGCTGGCGGCGCAGGGGTTCCGGAGCTTGGCTTCTCGGCTGGGGATGGACGCTGGGGCGCCGGCGCAGGCCTTCGTGCCGCCGCCGGCGGCGGTTCGGGCGGGGCAGGGGAATTTGTTCGCGGAGGCGCCGGTGCAGGTGGCGGCGCCGAAAGCGGATGGGAGCGGGTTCGGGCCGTACGAGACGGTGACGACGCTCGATGCGCTGCATGGCTGGATCGATGCGGCGCGGGCGGCGGGGGTGGTGGCGGTGGATACCGAGACCGACAGCCTGGATGCGATGCGGGCGCGGCTGGTGGGGATTTCGCTGGCCACGGCGGCGGGGCGCGCTTGCTACATTCCGCTGCGGCATGAGGGGGTTGAGGCGCAGGTGGAGGAGGGGGCGGCGTTGGCCGCGCTGTCTGGCCTGTTCGGGGATCCCTGCGTGCTGAAGGTGTTTCAGAACGCCAAGTACGACCTGATGGTGTTCCGCCAGGCCGGCGTGGCGCTGCCGGAGCCGGTGGATGACACGATGCTGGTGTCGTTCGCGATGGAGGCGGGCGCGCATGGGCACGGGATGGATGAGCTGTCCGTGCTGCATCTGGGGCATACGCCGATCAGCTACGATGCGGTGACCGGCACGGGGAAGGGGCGGCTGACCTTCGCACAGGTGCCGTTGGACAAGGCCACCGCCTATGCGGCCGAGGATGCGGATGTGACGCTGCGGCTGTGGCAGGTGCTGAAGCCTCGGCTGCGGGCGGCGAAGTCCCTGGCGTTGTACGAGCTGGTGGAGCGGCGGCTGATTCCGGTGCTGCTGGAGATGGAGCGGGCCGGGATCAAGGTGGATGCCGATGAGCTGCGCGCGATGTCCAAGGATTTCGAGCAGCGCATGGCGGCGATGGAGATTGAGATCCACAAGCTTGCCGGGGGGAGCTTCAACCTGGGTTCGCCGAAGCAGCTGGGGGAGATCCTGTTCGACCGGATGAAGCTGCCGGGCGGGAAGCGGATGAAGACCGGGGCCTGGGGCACGGATGCCGGGGTGCTGCAGGGGTTGGCGGAGCAGGGGCATGAGTTGCCCTCCCGCATCCTGGAATGGCGGCAGCTGGCGAAGCTGAAATCGACCTATGCCGATGCGCTGGTGGGTCAGATCAACCCGGATACCGGGCGGGTTCACACCAGCTACGCGATGGCGGTGGCGAGCACGGGGCGGCTTTCCTCGACCGATCCGAACTTGCAGAACATTCCGGTGCGCACGGAGGAGGGGCAGCGCATTCGCCGGGCCTTCGTGGCGGAGCCCGGGCATGTGCTGGTGTCTGCCGACTACTCGCAGATCGAGCTGCGGCTGTTGGCGCATGTGGCCGATATTCCGCAGCTGAAGGAGAGTTTCTCCAACGGCGAGGACATCCATGCGCGCACGGCGAGCGAGGTGTTCGGGGTGCCGATGGCGGGGATGGACGGGGCGACGCGGCGGCGGGCCAAGGCGATCAATTTCGGGATCATCTACGGCATTTCCGCCTTCGGCCTGGCGCGGCAGCTGCAGATCGAGCCCGGCGAGGCGAAGGCGTATATCGACCTGTATTTCCGGCGCTACCCGGCCATCCGCGACTACATGGAGACGACGAAGGAAGAAGCGCGGAAGCTCGGCTACGTGCTGACGCCGTTCGGGCGGCGGTGCTGGATTCCGGGGATCGGGGACAAGAACCCGGCGCGGCGCGGCTATGCCGAGCGGCAGGCGATCAATGCGCCGCTGCAGGGGGGGGCCGCGGATATCATCAAGCGGGCGATGGTGAAGCTGCCGGATGCGCTGGCGGAGAGCAACCTCGGCGCGCGGATGCTGCTGCAGGTGCACGACGAATTGCTGTTCGAAGTGCCGGAGGCGGCCGCGGCGGGGCTGGCGGAGCTGGCGCGCGGGGTGATGCAGGAGGCCGCGGTTCTGTCTGTGCCGCTGGTCGTGGAAACCGGGCAGGGGCGGAGTTGGGGGGAGGCGCATTGAGCGCTTGATCCAACGCAACGCGGAGGCGGGCGCGGCGGTTCAGGATCAGGGGTGGAGGTGACCCATGGCTGATCTGAACCGAATGACGGCTGCCGACGTGATGACGCGCACGGTCGTGACCGTCGGCCCCGAGGCGACGCTGCGGCAGGCGGCGCGGCTGATGACGCATCACCGCGTCTCGGCGCTGCCGGTGCTGAAGGGCGGCGTGGTGGTGGGGCTGGTGAGCGAAGCGGACCTGCTGCAGCCGGGGGCGACGCCGGCGCCGCAGCCGGATTGGTGGCTGCACCAGCTGGCCGGCGAGGTGGAGCTGGCGCCGGACTACATGAACGCGCTGCGCGATGCCGGGCGCAGCGTGGGGCAGGTGATGCAGCCCGATCCGATCTGGGTGCCGGAAGACGCGGCGCTGCCGGTGGTGGCGGGGCTGATGGCCAAGGAAGGCGTGCGGCGGGTGCTGGTGCTTCGGGATGGGGTGCTGGTGGGCGTGGTGTCGCGGCGGGATCTGGTGGGGGCGTTGGCGAAGTAAGGAAGAGTCTTCTTTTTCTGAAGAAAAAGAAGCAAAAAGACTTTTGTACTTTGCGTCGGGCGCAAAGTCGGAAAAGTTTTTTGGTTCTTTTTTTCAAAAAAGAACATGCTTACTTCATGCCCCGCAGCACCGCGGCGGTCGCCTCGTCGGCGGGGTAGAAGGCTTCCAGTGCGAGTTCGGCCAGGGTGATGTCCACCGGGGTGCCGAAGACGGTGACGGTGCCGAACAGGCTCAGGACCTGCGCGCCGAGGCGGAGTTGGAGCGGGATGACCAGGCCGGAGTCCGTGGGGCTGGGGTGGTCGGTTCCGCCGGGGTAGGCGGCGAGTTCGTGCAGGAGATCTGAGAGCACCGGGTCGGCGGTGGCGGCGATCTGCTGGCGCAGGCGGGCGAGGATGTGGCCGCGCCAGACGGGCAGGTTGGCGATGTGGGGCGCGAGGCCATCGGGGTGGAGGCTGGCGCGCAGGACGTTGACCGGGGGTTCCAGCAGCGCGGGGGCGATGGTGGCGGCGAGCAGGCGCTGGGTGGCCTGGTTGGCGGAGACGAGGGTCCAGTGCCAGTCGACCGCCAGGGCAGGGTAGGGGTCGTGGGCGGCGAGGATGGTGTCCATGGCCTGGCGGGCGGCGTGCATTTCCGGGTCCGAGAGGGCGTGCTGGGGGTAGAGGGCGGCGAAGCCGGCGGCCTGGAGGAGGGCGTTGCGCTCGCGGAGCGGGATGCCGAGGAGCTCGGCGAGGTGGAGGAGCATGTCGCGGCTGGGGCGGGAGCGGCCGGTTTCCAGGAAGCTGAGATGCTTGGTGGAGATGCCGGCATCGAGTGACAGGGCGAGCTGGCTGAGGCGGCGGTGCTGGCGCCATTCGCGCAGCAGGTCGCCGATGGGCCGGGTTTGCGGGTGCATGAGGATCATGGGGTGGGAGCCTAGGGAGCGCCGCGGCGCGTTTCCATTACCTCGCACTTAATCGACGCGGGGCGCGGCCGGGGGCCAGGGTGGGGCGTGCCTCATCCCGAGGCCTAACCGGAGGAGATCCGTGATGTTCGATCCCGAGACTTTGGTGGCCCGCTACCTGGCCCCCTGGAACGAGGCCGATCCGGCCCGGCGGCGTGCGCTGGTGGAGGCGGCGTGGCGGGCGGATGGCCGCTATGTCGATCCGCTGGCCGAGGTGGCCGGGCATGACGGGCTGGATGGGCTGATCGGTGCGGTGCAGGCGCAGTTCGCCGGGCTGCGGTTCCGGCCGGCCGGCACGCCGGATGCGCACCATGACCGGCTGCGGTTCCGCTGGGAGCTGGCGGGGCCGGATGGGGCGGCGGTGGCGTCTGGCACCGACGTGGCGACCCTGGATGGAGACGGGCGGTTCGTGGCGGTGACCGGCTTCATCGATTCCATGCCGGCATGAGGGAGGGCGTGATGATGTCGATGACCTTGAAGACGTTGCTGGTGGTGGATGCGGCGATGTGCCTGGCCAGCGGGCTGCTGCTGGCCGTGGCGGCGGGGCCGCTGGCGGACCTGTTCGCGTTGCCGGTGGCGCTGCTGCGGGGGGCCGGGCTGATCCTGCTGCCGTGGGGCGCGTTCGTGGGCTGGTGCGCCAGCCGGGCGGCGCCGGGGCGGCGGGCGGTGCTTGTCGTGGTGGTGGTCAACCTGCTGTGGGCGGTGGACAGCGTGCTGCTGCTGGCCTCCGGCTGGGTGGCGCCGAACGGGCTGGGGGTTGGGTTCGTGCTGGGGCAGGCGGCGATGGGCGGGGGGATCGCGGTGTTGCAGTGGCTGGCGCTCCCGCCGGCGCGAGGGTTGCAGCAGGCTTAACGTGGAACCGGCTGGCCGGCATGGCTGGCCAGCCGGGTTCGGGTTCATCCAGGACTTGCAGACATAACGATATCCTTATACCTGTGCGGCCAACAGCACAGGAGCGACCCGCATGGGTGATTACAAGGTGAAGGACATCTCGCTGGCCGAGTGGGGCCAGAAGGAGATTTCGATGGCCGAGGACGAGATGCCCGGCCTGATGGCCATCCGCGCCGAGTATGGCGCCAGCAAGCCGCTGAAGGATGCGCGCATCGTCGGCTGCATCCACATGACCATCCAGACCGCGGTGCTGATCCAGACGCTGGAGCACCTGGGCGCCACCGTGCGCTGGTCTTCCTGCAACATCTTCTCCACCCAGGACCATGCGGCGGCGGCGATCGCGGCTGCCGGGACCCCGGTGTTCGCCTGGAAGGGCCAGACCGAGGAGGAGTTCTGGTGGTGCATCGAGCAGACGCTGGTCGGCCCCGATGGCTGGAAGCCGAACATGATCCTGGATGACGGCGGCGACGCCACCCAGATCATGCACGACAAGTATCCGCACCTGCTGGACGACGTGCGCGGCATCACGGAGGAAACCACCACCGGCGTGCACCGGCTGTGGGAGATGGCCAAGGCCGGCACGCTGAAGGTGCCCGCCATCAACGTGAACGACAGCGTGACGAAGTCCAAGTTCGACAACCTGTATGGCTGCCGCGAGAGCCTGGTGGACGCGATCCGCCGTGGCACGGACGTGATGATGGCCGGCAAGGTGGCCGTGGTGAACGGCTTCGGCGACGTGGGCAAGGGCTCCGCCGCCAGCCTGCGCAATGCCGGCTGCCGCGTGATGGTGACCGAGGTCGACCCGATCTGCGCGCTGCAGGCGGCGATGGAGGGCTATGAGGTGACGACCATGGACGATGCCGCCCCGCTGGGCGACATCTTCGTGACCGCCACCGGCAACATCGACGTGATCACGCTGGACCACATGCGCCGCATGAAGCACCGGGCGATCGTGTGCAACATCGGCCACTTCGACAGCGAGATCCAGGTCGGCGCGCTGCGCAACTTCACCTGGGACAACGTGAAGCCGCAGGTGGACGAGGTGGTGTTCCCCGACGGCAAGCGGATGATCCTGCTGTCCGAGGGCCGCCTGGTGAACCTGGGCAATGCCACGGGGCACCCGAGCTTCGTGATGTCGGCCAGCTTCACCAACCAGGTTCTGGGGCAGATCGAGCTCTACACCGCGCCGGCCGGCAAGTATGCCAGGCAGGTCTACACCCTGCCGAAGGCGCTGGACGAGAAGGTGGCCGCGCTTCACCTCGCCAAGGTCGGCGCCAAGCTGACCAAGATGACCCCGGCCCAGGCCGAGTACATCGGCGTGACCGTGGCCGGCCCGTTCAAGCACGACCTGTATCGCTACTGAGACACGGCTGGCTGACAGACGCCGCGCTGCCGCACGGTCGCTACCGCGATCGTGACCGGGGCGCGGCGTTTTCGTGCGTTGTTCACCAATCCTTCATTGGCGCCTGTACTCCTGCGGACCGACCTTGGGGTTGAGGGAACGGGACGGCCTGTGCCGCGTCTCCCTGCCGGACCGGGGGTTACCCCGTAAGGGAGTAGGGCCTGACCATGCCGAACGACGTGATGCAGGGCGAGACGATGTTCGCCATCGACCTTTCGATGCCGGTGACCAGCGCGTTGCAGGGTGCCATGCCGGCGATCCGTGACCGCAGCGCGCGCGACGACCTGCTGTTCCTGGAGCGCTGGGAATTGGCGCCGCTGGAAGGGATCGGGCAGGCGCTGCGGGTGCAGCAGATCCGGCGCGCCAATCCGGAGCTGGCCGACGCGATCCGGGCCGAAGTGGCGCGCAAGCGGCCGCGCGGGCCTGCGCCGAGGTAGCACGCGGCGGGACCCTGCCCCCGGCAAGGCGGGCTTCCCACAACATCCCGACACGGCGAAGCTGCGGCGATGACCGATCGCGCCGCAGCCGGGGCCACGGCGCCCACCGAAACACAACCGCCAGCGCCCGGTGCGCGGCGCGGAACGAGCCGCCGTTCGCGGCTGACCGCGCTGATCGTGGCCTGTGCGCTGTTCATGCAGAACCTGGACAGCACGGTGATCTCCACCGCGCTGCCGACCATCGCGCGGGCCTTCGGGGCCGAGGCGGTGCACATGAACGTGGCGCTGACGGCCTATCTGCTGTCGCTCGCCGTGTTCATCCCGGCTTCCGGCTGGATCGCTGACCGGTACGGGGCCAAGCAGGTGTTCCGGCTCGCGATCATCGTGTTCACCACCGGGTCTGTGCTGTGCGGCTTTTCCAACTCCTTGGGCGAGCTGGTGGCGGCGCGGGCGTTCCAGGGGTTGGGCGGGGCGATGATGGTGCCGGTGGGGCGGCTGGTGCTGCTGCGCACGGTACCGAAGCACGAGCTGGTGGCGGCGATGGCCTGGCTTTCCACGCCGGCGCTGCTGGGGCCGGTGCTGGGGCCGCCGATCGGCGGGTTCATCGTGGAGTTCTTCTCCTGGCGGGCGATCTTCCAGATCAACATCCCCATGGGCATCCTGGGCGTGGTGCTGGTGACGCTGTACGTGGACGATATCCGCGAGCCCGGCGGGGCGCCGTTCGACTGGGCCGGCTTCCTGTTTTCCGGCACTGCGCTGGCGAGCCTGATGTTCGGGCTGGAGACGATGGGGCGCGGCATTTTCGCGCCCTGGGTGAGCTGGGCGGCCCTTGGGGTGGGGGTGGGCTCCGGCCTGCTCTATGCCTGGCATGCGCGGCGGCATGCGGCGCCGCTGATCGATTTCGGGCTGCTGAAATACCGGACCTTCCTGGTGGCGGTGGCCGGCGGCACGCTGTTCCGCATCGGGATCGGGGCCATCCCGTTCCTGCTGCCGATGATGCTGCAGCTCTCCTTCGGCAAGTCTGCCACCGAGAGCGGGCTGATCACCTTTGCCAGTTCGCTGGGAGCGCTGGCGATGAAGCCGGCGGCGACGTGGGCGCTGCGGCAACTGGGGTTCCGCGACACGCTGCTGGTGAACTGCGTAATCTCCTCCGTGCTGCTGGGGCTGGTGGCGTTCTTCCAGCCGGCCTGGCCGATGGCGCTGATCTACCTGGTTCTGCTGGCCGGAGGGTTCTTCCGGTCGTTGCAGTTCACGGCGTTCAATGCGCTCGCCTATGCCGATATCCCGCGGCCGAAGATGGGGTTCGCCACCGGGTTCTATGCCACCGTGCAGCAGGTTTCGGCCACGCTGGGGGTGACGGTGGGGGCGGCTTCGCTGACCGTGACGATGGCGCTTTCCGGCATGCATGAGCCGCAGCTGCAGGATTTCGCCACGGCGTTCCTGGTGGTGGCGGCGTTCTCCCTGTGCTCGCTGCCGCTGTCGCTGCTGCTGCCGCGGGATGCGGCGCAGGACATGAGCGGGCATGTGCGCCGGGGGTGACCCCGCTCTGGCTGGTGGGATACAACCCTGGGCATGCTGACACCGGATGAATGGACCGCCGTGCTGCTGACCCTGGGGGTGGCGGCGCGCAGCGTGGCGTTCGGGCTGCCGGTGGCCGTGGGGCTGGCCTGGCTGCTGGCGCGCGGGCGGTTTCCGGGCAAGGCGGTGCTGGATGCGATGGTGCACCTGCCGATGGTGCTGCCGCCGGTGGTGGTGGGGTGGCTGCTGCTGCTGCTGCTCGGGGTACGCGGGCCGGTGGGGGCCTGGCTGCATGACTGGTTCGGGGTGCGGCTGGTGTTCACCACCACGGGGGCGGCGCTGGCCTGTGCCGCGATGTCCCTGCCGCTGATGGTGCGGGCGGTGCGGCTTTCGATCGAGGCGATCGATCCCGGGCTGGAGCAGGCGGCGCGCACGCTGGGGGCGGGGCGGTGGGACCGGTTCCTGACCATCACGCTGCCGCTGGCGCTGCCGGGGGTGCTGTCGGGCGCGATCGTGGGATACGTGGCCTCGCTGGGGGAGTTCGGGGCGGTGATCACCTTTGCCGCCAACATCCCAGGCGAGACGCAGACGCTGCCGCTGGCGATCTACAGCGCGTTGCAGTCTCCCAATGGCGAGGAGACGGCGGCGAAACTCGCCCTGGTCTCGATCACGCTGGCGCTGGTGGGGCTGGGGGCGGCGGAATGGGCCGGGCGGCGGGCGCGGGCGGCGGTGGGGCAGCTTCGGTGATCGAGTTTTCCCTGCGGCATCAGTTTCCCGGTGGGCCGGCGTTGGCGATCGATTTCGTGGCGCCGGAGGGGGCGACGGCGCTGTTCGGGCCGTCGGGCGCCGGGAAGTCCAGCGTGGTGGGGGTGATGGCCGGGCTGCTGGCGGCGCAGGCGGCGCGGGTGGTGGTGGATGGGGAGGTGCTGACCGACACGTTCCGCCGCATCCATGTGCCGGTGGAACGGCGGCGGCTGGGCCTGGTGTTCCAGGAGGCACGGCTGTTTCCGCACATGAGCGTGCGGAAAAACCTGCTGTACGGGTTCACCCGGGCGCCGGCGGGGGACATCCGCTTCGACGACGTGGTGGAACTGCTGGGGATCGCGGCGCTGCTGGAGCGGCGGCCGCATACGCTCTCGGGCGGGGAGCGGCAGCGCGTGGCGATCGGGCGGGCGCTGCTCGCCCAGCCGCGGCTGCTGCTGATGGACGAGCCGCTGGCCAGCCTGGATGCGGCGCGCAAGGCGGAGATCCTGCCCTACCTGGCGCGGCTGAAGCAGGCGCTGGCGCTGCCGATCGTCTACGTGACCCACGCGCTGGACGAGGTGTACGCGATCGCCGACACGCTGGTGCTGCTGGAAGGCGGCCAGGTGCGGGCGGCGGGGCCGCTGGCCGAGGTGACCTCGCGCGGCGACGTGCCCCTGGCGGCGCGCGACGATGCCGGGGCGGTACTGGAAGCCCGCGTGGCAGAGCATCATCCGGCGCGCCAGCTCTCCCTGCTGCGAGCCGGACCGCTGGCGCTATGGGTGCCGCTGGTGGCGGGCTCACTGGGCACGCGGCTGCGGGTGCGCATCCCGGCGCGGGAGATCATTCTCGCGACCGAAGCGCCGCATGGGATCAGCCTGCACAACGTCCTGCCGGTACTGGTGGTGGCGGTGAGCGAGGACCAGGCGCGGCATACCGCGATGGTGGAGCTGGGCTCCGGCGAGGTGCGGCTGCTGGCACGGATCACGCCGGATGCGGTGGCGCGGCTGGCGCTGCGGGCGGGCAAGCCGGTGCTGGCGCTGGTGAAGTCGATGAGCGTGGATCGGGTGGGGTAGAGGCGATCTTCCCGAAGCGCTTGGGTTTTGGTAGACTACCGGAATGCCGACGGTTCTGCGCCTCGATGGGCTGCGGGTGGTCATCTACCCGAATGATCATCGGCCGGCGCATGTGCATGTGATGGGCGCGGCAGGCGAGGCGGTGTTCGTGTTGCATTGTCCTGGTGGCCCACCGGAATTGCGGGAGAGCTTTGGGTTCCGACGCGCCGAGTTGAGCCGGATCAAGGCTGGGCTGACGGCAGAATTGGCGGCGCTGTGCGACGGATGGAGTGCGATCCATGACGGTGACTGAACGACAGACGCAGCAGGCCGAGGCGCGGATGGCCGAGCTGCGAGAGGGTGGGCATGCCGTATCGGCGCGGTACGACCGGCGGTCGGCGCGGATCGTGGTGGAGCTCAATACCGGCGTATCGGTCGCGTTTCCGGCGCGGCTTGCCGAAGGGCTGGAGAACGCGGCGCCGGCAGACCTGGTGCAGATCGAAGTAAGTCCAACGGGCCTGGGCCTGCATTGGCCCAGGCTTGATGCCGACGTTTATCTGCCGGCTCTGCTGCAGGGTGTGCTGGGGTCGAAGCGCTGGATGGCGGCGCGGCTTGGGGCGAGCGGGGGCCAGGCGCGGTCGGCCGCCAAGACGGCGGCGGCACGGGAGAATGGGCGCAAGGGTGGGCGGCCGCGGAAGACGGTGGGGTAATGTGGGTCCAGGGACCTCAGGTCCCTGGCGGGTCCAGGGCAGAGCCCTGGCCTTCTTAGGTGTTCATCGCGTCGAAGAAGTCCTGGTTGGACTTGCTGTATTTCAGCTTGTCCAGCAGGAAATCCATCGCGTCCATCGTGCCCATCGGGTTCAGGATGCGGCGCAGGACCCACATCTTGCTGAGCGTGCCGCGATCCACCAGCAGTTCTTCCTTGCGGGTGCCGGACTTGGTGATGTCGATGGCCGGGAAGGTGCGCTTGTCGGACAGCTTGCGGTCCAGGATGACCTCGGAATTGCCGGTGCCCTTGAACTCCTCGAAGATCACCTCGTCCATGCGGCTGCCGGTGTCGATCAGGGCGGTGGCGATGATGGTGAGGCTGCCGCCTTCCTCGATGTTGCGCGCCGCGCCGAAGAAGCGCTTGGGGCGCTGCAGGGCGTTGGCGTCCACGCCGCCGGTGAGCACCTTGCCGGACGAGGGGACGACGGTGTTGTAGGCGCGGGCGAGGCGGGTGATGCTGTCCAGCAGGATCACCACGTCGCGCTTGTGCTCCACCAGGCGCTTGGCCTTTTCCAGCACCATTTCCGTGACCTGCACGTGGCGGGTGGCCGGCTCGTCGAAGGTGGAGGCGACCACTTCGCCGCGCACGGTGCGCGACATGTCGGTCACTTCCTCCGGCCGCTCGTCGATGAGCAGGACCATGAGGAAGACTTCGGGGTGGTTGGTGGAGATCGACTTGGCGATGCTCTGCAGCATCATGGTCTTGCCGGTGCGCGGCGGCGCCACGATCAGGGCGCGCTGGCCCTTGCCGATGGGGGCGACGAGGTCGATCACCCGCGGCATGTAGTCCTTGGTGGCGCCCTTGGCGGTCGGTTCGGTCTGCTCCATCTCCATCTTGAGCTTCCGCTCGGGATAGAGGGGGGTCAGGTTGTCGAAGTTGATGCGGTGCTTCACCGCCTCGGGCGGCTCGAAGTTGATGGTGTTGACCTTGAGCAGCGCGAAGTAGCGCTCGCCGTCCTTGGGCGCGCGGATCTGGCCTTCCACCGTGTCGCCGGTGCGCAGGCCGAAGCGGCGGACCTGGGTGGGGCTCACGTAGATGTCATCGGGGCCAGGCAGGTAGTTGCTCTCGGCCGAGCGCAGGTAGCCGAAGCCGTCCGGCAGGATTTCCAGCGTGCCTTCGCCGTGGATGGCCTGGTCGTTCTCGGCGAGGCTTTTCAGGATCGCGAACATCATGTCCTGCTTGCGCAGGGAGGATGCGTTCTCGATGGCCAGCGACTCCGCGAAGCTGAGCAGGTCGGCGGGGGTCTTTGCCTTGAGTTCGGCAAGATGCATGGGGAGGCCTCGTGCGGTGCCGCCATCGGCGACAGAAGAGGGGTTCGGCGGGGGAGCAGTCGTCGGGGGGGCGGTTCCGCCGTCAATCCGGGGGGCGCGCAAGGGGCCACCGGGCGGTCGGGACTGCGATGCGGGGAGGGAAGGGGCAGGAAGGCGGCGCGCCGGGTGGCTGCACCGCGTTCTTGGTAGGCGCGGATTCCGGTGGCGTCAAGCCGTGCGTCAGGCGGCGCCGGGGGGGACCGGGCGGCGCCACTCCATGTCGCCTTCGGGCTGCCGGGGCGCGGTGAAGCCGAACTTGGCGTAAAGGCCGTGCGCGTCGTCGGTGTTCAGTGTCCAGGCGCGGACGGTGGCGACCGAGGGATGTTCCAGCACCGCGCGCACCAGGCCGGTGGCAAGGCCGCGGCCGCGATGGGCGGGCAGGATGAACACGTCGGTGAGGCGGGCGTTCAGCGTGTAGTCGGTCACGGCGCGGGCGAAGCCGGCCTGGGAGCCGTCCGGCGCGTAGAGGCCGATGGCGTGGGCGAGGCGGATGCTGCGCTCCACCGTCTCGCGCGTGCGACCCCGGGCCCAGGCGGACTCTTCGGTGAGCCAGCGGTGGATGGTGTCGATGTCCATCCGCGCCTTGTCGTCGGAGGTGAAGTAGCCGTCGGCGAGCTCGGTGCGGAGTTCGGACATCAGAAGGGCTTCACGATGACCATGATGACGATGATCACCATCAGCACGGTCGGAACCTCGTTGGCAATCCGGTAGAATTTGTGGCTGCGGCGGTTGCGGTCTTCCAGGAACTCGCGGCGCCACTTGGACATGGCACCGTGGAAGCCGCTCATCAGCAGAACCATGGTGAGCTTCACGTGCCACCAGCCATCGTGCTTCCAGTCGATCACGCCGGGGGTGGAAAGCAGCAACAGGCCGAAGGTCCAGGTGGCGATCATGGCGGGGTTGATGATCTGCTTCAGCAGGCGGCGTTCCATCACCTTGAAGCGCTCGCTCTCCACCGAGCCCGGGGCGAGCTGGGTGTGGTACACGAACAGGCGCGGCAGGTAGAACATGCCGGCCATCCAGGCGATCATGCTGATGACGTGCAGCGCCTTGATCCAGGGGTAGAACGCGGCGAGCGACATCACGCGGTCTCCTTGCCGACGGCGAGGTAGCCGGGCAGGTCGAACATGGAGCGGAACGGCACGGCGCCCACGGCGGCCAGGCGGGTGCCGTCGTGGTGCGGGGCGTAGCCGAGGCAATCCATGCCGGCGGCGCGGGCGGCGGTGGCGCCGGGGACGGAATCCTCGATGACAATGCATTCCGCCGGCACCACACCCTGGGCGGCGGCGGCGGCGAGGAAGAGATCGGGGGCCGGCTTGCCGCGGGCGACATCGCGATGGGAATGCACCCGGCCGGCGACGAGGTCGCGAATGCCCAGGCGGCCGAACTTCACGTGCATCTCCTCATGCGAGGAGTTGCTGGCCACGCGCCACGGCAGGCCGAGGGCAGTGGTGGCCCGCAGCGCCTCCACGGCGCCGGGAATGGGGCCGACGCCTTCGGCCATCGCGTCGATCACCTTCTGCACCAGGGATTGCTTCCAGTGCTCCTCCAGCGCGCGGCCGAGGCGGCGTTCGATGATCGGCTGCATGTCGGTGAAGGTGAGGCCGAGGAAATGGCCGTCGGCCTCATGCGCGGTCATGGCCCAGCCCAGCGCGGTCAGTTCCTCCGCCACCACGCGGTTGGCGACGGGTTCGCTGTCCACCAGCACGCCGTCGCAATCGTAGATCACGAGGCGCAGCGGCGCGCGGCGGCGGCGCATGAAATCGAGCGGCATCAGGCCTCCACCGGAACAGGGCGGCCGGCGCGCGCGTGCGGGCAGTCGCCGAAGGGGGCAGGGCAGGTGCGTCCGCCGACGAAGCTGCACAACCCGGTGCTGCGGCCCAGCGTGGTGCGGGCCAGGGCGGCCAGGGCCCGGATGAAGCCGGGGTCGCTGTTCTGCACCGGGGCGCGGAAATAGCCCGGCACGCCTTCCTTGTGGGCCAGTTCCTTGTACTCGACGTCCAGCTCCACCAGCGTTTCCGAATGGTCGGAGACGAAGGCGATGGGCACGATGAGGATGGCCACCTTGTCGTGCGCGGCACGCTCGATGGCTTCCTCCGCCGACGGGGAAATCCATTTCTGCGGGGTGGCGCGGGACTGGTAGCAGATCGACCAGTCCAGATCCGGGATGGCCAGCGCACGGGCGACGGCGGCGGAGGTCTTCTCGATCTGGTTCTGGTACGGATCGCCCTTCTTGACGATCACCTCCGGCAGGCCGTGGGCGGAGAACAGCACGCGCAGCGGAATCGCCGGGTCCAGTTCCGCGCGGGCCTGCTCGTAGCTGGTGCGGACGAGATCGGCAGTGGCGGCGATGAAGCCGGGGTCGCTGTGGTAGCAGCACAGGCTGTGCACCGGGGCGACGAGGCCCACCTTGGCCGCGGCCTCGCGCCAGGCGGTGAGCGAGCTGCCCGTGGTGGTGGTGGAATACTGCGGATAGAGCGGCATCAGCAGCACCTCGTCCGGCGCGAAATCGCGCACCTCGCGGGCGGTCTGTTCGCTGAACGGGTGCCAGTAGCGCATGGCGATGAAGCAGCGGGTTTCGTACTCGGGCAGTTCGGCCTGCAGCGCGTCGGCCTGCTGCTGGGTGAGCTCCAGCAGCGGGGATTTGCCGCCGAGGATGTTGTAGTTCTCGGTGGCCGGCTTGACCCGCGCCTGGGCGATGATGCGGGCGAGCAAGGGGCGCACGAAGAAGGGCACGCGCAGGATCGCGGGGTCGGTGAACAGGTTCACCAGGAAGGGCTTGATCGCCTCTGGCCGATCCGGGCCGCCGAGGTTGAACAGGACGATCGCCAGGCGGGGTTTCTTCGGGGTCTCGTCACGCGGCACGGATTTGCTCCACCAGGGCCCCCACATGTTCGGGCGGGGTTTGCGGCACGATGCCGTGGCCCAGATTGAAGATGTGGGGGCGGCCGCGCAGCGCGTCCAGGATGCGGGCGGTGGCTTGTTGCATCGGGGCACCGCCGGCGACGACCGCCAACGGGTCCAGGTTGCCCTGCAGCGCGATGTGGGGCGGCACCATCATGGCGGCGGCTTCGGGCTTCATCGAGGTATCGATCGCGACACCCTGCACGCCGGCCGACAGCGCGTAGTCGGCCAGCATGGAGCCCGCGAGGCGCGGGAAGCCGATCAGCGGCACGTGCGGATGCGTTTCGCGCAGCCCGGCGGCGAGGCGGGCGGTGGGCTCGATCACCCAGCGGCGGAACTCACCGGGCGGCAGCATGCCGGCCCAGCTGTCGAACAGCATCAGCACTTCGGCGCCGGCATCGGCCTGGCCGCGCAGGTAGATCAGGTTGCCCTCGATGATCAGGTCGATCAGGCGCTGGAACAGGGCAGGGTCGCGATAGGCCATCAGCCGGGCGGCGGCGAATTCGCGCGAGCCGTGGCCTTCCACCATGTAGCAGGCCACCGTGAAGGGCGCGCCGGAAAAGCCGATCAGCGTGGCATCGCCGAGGTTGGCCGCCACGCGGCGCACGGTTTCCCATACCGGGGCCACGATATCGGCCACGCCGGCCGTGCTGAGCGCATCGAGGTCCGCGGCGCTGCGGATTGGCGGCAGGATCGGGCCTTCGCCTTCGGCGTAGCGCAGCGCCTGCCCCAGTGCGAGGCTGACGATCGGCAGGTCGCTGAACAGGATGGCGGCATCCATGCCGAAGCGGCGCAACGGTTGCAGCGTGATCTCCGCGGCCTTTTCGGGCGTGAGGCAGAGCTTGAGGAAATCCCCGGCCTCGGCCCGCAGCGCGCGGTATTCCGGCAGGTAGCGCCCGGCCTGGCGCATCAGCCACACCGGCGGCGGCCACACCGCCTCGCCCGCCAGCACCCGCAGAACCTTCTTCGGCATCCAGCCCATCCCGCACCGTTGTCGGCGCTCCTCTATCAGAAAAGAATCTTTATGACTTGAGGGATGAGTCAGATGGGGGTGGGGTACCTGGGGTACCCCAGCCATGCGCGGCCTGGGGGCAGGATGTCCACATGCGGGCGGGCGGCGAAGTGGTTCATGTTGCGGGCGGAATCGGTTGCATCCCCATCTGCGCGGCGGAGCGGGCGCAGGCATGCCCATGTACCGGCGGCGGCGGAGTTATCCCCGCTGGGGCGGCGGGGGCATGCCGGAAGGGCTGGCGGGACGAGATATCCCCGTTATCCTCAGGTTTATGCCGAACCGCCTCAACCTCCATCTCGTGTCCGATGCCACCGGCGAGACGCTGAACTCCATCGCGCGCGCCACCGTGGTGCAGTTCGAGCACGCGCAGATCGTGTACCACCGCTGGAGCCTGATCCGATCGCGCCTCAAATTGCAGAGCGTGATCGACGGGATCGAGGCCGAACCGGGCCCGGTGCTGTCCACGCTGGTGGAGAAAAGCCTGCGCGTGGAGCTGGAATCCGCCTGCCAGCGCCTGGGCGTGGCGGTGGTGCATGTGCTGGACCCCGTGCTGGCGATGCTGGCGGAGCAGTTCGGGGAGACCGCGTCCTCCCGCCCCGGCCGCCAGTACGTGCTGGACGATGCCTATTTCAAGCGGATCGACGCGATCCACTATGTGCTGGCGCATGATGACGGCCAGGCCCATGCCGGGATGACCGAGGCCGACGTGGTGCTGGTGGGCGTGTCGCGCAGTTCCAAGACACCCACGTCCTTCTATCTGGCCAATCGCGGCATCAAATGCGCCAACATTCCGCTGGTCCCTGGCATTCCGGAGCCGCCCGAGCTGACGGATCCGCATTGCCCGGTGATCGGGCTCACGCTCGATGTGAACGCGCTGATCGAGATCCGCCGCCACCGGCTGCGCATGATCGGGGCTGCGGCCACCGCGGCGGCGGCGCGGCAGGATAGCGGGGACTATGTGGACCCCGAGGCGGTGAAGGCGGAGCTGCTGTGGGCGCGGCGGCTGTGCACAAGGCGCGGCTGGCCGGTGATCGACGTGACGCGCCGGTCCATCGAGGAAACCGCGGCAACGGTGCTGCAGCTGATGGATGCCTGGCATGAGCACAAGCGGCGCAGCGCAAACCCCGCCTGAGCCCCAGGCGGGATCGGTGATCCCGTGGCGGCGCCGCTGGCTGCGGCTGGAATCGCTGGTGACGCTGCTGGCCTTGGTGGTCGTGTGGTCCGGCGTGCTGGGTTACCTGGTGCACCAGCGCAAGCGGGTGGAGGTGGAGGCGTTCCAGACCGCCTCCGACCTCGCGCGCGGCTTCGGCGAGAGCGTGTCGCGCACGCTGGAGGCGATGGACCAGGTGTTCGCGATGCTGCGGGCCTTCCATCGCGCCGACCCCGCGCGGTTCGACATCCAGGCGCTGGCACCGCGCGACCAGGTGCTGAACGATCTCACGCTGCAGATCGCGCTGACTGATGGTCGCGGCATGCTGCGGGCCAGCAATCTCGGCGGGCCGCCGGTGGATCTGTCGGACCGCGAGCATATCCGCGTGCACCTGGATCGGCCGGCGGAGGATTTCCTGTTCGTCAGCAAGCCGGTGCTCGGCCGCGTCTCCCGCAAATGGTCGATCCAGCTCACGCGCAAGCTGTTCGATGCGCAGGGGGCGATGGCCGGGGTGATCGTGATTTCCCTGGACCCCGCCTATTTCTCGCGCTTCTACGCCTCCTTCAACGCCCCTGGCGGCGCGATCGCGCTGGTGGGGCTGGACGGGGTGTTCCGGGCCCGGGCGCCGGAGATGGAGGGCTCGCTCGGGGCGCCGGAGCAGGCCGCCACCATGGACCGGCTGCGCGCGCCAGGGGATGCCGGCACGTGGTGGGGCACAAGTGCGATCGACGTGACCGAGCGGCTCTATGCGTTCCGGCGGCTGGAGCGCTACGGGCTGGCGGTTCTGGTCGGGTTGTCGGCACGGGAGGTGTTCGGCGAGTTCGAGCAGGAATCGGTGTGGTTCCTGCTGATGGGGCTGGGGCTGACCGGGCTTGTGGTCGCGCTGGGCCAGATGCTGATCCGCTCCCGCCGGCGCCTGATGACATCCCAGGCAACGCTGAGCGCCACGCTGGAGAACATGAGCCAGGGCATCCTGATGGTGGATGCGCAGGGGCGCGTGCCGGTGATCAACCGGCGGGCGGCGGAGCTGCTGGGCCTGCCGGAGCGGCTGGCGCATCCCGGCGTGGCGTTCCGTGACATCCTGCAGTGGCAGATCGATCGCGGCGAGTTCCTGCCGGATGGCAGCAACGTGGATGTCGATGCGATGGCGCGCTCGGGCGGTCTCGGCGGCCCGGCAGCCTATGAGCGGCAGCGGCCGGGCGGGCGCGTGCTGGAGATCCAGACACGGAAGCTGGCCGATGGGCGGGCGGTGCGCACCTATTCCGACATCACCGAGCGCCGCCAGAACGAACAGGCCCTGGCGGCGGCGCGCGATGCGGCCGAGACGGCCTCGCGGTTGCGGGCCGAGTTCATGGCGACGATGAGCCATGAGATCCGCACGCCGCTGAACGCCGTGGTGGGCATTGCCGGGCTGATGGGCGAGGCGGATCTGCCGCCGCATCTGCGCCGCTATGCCGGGGCGCTGCGCGAGGCGGCGGAGACGCTGCTGCTGGTGATCGACGACGTGCTGGATTTCTCCAAGCTCGATGCCGGGCGGATGGAGGTGGAGGCGATTCCCTTCGAGGTGCCGGCCCTGGTGGCCGGCGTGGTGGATCTGATGGAGGTCCGCGCGGCCGAGAAGGGGCTGGCGCTGGGGATGGAGGTCCCTGCCGGTGCCCCGGTGCTGCTGGGCGACCCCGGGCGGTTGCGCCAGGTACTGCTGAACCTGGTGGGCAATGCGGTGAAGTTCACCGAGACCGGCCGCGTGGCGGTGGTGGCCACGGTGTCCGATGCCGGCGCCGGGCGGATGCGGCTGCGGATCGGTGTGCACGACACCGGGCTGGGGATTGCGCCCGAGGTGCAAGCGCGGCTGTTCGAGCCGTTCGCCCAGGCGGATGGGTCGATCTCCCGCCGCTACGGCGGCACCGGGCTGGGGCTGGCGATCTGCCGCCGGCTGCTGGACCGGATGGGCGGCACGATCGGGGTTCGCAGCACGCCGGGCGAAGGCTCGGAATTCGCCTTCGAGCTGGTGCTGCCAGTGGGGGGCGCGCCGCCGGCGCGGGGCAATGCGGCGGTGGCGGCAACGGGGCGGAAGCTGCGCATCCTGCTGGCGGAAGACAATGCCACCAACCGCCTGGTGGCCGTCACCCGGCTGGAGGGCATGGGCCATCGCGTGGATGCGGTGCCGGGCGGCGCGGAGGCGGTGCGGCAGGTGCAGGAGGTGGCCTACGACCTCGTGCTGATGGACGTGATGATGCCGGGGATGGACGGGCTGGCGGCAGCACGGGCGATCCGGACACTGGCGGGGCCGGCGGCCGCGGTGCCCATCGTGGCGTTGACGGCCAACGTGTTCGCCGAGCATCGCGATGCGTGCCGGGCGGCGGGGATGGACGGATTCCTGGGCAAGCCGATGACGCAGCCGGCGCTGGAGCGGGTGCTGGCCCAGGCGGAGGCCGGAACCCTGCGGCGCACCGGAGGGCGTGAAGAAGCGCCGGAGGAGACGCTGGCCCGGCTGGCCGGCGATTTCGGTGCGGCCGAGGCGGCCGAGGTGCTGGCCGGCTTCCTGGAAGAAGGCCGCGCGGCGGCGGCGGCGATGCAGGACGCGACCGCGGCCGGGGACGAGGCGGGCATGGCACTGGCAGCGCGCGGGCTGCGGGAGGCGGCCGATACGCTGGGGCTGGGCGCGCTGGCGGCACTGGCGGCGGCAGCGGAATCGGCCGATGCCGTACAGCGGGCGGCAGCGGTTTCGGCACTGGAGGCGGCGCTGGAGGCCTATGCCACCGGGTTCGCCCAGGCGGTGCGGGCCTGAGCACTCACGCCTCCTTCGCCCAGGCCTCGCGCTTGCGGTAGATCGTGCTGGTGCCGATGCCGAGGCGGCGGGCAGCGAGCTGGAGGTTGCCGCCGCACAGCGTGATGGCGTGTTCCACGTAGCGGCGTTCGATATTGGATAGCGGCTCGATGTCCTGCGGGCGTTCCGGCAGGGGGTCGTTGGCCGGCGTGGCCGGCGGGGGGGGTGCCGTGGTGGGGTGGATCGCCTGTAGGGCGGCGGCCAGCGGGCCGGTTCCTGGCAGCGGCAGCATCTCGGCCGTCACGAGCGGGCCTTCATGCAGCACCGCGATGTTGCGGACCAGGTTTTCCAGCTGGCGGACATTGCCGGGCCAGGGATGGCCGAGCAGGCGGGCTTCCACTTCCGGGGCGAAGCCGCGCAGGGACCGGCCTTCCGCGGCCGCGTAGCGGGTCAGGAAGTGGCGGGCGATCAGCAGGATATCCTCGCCGCGATCGCGCAGCGGCGGCATGTGCAGCGGGATGACGGCGAGGCGGTAGTACAGGTCCTCGCGCAGCCTGCCGTCGCGCATGGCCTCCGCGGGGTCGCGGTTGGTAGCGGCAACGAAGCGGATATCGGCCTGGCGCGGGCGGGTCTCACCCACGCGGGTATAGGTGCCGGTCTGGATGAAGCGCAGCAGCTTGGCCTGCAGCTGCGGGTCCATCTCGCCGAGCTCATCGAGAAAAAGAGTGCCGCCATCGGCGCGGGCGGCAGCGCCCTCCTGGTCCGCCGTGGCGCCGGTGAAGGAGCCCTTGATGTGGCCGAAGATGGTGCTTTCCAGCAGGTCGTGCGGGATGGCGCCGCAGTTGAGCGCCACGAAGGGCCGCTCCCGGCGCGGGCTGAGCCGGTGCAGGGCCTCGGCGGCCACTTCCTTGCCGGTCCCGGAATCCCCGGTGATGAACACGCTGGCGCTGCTGGGCGCGGCGGACTGGATGATGCGATAGACCGCCTGCATGGCCGGGGAACGACCGACAAACCCCTCGAACGCGCCCTGCTCCATCGTGCGGCGGAAGGTGGTCACTTCCCGCACCAGGGCGGCGTTCGACAGCGCGTTCTGGACCGTGGTGGTCAGGCGGCTGGGGGTGAAGGGCTTCACCAGGTAGTCGAACGCCCCGGCCCGCACGGCCCGCACGGCGGTGGCGAGCGAGGCGTTGGAGGTCATCACCACCACGGCGGGCGGGGTGGGGCCCTCGCGGATCTCGTCCAGCAGGTCGATCCCGTCGGCATCGGGCAGGCGGAGATCCAGCAGCACGCAATCGACCGGCTGGCGGCGCAGGGCGGCGCGCGCCTCGGCGGCGTCGACCGCCATCAGCAGGGTGTGGCCGAGCGGCTCCAGCTGCAGCTGCACCGCGGTGGCGATGGTGGCGCTGTCTTCCACCACCAGGATCGTGCGCGGCTCCGTCATGCCGGGTTGGCCAGTGCCTGCAGCGCGTCGAAGTCGCGGATGGCCACTTCCTGCAGCGCCAGCAGGTCGGGCGCAAGCTCCGCCAGCGGGCGGCTGGCGTCGGCGTGTTCCAGGACACGGGCGAGGCGCACCACCTCCGGCAGGCCGACATTCAGCGCCGCACCGGCCAGGGCATGCGCCTCGTGCGAAAGCTTCGCGCGGTCCGCGGCGGCATGGGCGGTGACGATGGCGGCCAGGCGGATGGGCGCCTCGGCCAGGAACACGGCGGAAATGCGCTTGAAGGCCGGGCTGTCCGGCGCGCCCCACAGCTCCGCGATCGCCGCGATATCAGGCCCGCCATCGATCGGCGGGAGGAGCGGCGCGAGACAATTCTCGACCGCCTCGCGCAGCGCCTGGGCCTGCACCGGCCGGGCGAGGATGGGGCCGGTGGATACCTGGCCCGGGGAGACAAGCGTCAGGCGCGGCACGCTGGCCCCGGGCAGCGCGAAGGCGGCATCCGCAATCAACAGGTCGAAGGAGGCCGCGGCCAGCGCGGCCCGGGCGGCGGCTTCGGTGCGCACGGTCTCGGCCTGATGGCCCCAGCCACGCAGCCAGGCGGCGATCGCAAGGCCCACGGTGGGGCTGCGCTCGGCCACAAGGCAGCGGGCCGGGCCGAAAATGGCCGGCGGCGAGGCGGAACGTGGCATGGGTGGGGTCCGGTCCGGTCCAGGGCACAAAGTGTATGCCAATATGACAGGGTGTTTCTCATTTTGGGAAGCGCGTTCCCGAAACGGCAGGCAATTCCTGCCGGGAGGGGTCGATTCCGGGCCAATTAACCCCCTGGTGAGGCCTTCGGCGCTGGCACGGCGATTGCCTAACGAGACGTATCTTCCCGTTTGGCTCTTACGAGGTCTTCACCATGCGCGTTCTTCTCGCTGACCAGGATTTCTCCACCGGCCGCGGCATCCGGGCCATGCTGTTGCAGGCCGGCTTCACGGTGGCGACCATCGAGGAGATGGACGACGTGCCCTCCTACGCCCGCCACGAGGATTTCGACGTGATCCTGATGGTGACGCCGCGCCAGGCCCAGGACCCCTACGCCATGGTGGCCGCCGTGCGCCGCGCCGGCGTGACCGCGCCGGTGATGCTGGTCGGCGCCGGCCAGTCGCTGGATGTGGTGCGCGGCCTGAATGCCGGTGCCGACGAACTGGTGCGCATGCCGGTGGAGGGCGCCGAACTGGTGGCGCGTTGCCGGGCCCTGGCCCGCCGTTCGCGCGGCTTCGCCCGCCGCGAGCTGACCGTCGGCGCACTCACTCTGGACCTGGAAGCGCGCGAGGCGCGCGTGTTCGGCCGCCCGGTGAACCTCACCGGCAAGGAATTCGCGGTGCTGGAACTGCTGACGCTGCGCCGCCGCCAGGTGGTCCGCAAGGACGCGATGCTGAGCCAGCTCTACTCGATCGAAGAGGCCGAGCCCGACCAGAAGATCATCGACGTGTTCATCTGCAAGCTGCGCAAGAAGCTCGCTGCCGCCGGTGCCGCCGGGCTGATCTCCACCGTGTGGGGCGCGGGCTACCGCCTGGAGGAACTGGGCGCGGCGGACGACACCCTGGCGGTGCGCGCCGATGTGGAACTGCGCCTCGCCTCCTGAGCGCGCCCGGGCGTGGTAGGGTGGCCCCATGAGTGGGAGACATCTGATGCGCCTGATCCTGGCCAGCCAGTCCCGCTTCCGCGCCGGATTGCTCGCGGCGGCGGGGGTGGCGGTGGAGACGATGGCCGCGCATGTGGACGAGGCAGAAGTAAAGGAGGCCGCCCGCGCCGAAGGTGCCTCCGCCGACGAGACCGCGCTGCTGCTGGCCAGCCTGAAGGCCGAGCGGATCGCCCGGCGGCACCCGGAGGCGCTGGTGATCGGCGCCGACCAGATGCTGGTGTGCGAAGGCGCCTGGTTCGACAAGCCGCCCGACATGGCAGCGGCCCGGGCCCAGCTTCTGGCCCTGCGCGGCCGGGCCCACACGCTGGTAACGGCGGTCCTGTGCCAGCGCGGCGGCCAGCGCCTGTGGCAGCATGTCGCCAAGCCGAAGCTGGTGATGCGGGACTTCTCCGAGGCGTTCCTGGACCAGTACCTGGCGCTGGAAGGCGAGGTGCTGACCACCACGGTGGGGGCCTATCGCGTGGAGGGGCCGGGCCTGCAGCTGTTCGACCGCATCGAGGGCGAGCATTCCGAAATCGTGGGCCTGCCGATGCTGGCGCTGCTGGGCTTCCTGCGCCAGCACGGGGTGTTGGCACGCTGATGCGGTCTGGCCGATAGCGCCGGAATCGGTCCTACCCGGCGGGCCAATCGCAGCCCAGGCTGCGGATATGAGCACCCCCACACCGCCCCCGACTGATTTCGTCCGCACCCGCCGCATGCATGAGCGCGGGCGCTACGACAAGGACACCATCCACGCCATCCTGGATGCCTCGCCGCTGTGCCATGTCGGCCACCTGATCGAAGGCCGCCCGGTGGTGATCCCCACCTTCCACTGGCGCGTGGGCGACACCGTGTTCTGGCACGGCAGCTCGGCCAGCCGCATGGTCCGCGCCAACGCCGCCGGCGGGCAGGTGTGCCTCACCGTCACCATCATGGATGGCTACGTGCTGGCACGCTCCGGCTACAACCACTCGGTGAACTACCGCTCCGTGATGTGCTTCGGCACCCCGCGTCTGGTCACCGACCCCGACGAGACCATGGCCACGCTGAAGGCCTTCATGGACAAGCTGGTGCCCGGCCGCTGGGAAGGCCTGCGCCCGCCGAACGAGCGTGAGATGAAGGCCACCGCCGTGCTGGCGATGCCGATCGACGAAGCCTCCGCCAAGGTGCGCGCCGCCCCCCCGGGCGACGACCCCGGCGACGAGACCTGGCCGATCTGGGGCGGCGTCCTGCCGGTGCACACCGCCGCCGGCGCGCCGGAGCCGGACAAGTATGTGGAAGGCCGTTTCGAGGCCCCCGCCACGCCCTTTGCGAGACGGTAACGCGCGCGCAACCCTGCCCGCCGCGCGATGAAGGGCGAGAGGCACTTGATCACATGTGGCAGGGGGGATATATGCGCGCCTCCGGTAGCGGGGCCATAGCTCAGCTGGGAGAGCGCCTGAATGGCATTCAGGAGGTCAGCGGTTCGATCCCGCTTGGCTCCACCACCGCACCGTAGGGGTCGCGCGGCATTCGCCGCAGCGGCCCCTTTGCTTTTGCTGCTGCGCGCGGCGCTGGCCCTCGCCCTTCTGGGCCTGTCGCCCGCCGCCGGGCCACGCCCCGATCCCGCACTGGCCATGGCGCAAGCCGCCGGGGCGCTCTGCCTGGCCGATGCGCCGGACGGCGTGCCGCAGGGCAATTCGCACGAGGCGTGCCTGGCGTGCCCCGGCTCCGCGCCGGCTTCCGGGCTGGCCGCTGGGCCGGTTGTGCCGGTGCGCGCGATCGGCCTCATGCCGGCACGGGCCCCCGCGGGCCGGGCCATGCCGGCGGTGGGCTGGGCCGCCTATGCCTCCCGCGCGCCGCCCGGGTTGGCCGGCTGATCCAACCCGTTTCTTGCGTTCATGCGGCGCCCTGCGGGGCGCGATAGGATTTCTGCACATGCGACATGTCGTTCTCGCCGCGGCGGCCCTGCTGGGCCTCGCCGCCTCCGTCCCGCCTGCCCTGGCGCAAGCCCCCGTCGTGGAGGTGACCGAGGCCTGGGCCCGCGCCACCACCGCCTCCGCCCGCTCCGGCGGCGCGTTCCTCACGCTGAAGGCCACCGGCGCCGCCGACAGGGTGGTCTCGGCCAGCTCCCCCGTCGCCGAGAAGGTGGAACTGCACGAGACGGTCCGCGACGGCAATGTGATGCGGATGCGCGAGGTGCCCCAGCTTGTGGTGCCGGCCGGCGAGAAGGTCGTGCTGCAACCCGGCGGCCACCACATCATGCTGATCGGCCTGAAGAAGCCGCTCAACCGGGGCGAGAGCTTCCCGTTGACGATCACCTTCGAGAAGGCGCCGGCGGTGACCATCACGGTCACGGTGCAGGCGGCCGGGGCCGGGGGGATGGGACACCGGCACTAAGCAAGGAAGCGGTTCTTTTTTGAAAAAAAGAACCAAAAAACTTTTATACCTTTGCGTCGGGGCTATCCTCGGCGCAAAGGTATAAAAGTC
>JBIKOJ010000336.1:0-3665 GCA_044358135.1 Acetobacteraceae bacterium | reverse complement strand
TGCGCCGAGATGGCGTCTGCCAGGTGCTTGTTGCCGTGCCCGAGGGAGGCGGTGGCGATGCCCGACCCGAAATCGAGGAATCGTCGGCCGTCTGTCGTCCACAGCCAGGCACCCTCGCCCCGCTCGAAGGCGAGGTCGGCGCGGTTGTAGTTCGGCAGAAGGGCGGAAATCATATCCGGGTGACCCTCATATGTCCCTCGTGCTGGGGACGTTTGTTCCCACGGGCTTGCGGCCACCGGCACCCTGTGCGCCGGCGGTTCCGGGGAAGCGGGAACAATGCGGGGGTGGTGGCGCCGGTGTCAAATGGCGGGAATGTTGCGCATGGCGCCCATGCGCGGGAAGTGGCAGGAATCGCCGTATGGCTCGTGTTCCTGGCCCCCCTGGTCCCGCCCCCGACGAACCCGCGTTGCGCGAGGCGGCGATGACCCATCTCGCGCGCTATGCCACCACGCGGGCGGGGCTGGTGGCGGTGCTGGACCGGCGCATCCTGCGCTGGCTGCGTGCCAGCGAGGGCAACGAGGCGGCCCCCGCGCAGGCCGCGGCGGCGCGGGAGGCGGCGCGCCGCGTGGCGGACCGGTTGGTGGTGCTTGGCGCGCTGAACGATGCGGTGTTCGCCGAGTCGCGCGCCCGCAGCCTGAACCGCGCCGGCCGCTCGCGCCGCGCGGTGGCGGCCCATCTCGCGG
The DNA here is from genome assembly GCA_044358135.1 of Acetobacteraceae bacterium. GTDB lineage: Bacteria > Pseudomonadota > Alphaproteobacteria > Acetobacterales > Acetobacteraceae > CAMDGX01. The sequence goes on along the minus strand of JBIKOJ010000336.1, from coordinate 2,982 downwards.
CGAAGGGGGTGGATGCCGAGACCGTGCAGTCGTTCCTGCCGGACGATCCGGAAGCCGAACTCGCCGCCGCCGTGGCCCATGCGCGGCGCCGGCGGCTGGGCCCGTTCCGCACCGTTGCCGCCGATCCCGCCCGCGTGCAGAAGGAGCTCGCGGCCTTCGCCCGGGCCGGCTTCAGCCGCGACACCGCCCTGCGGGCGCTGCGCATGGAGCCCGACACCGCCGAGGCGCTGCTGCGCGCCGCGCGCGAAGCCTAGCCATCTCTGCTCCCGGGAGAACAGCATGCTCACCGTGTACGGGTTCGCCGCCAGCGGCAATTGCTGGAAGGTCACCACCATCCTGCGCCTCACCGGGCGCGCGTTTCGCTGGGTGGATGTGGATTCCAATGCCGGTGAAACCCGCACCGCCGCCTTCCTGGCGCGCAACCCAAACGGCAAGGTGCCGGTGGTGGAGCTGGAGGACGGCCAGCACCTCAGCGAAAGCTGTGCGATCCTGTGCCACTTCGCCGAGGGCACGCCCTGGCTGCCGCCGCCGGGCCTGGCGCGCACGCGGGTGCTGGAATGGCTGTTCTTCGAGCAGTACAGCCACGAACCCTACATCGCGGTGGCGCGCAACATCATCACCTATCTGGGCCAGCGCGAGGCGCAGCTGCCGCGCCTGCGCGAGTGTTGGGACCGCGGCGGCAAGGCGCTGGATGTGATGGAGCGCCGGCTGGCCACGCATGACTGGCTGACCGATGCCGGCCCCACCGCCGCCGATCTCGCGCTGTGCGGCTATACCCAGGCGGCGGAGGAAGGCGAGTTCGACCTTGCCCGCTGGCCCGGCGTGGCGGCCTGGGTGGCCCGGGTGCTGGCGCTGCCCGGGGTTACGCCGCTGCCCAAGCCGGGCTGAACGGCCGCGCGGGGATCGCGCGCAGCCCTCGCATGGCATGGTCGCCGCAACGACCGGAAGGCGCGACACGGCGCCTTGCTCTATGCCGGCCGCATGAGCCACGCCCCCCGCACGCCCGCCTCCCCCGCCATGGACAGCACCGGCTGGGCGCTGCTGATGGTGCTCTCCGTGCTCTGGGGCAGTTCGTTCCTGTTCTTCGCGCTGCTGGTGGTGGAGTTGCCGCCGCTCACCATCGTGCTCGGCCGCGTGGGGCTGGCGGCGCTGATGCTGCACCTTCTGTTGCTGCTGCGCCGCATGCCGGTGCACGCGGGCCTGCCGTGGCGGCAGTTCGCGGTGATGGGGCTGCTGAACAACATCATCCCCTTCGTGCTGATCACCCTGGGCGTGGCGCGCATCCCCAGCGGGCTCGCCGCCATCCTCAACGCCACAACGCCGATTTTCACCGTGCTGGCGGCCCATTGGCTGACTGCCGACGAGCGCCTTTCCCCGGCCAAGGCGGCCGGCGTGGCGCTGGGCTTCGCGGGCGTGGCGGTGCTGGTGGGGCCGGGCCTGCTGGGCGGGATCGGCCAGGCGGACCCGGTGGGCCAGCTGTGCTGCCTCGGCGCCGCGGTGAGCTATGCCTTCGCCGGCATCTATGGCCGCCGCTTTCGCGCCATCCCGTCGCTGCATGTGGCCACCGGGCAGGTGACCGCGAGTGCGGCCATGCTGTTGCCGCTCGCCCTCCTGCTGGAACGCAGCTGGACCCTTCCAATGCCCAGCGCCACCGCCTGGGCGGCGCTGTTCGGCATTGCGCTGCTCTGCACCGCCATGGGCTACGTGCTCTACTTCGCCATCCTGGCGCGGGTGGGGGCCACCAACCTGCTGCTGGTGACCTTCCTGCTGCCGGCCAGCGCGCTGCTGCTCGGTGCGCTCGTGCTGGGCGAAGCCGTGACGATGCGGGCTCTGGCCGGCATGGCGCTGATCGGCCTGGGCCTGGCCGCGATCGACGGGCGGCTGTTGCGCGCGCTGCGGCGCTGACTTCCCTCGCCCCGCCGCCGTGCTAGCCTCCCTGCAACACGGGGGACGATCCATGGCGCGCATCAACCGCTGCATCGAGCTGCTGCAACAGGATATCGGCGTGTACTACACCGGCCACCACACCGGGCACGTGCTGACCTATGACCAAGGCCGCGAAGACGCCGGCACCTGGGCCGACTACATCAACATCGGCATGGAACACGGCGCCTTCGACATGGCCGGCCTCGCCGCCTACATGAAGGGCCTGGTCGATGGCGGGCCCACCCGCTCTGGCCATCGCACCCCCACCGTGGTGGTGGAAGCGCCCGTCAACGGCACCTCCGAAGCCAACGTGCTGCACAATGCCTGGCAGTTCCGCCAGATCCTGGGCCGCGGCGTTCACGGCATCATCCTGTGCCAGGCCGAAACGCCGGAAGCCGTGCGCGCCTTCGTGGAATCCTGCCGCTACCCGATCGGCGCCCAGGGGCTGGACCCCGCCATGCCCACGCCGCTGGAACGCATGGCCGGCAAGAAGAAGGCCACGCCAGCGCCCGGCACGCTGGGCGTCGGCACCCGCGGCCAAGGCTCCGAACCCGATGCCGCGCATGTCTGGGGCGTGGACGTGATCGACTACAAGCAGCGCTGCGACCCCTGGCCGCTGAACCCCAAAGGCGAGTTGATGCTGGGCGTGAAGCTGGAAAGCCCCGAAGGCGTGGCACGCTGCGAGGAAATCCTGGCCGTGCCGGGCCTCGCCTATGCCGAGATCGGGCCAGGCGACCTCGGCTTCTCGCTCGGCTACCTCACCATGCGCAACAACCCCTACCCGCCGGAACTGCAAACCGCGCGCGACCGCATCCTGCGCGCCTGCCACCGCAACGGGCTGGCCTTCCTGGAAGCCTGCTGGCCGGAGAACATCAAACAACGCCTGGACGACGGCGTGCGCGTGCTGGCCGGCGGCCGGGAAGACGCAGCCACCCTCGGCCGAGCCTACCAGGGGCGGACGATGCCGGTGTGAGGGAAGGGAAGGCCAGGGCTCTGCCCTGGACCCGCCAGGGACCTGAGGTCCCTGGACCCACATGAGTTCCGCCTTCGGCGGGA
>JBIKOJ010000013.1:0-40486 GCA_044358135.1 Acetobacteraceae bacterium | reverse complement strand
CGCTGAGCGCACCATCGACGGGCTCTGGAACGCCATCGGGCGCATCATCAACACCGTCACACCCGAAGAGTGTACCAACTACTTCGCCGCTGCAGGCTATGACGCAGAATGATCGGAAACCGCTCTAACGGCGACCGCCGCACGTCCTTGTTCAGCTCGTTCACCCGCCCCAGCACCGCCCGGTCGGCCTCCACCCAATGCAGTTAGTCCTCCCCCGCGTGAAATGGACGTTCACGGCTCGATCAAGTCACGCGCCTCCGCAGCCCCCACATCGGCCTCCGCGATCGAAGCCAACAACCAAGCCGCATTCGCCGGGCTCCTCAGCAGGTGCATCGTCTCCTCCCACCCCGCGAACGCCTCCTCCGACATCACCACCACGCCGCCGCGCCCACGCCGGGTCACCACCAGCGTCTCGCCACTGGCCACCACCTCGTCCATCAGTCCCGACATGTTCCGCCGGAACGCGCTGAAACTCACCCGCGCCATCCTCGCCTCCAAAAACCATCCGCCAAGCGCCGCATAAGCCACAACTCCCACCGCAGCCTCAACACCGCTTCAAATCCGATACGCCCCCCTGCTACCATCCAGCCATGCGCCGCAAACGCACCCCCGAACAGAAACGCGCCCTCCAGGCCGCCGCCGTCGCACGCTTTGTCCGGCTCTACGGCCGCAAGGCCCAAAAACGCGTCGAACCGAACGACCGCCGCTACGACCGCAAGACCGCCAAGTGGATCAATCGCCTCCCGCCGACCTCCCTCGATCACCTGCTGCGCGAGGACTCGGACGACCCCTGAACCACCCGCCTCATTTTTGCGACAACGCCAATCCTAAATTTGAGACTCTCTCGACCACACCACCCGCTCAACACCGCCACCATCCCCGCCTAAACTCCGGCCTCCCCACCGGAACCGCCGCCATGCCCCCCTTCGACCCCACCCAACACCGCCTCGTCCCCCAGCAACGCTGGTTCGAGGATTTCGCCATGGGCGAACGCTTCCCCCTCCCCAGCCGCACCATGACCGAGGCGATCTTCCTCGCCTTCCAGGCCGCCAGCGGCGACAACCACCCCATCCACTACGACCGCGAATTCTGCCGCCGCCACGGCTTCCCCGATCTCCTCGCCCACGGCTACCAGGTCGCCATCCAAACCGCCGCCGGCGCCGGCCTCTTCCCCCACATGGTCGAGGAGTCCCTCAAGGCCTTCCTCGAACAATCCTCCCGCTTCCTCGCCCCCGTCTTCGCCGGAGACACCCTCTACCCCGCCCTGGAAGTGGATGAGCTCACCCCCAACCGCACCACCGGCGTCGTCGGCCTGCGCAGCACCATCCACAACCAGCGCGGCGAACTCGTCCTCGACGGCCGCCACCGCTACCTGCTCCGCAAGCGCCCCACCCCCTGAACCCCAAACTTCACCGGCGCACAAACCTGGCCACCACAATCAACCCCACCCCCGCCGCGATCAGCCCATAGGTCAGCGGGTCATCCCCCAGCGCCCGCAGAAAGGCCCGCCCCGCCGCCAGCGCCTCCCGCGGTAGCCACCCCACCCACGCCCAGCCGAACGTATGCGCGGCCAGCCCCAGCACCAGCAGCACCGCCCCCAACGCCTGCAACCGCCGTCCCAGCATCCCAGCCCCTCCAACGCATCCGCCCCCGGTAACGCACCAACCGCCAAATCGCCACGCCACACCCCACTCGAAAAAAATCCATTCATGGATATTTTTTCCTTGCACCCCTATCGCCATTGGCGTAGAAACAAACCATGAACAAACACCGGGCCAGCACCACTGCGCCTGCCGGACCCGCCCTCGTGGCGGCTGAAGAATCACGCCCGGAATCCCACCCCCTCGATGCCGTCCTGTCCGCCCTCGCCCTCCTCCTCGCCGCCCTGTTCGGCGCTACCCCCGGCACCGCCCTGGCCCGCGCCATCGCCGCCCAGGCCCTCACCCTCCTCCGCGCCTGGTTCCGCCCCGGCCCTCGCGCCGCCACCCCGGAACAGCACGCCCGCGCCCGCACTCCGCCCGCGCCCTGCCCCACCAGGCCCTCCCGCGCACCCCCCGCCTGCATCCCCCGTCCCACGCCCGCCCACCCCCGCCCAAAATCACCCCCCAACCCGCATCGCATTCGCACGCCCATCGAACGCAATGTTATAACATTCTAACACAACCCCTGGCACCCCGCCTCCTCCACCCCATCTCCCTGTGCTAAGCTGAATAAGCCTGCCGGAGGCCCCCTATGCCACCCACCCTCGCCCCCATCGCCACCCCCACGGTCACGCACCCCAACGCCGACCACAACCTCGTCGTCTTCCAACCCGTCCGCCAGCCGCCCAAGCCCGCCACCACCCGCCTGCAGGTCGTCTCGGAATACGAACCCGCCGGCGACCAGCCCACCGCCATCCGCGAACTCGTCGCCGGCCTCAACAACAACGAGCGCGACCAGGTCCTCCTCGGCGTCACCGGCTCCGGCAAAACCTTCACCATGGCCAAGGTGATAGAGTCGGTACAGAAACCCACCCTCATCCTCGCCCCCAACAAAACCCTCGCCGCCCAGCTCTACGGCGAGATGAAGGCCTTCTTCCCCAACAATGCCGTCGAATACTTCGTCAGCTACTACGACTACTACCAGCCCGAAGCCTACGTCCCCCGCACCGACACCTACATCGAAAAAGACAGCCAGATAAACGAACAGATCGACCGCATGCGCCACGCCGCCACGCAGTCGCTCCTGGAACGCAACGACGTCATCATCGTCGCCTCCGTCTCCTGCATCTACGGCATCGGCTCGGTCGAGACCTATTCAAAGATGGTCGTAAAGCTCGAACCCGGCGGCCGCATCGACCGCGACCGCCTGGCAAAAGCACTCGTCGAACTCCAATATCGCCGCAACGACGTCGCCTTCCAGCGCGGCACCTTCCGCCTGCGCGGCGAAGTCGTCGATATCTTCCCCGCCCACTACGAAGACCGCGCCTGGCGCGTCACCCTCTTCGGCGACGAGATCGAGGGCATCTCCGAATTCGACCCCCTCACCGGCGAAACCACCGCCAAGCTCGAAACCATCACCATCTACGCCAACAGCCACTACGTAACCCCCCGCCCCACCCTCCAGCAGGCCGTGCAGGACATCAAGCAGGAGCTGAAGGACCGCCTCGATTTCTTCACCCAGAACGGACGCCTGCTGGAAGCCGAGCGGCTGCAGCAGAAAACCACCTTCGACATGGAAATGATCGAGACCACCGGCTCCTGCAAATCGATCGAGAACTATTCCCGCTACCTCTCCGGCCGCAACCCGGGCGAACCCCCGCCCACCCTCTTCGAATACCTGCCGGAGAACGCCCTTCTCATCATCGACGAATCCCACGTCACCGTCCCCCAGATCGGCGGCATGGAACGCGGCGACTACGCCCGCAAATCCATCCTCGCCGAATTCGGCTTCCGCCTCCCCTCCTGCATCGACAACCGCCCGCTGAAATTCGCCGAATGGGAAAGCTTCCGCCCGCAAACCCTCTTCGTCTCCGCCACCCCGGGCCCGTGGGAAATGGAACGCACCGGCGGCGCCTTCGCCGAGCAGGTCATCCGCCCCACCGGCCTCATCGACCCCGTCACCGAAATCCGCCCCGTCGAACGCCAGGTGGATGACCTCCTGGCCGAAGTCCGCACCGTCGCCCAAAACGGCGCCCGCACCCTGGTCACCGTCCTCACCAAGCGCATGGCCGAAGACCTCACCGAATACCTCAACGAAAACGGCGTCCGCGTCCGCTACCTCCACTCCGACGTCGATACCCTCGAACGCATCGAAATCATCCGCGACCTCCGCATGGGCGTCTTCGATGTCCTCATCGGCATCAACCTCCTGCGCGAAGGCCTGGACATCCCCGAATGCCAGCTCGTCGCAATCCTGGATGCCGACAAGGAAGGCTTCCTGCGCAGCCGCACCAGCCTCATCCAAACCATCGGCCGCGCCGCCCGCAACATCGACGGCCGCGTCATCCTCTACGCCGACCGCATGACCGACAGCCTGCGCTACGCCATCGAGGAAACCGAACGCCGCCGCAACCGCCAGCGCACCTGGAACGAAGAACACGGCATCACCCCGCAGGGCATCCGCAAGCAGATCGGCAAGGTGCTCGAATCCGTCTTCGAGCAGGACTACGTCACCGTCGCGCCCATCGCCAACAGCAGCGCCACCGAATTCGTCGGCAAGGACCTCAAGGCCAGCATCGCCGAACTCGAAAAACGCATGCGCGCCGCCGCCGCCGACCTGGAATTCGAGGAAGCCGCCCGCCTGCGCGACGAAATCAAACGCCTCGAAGCCCTGGATCTCGGGCTGGAACCGCCGCCCGCCGCCAGCGCCACCCTGCGCCCACGGAAAGACCACACCCCGAAGCCGATGGGGCCGGGCGGCGGAGGGTATGACCCCAAGAAGCGTAGGGGAAGGAAGTAAGAATCTTCTTTTTCTGAAGAAAAAGAAGCAAAAAGACTTTTCACACTTTGCGCCCGGTTCCCCTGGGAAACCGGGCGCAAACTACTTGCATCAGGCCGGAATAGCCGCCGGCTCCGTCCGCTCGCGCTTCACCAGCAGCTTGTTCAGCGCATGCACATAGGCCCGCACGGACGCCACGATGGTGTCGGTATCGGCCCCCTGGCCGTCCACCATCTTGCCGTTCTCCTCAAGCCGCACCGTCACCTTCGCCTGGGCGTCGGTCCCCTCGGTCACCGCGCCCACGGAATACAGCGTCAGCGTGGCATCATGCGGGAAGATCTCGCCGATCGCCTTGAAGCAGGCATCCACCGGCCCATCGCCGGAGGAGGTCGCCAGCTTCACCTCGCCGTCGATCTCCAGCTCCAATTCGGCCTTCGGCGGCGCCTTGGAACCCGCGCGCAGATCGAGCGAGACAAACTTCACCCGGTCGTTGCCGCGAAGAACCTCGTCGTCGACCAGCGCCGCGATGTCGTCGTCGAACACCACCTTCTTGCGGTCGGCCAGGTCCTTGAAGCGGCGGAACGCATCGTTCAGCTGGTTGTCGCCCACGTCGCCATAGCCCAGCGTCTTCAGCTTGTCGCGGAAGGCAGCGCGGCCGGAATGCTTGCCCAGCACCAGGCTCGATCGCGCCCAGCCGATCGATTGGGGCGTCATGATCTCATAGGTGCCGGCATGCTTCAGCACGCCGTCCTGGTGGATGCCGGATTCATGGGCGAAGGCATTGCGGCCCACGATCGCCTTGTTCGGCTGCACGTCGAACCCGGAGATGGTGGACAGCAGCTTGGAGGTCTTGAGGATCTTCTCGGTCACGATGCGCGGCTTGGCGCTCACGATGTCCGGCCTTGTGCGCATCGCCATCGCGATCTCTTCCAGCGCGGCATTGCCCGCCCGCTCGCCGATGCCATTGATGGTGCACTCGACCTGGCGCACCCCGGCCTGCAGCGCGGCGATCGTGTTGGCCACCGCCATGCCGAGGTCGTTGTGGTTGTGGGCGGAGAAGATCACCTTCTCCGCGCCCGGCACCCGGTTGCGCAGCATGGTGAACATGCGGGCGATATCCGCCGGCATGGCGTAGCCGACGGTATCCGGAATGTTGATGGTGGTCGCACCCGCACGGATCGCGGCTTCCACCGCGCGGCACAGGAAGTCGTCGTCGCTGCGGCTGCCATCCTCGGCCGACCACTCCACATCGTCGGTGTGCTGGCGCGCCAGCGTCACGTGCGTGGTGATGCTGTCCAGCACCTCCTCGCGCGTCATGCGCAGCTTGTGCTCCATGTGCAGGTCAGAGGTGGCGATCACGATATGGATGCGCGGGCGGGCCGCCGGCTTCAGCGCCTCGGCCGAGCGCAGGATGTCGGCGCGGGCATGGCGGCCGAGGCTCGCGATCACCGGGCCATCCGGCCGGCGGCCGACGGTCTCGGCGATGGCCTTCACGCTCTCGAAATCGCCGACGGAGGCGATGGCGAAGCCGGCTTCCATCACGTCCACGCCCAGCTCGGCCAGGGCCTCGGCCATGCGCAGCTTCTCCTTGAGGTTCATGGAGAAACCGGGGCTCTGCTCGCCATCGCGCAGCGTGGTGTCGAAGATGATGATGCGGTCGTCGTCCAGCTTGCCGAAGCTGGGATGGGTGATGCTCATGTGGGCACTTCCTCGTTTAACCGTCGCGCCGTGTGGCGCAGATGGCCGCGCGCGCGGCCGGCCTCAGGGCTTCCCCTGAGCGATGCCGCAGTCGCGCGGCGTCACGCCCAGGGGCGGCTAAGTCGAAGAAGAAGGAGGAGGCCAAGGCGCGCCGACGGCTGCGCGGAAGCGCGCAGACCCAGGTCGGAGAAGGGGGCAGCCTTGTGCATGGGCCCGGACACTAGCGGCGGCCCCGGGATGGTGCAAGCATCGCCCCCGCAACCCAGAACAGCCGGAAACGCCCATGCCCAAAGTTGTCTTCTGCCGCGCGCTGCACCCCACCGCGATGGAGATGCTCGCCGCCCGCCCGGATATCGAGGTGCAGCTGCTCTCCACCGAGTTCCGCGGCCCGCCGATGACCGCGGCGCTGGCGGCCAGTGTGGGCGATGCCGATGCCATCATGGTGGGGCTGGAGAAGGTGCAGCTCGATCTTCTCTCCCAGGCGCCGAAGCTGCGCATGGTCAGCCGCTTCGGCGTGGGCTTCGATACGCTCGATATCCCGGAATGCACCCGCCGCGGCGTGACCGTGGGCGTGGTGAACGGCGCCAACGACCTCAGCGTGGCCGAGCACGCCATGATGCTGATGCTCGCCGTGGCCCGCCGCACCACGGAATACGATGCCTCCGTGCGCGCCGGCACCTGGATGATCCAAACCGGCCGGCGCATGCATGAGCTGTCGGAGCGCACCATCCTGATCGTCGGCTACGGCCGCATCGGCACCCGCGTGGCCAAGCTGTGCACCGCCTTCGGCATGAAGGTGATGGTGCACGACCCCGCCTTCCCCACCCCGCGCATCGCCGCCGACGGCCACATCCCGGCGCCGAACCTGATGGAAGCGGTGCCGCAGGCGGACGTGATCAGCCTGCACTGCCCGCTCTCCGACGAAACGCGCAAGATGGTGGATGCCAGCTTCCTCAAGCAGATGAAGCCCACCGCTTGGCTGATCAACACCGCCCGCGGCGGCTTGGTGGACGAGCCGGCGCTGGCCGAAGCGCTCGCCAACGGCACCATCGAGGCCGCCGGGGTGGACGTGCTGGTGCAGGAGCCGCCGAACCCCGACAACCCGCTGTTCAAGCTGCCCAACGTGGTGCTGGCCCCGCACAACGCCGCCGCCCCGCTGGAATGCTACGCCAAGATGTCCCGCCGGGCGGTGGCCAACATCCTCGATTATTTCGACGGCAAGCTGGACCCCGGCTACGTCGTGAACCCGGAAACCCTGGGGAAGAACTCCAAGTGACCACGCCCCTCGCCTCCCAGCGCCACCTCTTCGAGATCCCGGACGAGGTCGCCTACCTCAACGCGGCCGCCTACGTGCCGTTGCCGCGCACGGTGCGCGAGGCCGGCCAGGTGGGCGTGACCACCAAGAGCTTCCCCTGGACCATGGGCGCCACCCACGGCACGGCCATCTCGGAACGCGCTCGAACCGCTGCGGCCTCGCTGCTGGGCACGGCGGCGGACAACGTGGCGATCACCGGCGCGGTCAGCTACGGCATCGCCACCGCGGCGAAGAACCTGCGCATCGCGCGCGGCACGCGGGTGCTGATGATCGACGGCGAGTTCCCCTCGCTTGCCCTGGTCTGGCCCGAGCTGGCCGCGGCGGCCGGCGCCACGGTGGAGGTGGTGCAGCGCCCGGCCGATGGTGACTGGACCAGCGCGCTGCTGGAGGCGATCGAACGCCCTGGCGCAGCACCCGTGGGCCTCGCGGCGCTGACGCCGCTGCACTGGAGCGACGGCGCCCTGATCGACCTCGCCCGCCTCGCCCCCGCGCTGCACCGCCAGGGCGCCCGCATCGTGATCGACGCGACCCAGACCGCGGGCGTGCTCGATCTCGACCTTGACGTGCTGAAGCCGGATTTCCTCGCCTTCCCCACCTACAAATGGGTGCTGGGCCCCTACTCCGTGGCGTTCCTGTACGTGGCGCCGGAGCACCAGGAGGGCGCGCCGCTGGAGAACCACGGCCCGGCGCGGCAGCCGGGCAGCAACAGCTACATCCCCACCGCCCGCCGCTTCGACCGTGGCGAACGCAACGACCCCGTCGGCCTGCCGATGGCCGCCGTGGGGCTGGAGCAGGTGCTGCAATGGGAGCGCCCGGCCGTCGCCGCCCGGCTGCGCGGCCTGACCGATGCGCTGGCCGAAGCAGTGAGCGACCTGCCCGGCATTTCCATGCTGCCGCGCGAACGCCGCGCACCCCATATCCTGGGCCTGCGCCTCGCCGGCGGCCTGCCGGCGGGGATGCTGGACCGGCTGGCCGGGCGCGGGGTGCATGTGGCGGACCGGCTCGGCGTGATGCGCGTGAGCCCCCACGTGTACAACCACGAGGGCGACGTGGCCGCCTTCGCCGCGGCACTGAAGGCGGAGCTCGCCTAGTCGCGGGATTGCACCGCCCGCGCTTGTGTCGGAAAACAGCCGGCGTGCGGGCGTGGCGAAATGGTAGCCGCAGCAGACTTAAAATCTGCTTCCCGTCAGGGAGTGTGGGTTCGAGTCCCGCCGCCCGCACCAGATTCTGATGCAACGGCCACCGACGGAACGCTATACTGCCAGCATGACGCGCAACGTCACGACGGTGGATGACGACATCGCCGAGGCCGAAGCCTTGCGCGCAGCCGTCGAGGAAGCGCAGGCGGATCGGCGATCGGTGCCGCACGCCGACATGCGGGCTTGGTTGCTTCGGCTGGCAGCGGGCGAGTTCGATGCGCCGCCGCCCGTGCCGCGCCCCGATTGAAGGTCGAATGGCAGGCGGCTGCCACCGCCGATATCCAGCGAATCTTCGCCTACATCGCCGCCGAAAACCCGATTGCGGCAGGACGATTGGCCCAGGCCCTCGCCGATGCGGGCGACCGGCTTGAGCTGTTTCCCGGTCGCGGCCGCCCCGGTGGGATGGCGGGAACTCGTGATCATCCGGCCCTGCGTGCTGGTCTACGAGGTGGAAGCCGAGATCGTTCGCATCCTGCGCGTGTGGCACAGCGCGCAGGATCGATGAGCTAAGCCCAGCCCTCCGGCTTCCTGAACCCGCCCATCACGTCCTCCAGCATCCCGGCCACCGCGATGGTGCGGCGGTCGGCGTGCATGGGCCCCACGATCTGGCAGCCGATCGGCAGGCCAGAAGCCGTGCGGCCGATCGGCGCGGCGGTGGCGGGCAGCAGCATGGCGCCGATCACGCCGGGCCAGAACAGCAGATCGTCCCACGGCGTGCGCACACCGGTGATCTCGGTGAACTTCTCCCATGGTTCCAGCCCCAGCATATGCGGCTGGGCCGGCACGGCGAAGCTGGGGCAGATCAGCACGTCCCACTCGCGGAAGAACGCACCCCACAGGCGGCGCATGCGGGTGCGGCGGTCGTTCAGCGTGAGCCAGTCGCCATGCGGGAGGCCGACGGCGCGCAGCATCTCCGCACCGGCGGAGCGGTCATCCGGCTTGAGCGCGGCGACGTGTTCGGCCATGCGCGCTTCCTCCTCGGGCGGGAGGCGGCTGAAGCTGACGGCGCCGAGCAGGCGCAAATAGAGGCGGAAGGCCTCCGCCTGGTCGATGGATGGGCGAGCGGTGGTGCTGACGGTCGCACCCCCCTTGGCCAGGGCGGCGCCGGCGGCGAGCACAGCTTGGGTGATATCGGGGTCGGTGCGGGTGGCATCGTCGTCCGCCCAGATGGCCACGCGCAGGCCTTTGGGGGATTTGGGACCCTTGGGCAGGGGGGCGGCGGTGATGCTGTCCAGCGCATCCGGGCCGGCCAGCACATCGAGTGCGAGGGCGAGATCCCCGGCGCTGCGGGCCATCGGGCCGATGCAGGCGATGTCCACCTGGCCCTGGCCATCCGCCACCGGGGCGTGGCCATAGAGCGGCAGCAAGGTGTGGCTGGGCTTGTGGCCGAATACGCCGCAGGCATGGGCGGGCTGGCGGATGGAGCCGCCGATGTCGCTGCCCAGTTCCAGCCCCGTCAGCCCCGCCGCCAGCGCCGCGGCCGCGCCGCCGGAGGAGCCGCCGGGGGAGCGCGCGAGATCCCACGGGTTGTTGGTGGTGCCGTGGATCGGGTTGCTCGCCTGCCAGTCCTCCAGCATCGGCGGCACGTTGGTCTTGCCCATCACCACCGCGCCGGCATGGCGCAGGCGTTCCACGGCGAGGGCATCCAGCGTGGGAATGCGGCGCAGCGCCTCCACGCCCCAGGTGGTGGGCAGGCCGGCGACGTCGAAGCTTTCCTTCACCGTCATCGGCACGCCGTGCAGCGCGCCGATCGGGTCCTTCATCTTGTCCAGCGTTTTCGCCCGGCGGCGGGCGGCCTCGAAATCGCGGACCACCACGGCGTTGAGGCGGGGGTCCAGGCGTTCGATGCGGGCGAGGAAGTGGTCCAGCAACTCCACGCAGCCGATCTTGCGCTTGCGGACCATGGCGGCGAGGTGTTTTGCGGAGCGGAAGGCGAGGTCGGCCATGCGCGTCTCCAAGAAAGAGTCTTCTTTTTTCTGAAGAAAAAAGAAGCAAAAAAGACTTCATTCGTTTGCGCCCGCCTTAGGGCGAGCCGCAAACGAATGAAAGTTTTTTGGTTCTTTTTTTCAAAAAAGAACCGCTTGCTTGCTTACCCCATCGACGAATTGAACGACCCGCCATCCATCACAAGGTTCTGCCCCACGATGAAGCCGGCGCTGGCGCTGCACAGGAAGGCGCAGGCATCGCCGAACTCGGCGGGGTCGCCGATGCGGCCCGTGGGGTTGTTCTTGCCCACATCGGCCATCGCGTCCTCGAAGCTCCGCCCGGTCTTCTCGGCCACGGCGCGGGTGGTGCCGCGGATGCGATCCGTGTTGAACGGGCCGGGCAGCAGGCCGTTGATGGTCACGTTGTGCTTGCACATCTGCCGCGCCAGGCCGGCGACGAAGCCGGTGAGGCCGGCGCGGGCGCCGTTGCTCAGGCCCAAATGCGGGATCGGCGACTTCACCGAGGCGGAGGTGATGTTCACGATGCGGCCGAACTTGCGCTCCGCCATGCCGTCCACCACCGCCTTGATGAGGAAGATGGGGGTGAGCATGTTGGCGTCGATCGCCTTGATCCAGTCCTCGCGCGCCCAGTTGCGGAAATCGCCGGGGGGCGGGCCGCCGGCGTTGTTCACCAGGATGTCGGGGTTGGGGCAGGCGCCCAGCGCGTCGGCGCGGCCCTGGTCGGTGCTGATGTCGCCCACCACGGTGGTGACGTTCACCTGGTACTTGCTGCGGATCTCGGCGGCGGTGGCCTCCAGCGCTTCGGCGCCGCGGGCGGTGATGACGAGATCGACGCCTTCACGGGCGAGCGAAATGGCGCAGGCGCGGCCGAGGCCCTTGCTGGCGGCGCAGACGATGGCCTTGCGGCCGCGAATTCCGAGATCCATGGGTCAGGTCTCCTCCAGGTTGGTGATTTTTTGCAGTTCCGCCCGGATGGCATCCGGGATCGGCACCGGCCGCATGGTGGCGCGGTCGACATAGACATGGACGAAATGGGCGTGGGCGGAGGCGGCATCCTCGTCGTTGCGGAAGATGCCGATGCCGTAGCGCACCGAGGAACGGCCGAGCCTGGTGGTGGCGAGGCCAACGGTGATGTCGTCGGGGTAGGCGGTCTGGGCCAGGAAGCGGCAACCGGTATCGGCGACGATGCCGATGATGGGGCTTTGGCCGATCACGAGGCAGCCATGGTCGATCAGGAAGCGGTTCACCGCCGTGTCGATCCAGGAATAGTACACCACGTTGTTCACGTGGCCGTACACGTCGTTGTCCATCCAGCGCGTGCCGATGCGGTGGAACCAGCGGAAGGCGTCGCGGGTGGGCACGGGGGGGCGGGTGGGCGGCTGCATCGCGGTCCCAGGACGGTGGGCGGCCAATGAACACCGTTCGCGCGCGGTGGTCCAGCGGGGGGAATTGGACATGGTGCGGTGGCTTCGGTAGACCGCGGGCGCATTCAGCGAGGACCCGGCTTGTCGTGATCCGTTTGCCCCGCCGCCATTGGCTTGCCTTGCTGGGTCTTGCCGCCCTGCCCCGCCCCGCACACGCGCATGCCATCCTTATGGAAAGCGATCCGCCGCATGAGGCGCGCGTGCCGGAAGGCGAGCAGGTGCTGACCTTCCGCTTCAACTCGCGGCTGGACCGGATGCGCTCGCGCCTGACGCTGATCGGCGCAGACAAGAAGCAGACCGTGCTGGCCCTGTTACCGGGGCCGGACGAGGTGCTGTCGGCGCGCGCCGTGCTGGTGCGCGGGAAGGCCACAGTGCGCTGGCAGGTGCTGGCGATCGACGGGCACATCACGCGCGGCGACGTGCCGTTCACCGTTGTGGCGGGCTGACGTGGAACTTCTCGTCGATCTCTTCGGCTATCTCTCGATCGTACTGCACGGGGCGACGCTGGCCGGGCAGGCCATCGCGCTGGGCGGGGCGCTGTTCCTGGTCTTCCTGGCGCAGCCGCGCGCCTGGCTGCTGGGGGCGACCGGGGCGCGCATCAGCGATGGGGTCGCGCGGCTGGCGGGCTGGGCGGCGCTGGGGATGGCGGCAGCGGAGGCGGCGTCCGTCGCGCTGCCGGCGTTGCTGCTGGCCGATACGCTGCAGATGAGCCTGGCCGATGCGCTGGGGGCGCAGTTTGCGCTGGCGGGGATCGCGCGCACGGGGCTGGGGCTGTTGCTGGCCGCGGTGCTGTTCGGGCTGCGCGGGCGGGCGCCGTGGTGGCTGGTGCTGCCGCCCGTGCTGGGCGTGCTGGCCACCGCGACGCTGTCCACCCATGCGGCGGCGCGGCTGGAAGGCAGCCTGCCGCTGCTGGTGGTCTCCGGCATCCACCAGTTCGGCGCGGCGCTGTGGATCGGCGGCATTCCCGCCTTCCTGCTGGCGCTGCGGCGCGCGCAGGTGCCCGGCGCGATGGTGGTGGTGGGGGAGCGGTTCTCCACCCTTTCCATGGTGGGCGTGGCGTGTTTGCTGGGCTCGGCCGGGGCGCTGTGGTGGGCCTATATCGGCGACGTGCATGGGCTCTACGGCACCGCCTATGGCGTGATGGTCTCCGCCAAGTCGGCGATGTTCGGGGGCCTGCTGCTGCTGGGGCTGGGCAATTTCCGGCTGATCCGGCGGTTGAAGCGCGAACGCGGCCAGTCGCCCACGCGGCTGCTGCGCTTCGCGGAGGTGGAGCTGGGGGTGGGGATCGCGATCTTCTTCGCCGCCTCCTCCATCACCTCCGTGCCGCCGGCGGTGGATCTGCGCGACGACCGGGTGACGATGCAGGAGATCATCGAGCGCAACTGGCCGCAATGGCCGCGGCTTGAGTCGCCAGACCACGCGGAGCTGACCCAGCCGGCGCTGCAGGCCAAGCTGGACGAGGAAGCGCGCGAGGCCGGGCGCAAGCCGCAGCTGGCGTTCAACCCGGGCTCCGGCATCCTGCCGCCGCGCAACGCAGCCGATATCGCGTGGTCGGAATACAACCACCACTGGGCCGGCCTGTTTGTGATCGCGATCGCGCTGCTGGCGCTGCTGCACCGGGCCGGGCTGGGGATTGCCGGGCACTGGCCGCTGGTGTTCCTGGGGCTGGCGGGGTTCCTGTTCTTCCGCTCCGACCCCGAAGCTTGGCCGCTGGGTGCCGTCTCGCTGATGGACAGCCTGCGCGACGTGGAGGTGCTGCAGCACCGCCTGATCGTGTTGCTTCTCGTCGTGTTCGCGCTGTTCGAATGGCGGGTGCGGATCACCCGGCAGAGTTCGGGCTGGCAGCCGAAGGTGTTCCCGATCCTGACGGCGGTGGCGGCCACCGCGCTGCTGACGCATTCGCATGCCATCGCCAATGTGCGCGAGCAACTGCTGATCGAGATCACCCACACGCCGCTGGCCCTGGCCGGGCTGGCCGGCGCCTGGGCAAGGTGGCTGGAACTGCGGCTGGACCCGCCCGGCAACCGGATTGCCGGGTGGGTGTGGCCGCTGTGCTTCCTGCTGGTGGGGCTGGTGCTGCTGGTCTATCGCGAGGCGTAAGGCGGGCCGCTCAGGCCGGCGCGCCCGGTTCGCCCGGGCGGCGGCGATAGCGGTGCAGGCCGAGGCCGAGCAGACCGGTGGCGAACAGGGCGAGGCTGGCCGGTTCCGGCACGGCGGTGTCCGCCGGCTGCTCGACGAAGGCGAAGGTGGCCGTAAGGAAGGTTTGGGACACCGGGTTCGTCGGCGTGATGGTGATCGTGTCACCCACGCGGCTCCAGGCCATGTTCGCGGAGAAGTTCTCCTCGGAGACCAGCTCAAGGCCGTCGAAGGCGCCCGGGGTTTGGGCGGTGAACTTGAAGGTGAAGGGTGCGAGAGCCGTAGGTTCGTAACCAGAATGATAAAGCGTTGCGAAGATGAAACCGCTATCCGTGAAGTTGGCGCCAACGCTGATTGGGGCGCCAGATTGGTGCAGGCCGGAATAGGCGAATTCGATGTATTCATAGGGGTACAGGGGCGGGGGGCCCTTAACGTCGGATTCAAAACTGAACAGGATCGTGTCCTTCACGGTCACGATCGGCCCACCCTCCATGGGAACCGAGTTGCCGACCACGCCAAAGGAGCCCGTGTCCACGCCAATCGGGATGATTCCGCCGGCGTTGCTGTTCAACGTGGTGAACAGGTTGGTGCCGGGATCCGAGTTGATGATGTAGCTGCCTTCGACCTTGACGCCCAAAAGCTGGGCTTCGGCGGGGGCGACGGTGGCGATCAGGGCCGCGGTGGTGACGGCGGCGGCGTTGAGCCAGTTCGACATGGGGCGGGGCGTTCCGGAACGAAGGGTGAAAAATGGTCGGCTGCGGCGAAGAAGGCGGCCGCGGATGCATGGGTGAAGTCGAAGGCCTCCCAGGTGGCGGTCGGCCCTGGCCCCCTTCGGGCAGGCTATGTTCGCAAATGCTCCGCCCCGGCCGCCGCACCGGCGGGGCGGCGGCGACGGTTCAAGGCGAGGCCAAGCAGGCCGGTGGCGAGGAGGGCGAGGCTGGCGGGTTCCGGGGTGGGGGTTTCGGGCTGCTGCTGGGCGAAGGCGAAGGTGGCGGAGCGGACCTGGGTGTTGGCGCTGGGGACGGCTTGAATGGTGATGGTGTCCCCGACCAGGGACCAGGACAGTTCGTTGGAGAAGTTGGATTCGGAGACCAGGTCGAGGCCGTTGAAGGCGCCGGGGGTCTGGGCGACGAGGGTGACGGTATAGGCGCCGAGCGGGCCGAACTTGGAATCTTGTTGCGATCTGCTCTCGAAGTACAAACCATTCTCGGTAAAGTCGACGCCGACTCTATTCGAGAAAAAGGGAGAATACGAACCGAATTCCGTGTAGGGGGCCGTGATGATGTTGGGTATGGTCTGCTCCGGGTCGACAAACCCAAGTTGAGCGAGAACCGTATCCTTGATCGTGACGGTCGTGCCGTTCTCGTGCGCGGTCGAGTTGCCCATGGCGGCGATGGTGCCATCGTTATAGACGTGGAACGTCTCACCGCCGAGGATGAAGAGGTTGGTGCCGGGATCGTTGCTGGCGAAGTAGTTGCCCTGGACCTTGACGCCTAGGAGCGAGGCTTCGGCCGCAGGGGCGGCGGCGAGCAGGACCACCGTGGTGGCGGCGGCGGCATTGAGCCAGTTCGACATGAGGCGGGGCGTTCCGGAACGAAGAGTGAAAAATGGGCGGTTGCGGCGAAGAAGGCGGCCGCGTTCAGGGTCATTTAACGGTTCGTGTCACGCGCGCCTAGCGGGGTTGTGCCAAAAAACGGCACATCCGTGTTGGAGATCGCGGCAGGAAGGAACAATCTTCTTTTTCTGAAGAAAAAGAAGCAAAAAGACTTTCATGAACTGCGCCCGCCTCTCCAGGGAGAGACGGGCGCAAACGGAAGAAAGTTTTTTGGTTCTTTTTTTCAAAAAAGAACCGCTTGCTTCCCTACCCCACGCGGTTCTGCACGAGGTCCGTCACCACGGCCGGATCAGCAAGGGTCGAGGTATCCCCAAGCCCGTCCACCTCGTTGGCCGCGATCTTGCGCAGGATGCGGCGCATGATCTTGCCGGAGCGGGTTTTCGGCAGGCCCGGCGCCCACTGGATGGCATCCGGCGCGGCGATCGGGCCGATCTCCTTGCGCACCCAGGCGACGAGTTCCTTGCGGAGCGATTCCGTCGGTTCCTCGCCGAGGGTGAGGGTGACGTAGGCGTAGATGCCCTGGCCCTTGATGTCGTGCGGGAAGCCGACCACGGCGGCCTCGGCCACCTTGGGGTGGGCGACCAGGGCCGATTCCACCTCGGCGGTGCCCATGCGATGGCCGGAGACGTTGATCACGTCGTCCACCCGGCCGGTGATCCAGTAGTAGCCGTCGGCGTCGCGGCGGGCGCCGTCACCGGTGAAGTAGCGGCCGGGGAAGGTGGAGAAGTAGGTCTGGATGAAGCGCTCGTGGTCGCCATAGACGGTGCGCATCATGCCGGGCCAGGAGGTGGCGAGGCAGAGATTGCCCTCGGTGGCGCCGTGCAGTTCGTTGCCTTCGGCGTCCACGATCAGGGGCGTGACGCCGGGCAGCGGCCTGGTGGCGGAGCCGGGCTTCTGGGCGATGGCGCCGATCAGCGGCGTGATGAGGATGCCGCCGGTTTCGGTCTGCCACCAGGTATCGACGATGGGGCAGCGGTGGTCGCCGACAACGCGGTGGTACCAGAGCCAGGCCTCGGGGTTGATCGGCTCGCCGACGCTGCCGAGCAGGCGCAGCGAGGCGCGGCTGTGCTTCTTCACCGGGGCCTCGCCCTCGCGCATCAGGGAGCGGATGGCGGTGGGGGCGGTGTAGAAGATGTTCACCTGGTGCTTGTCCACCACCTGCCAGAAGCGGCCGGCATCGGGCCAGGTGGGGATGCCCTCGAACATCAGGGTGGTGGCGCCGTTGGCGAGCGGGCCATAGACGATATAGGTGTGGCCGGTCACCCAGCCCACGTCGGCGGTGCACCAGTAGACCTCGCCGGGCTTGTAGTCGAACACCAGCTCATGGGTGTAGCTGGCCCAGACCATGTAGCCGCCGGTGGTGTGCAGCGCGCCCTTGGGCTTACCCGTGCTGCCGGAGGTGTAGAGGATGAAGAGCGGGTCCTCGGCCGCCATCGGCTCCGGCTCGCACCAGGGGGCGGCGGCGGCGGTGATGGTGGCGTAGTCGTGGTCGCGGCCCGGCTGCATCGCAACCTCGCCGCCGGTGACCTTCACCACGACGACATTCTTGATGCTGGGGCACTGGGCCACGGCGGCGTCGGCATTGGCCTTCAGCGGCACCTTACGGCCCCCGCGGCGGCCTTCGTCGGCGGTGATCAGGATCTCGCAGGCGCTGTCCTGGATGCGGTTGGCCAGGCTGTCGGGCGAGAAGCCACCGAACACCACGGAGTGGATGGCGCCGATGCGCGCACAGGCGAGCATGGCCACGGCGGCTTCCACCACCATCGGCAGGTAGATGCAGATGCGGTCGCCCTTCCTGGCGCCCAGCGCCTTCAGCGCATTGGCGAGGCGGCAGACGCGCTCATGCAGGTCGCGGTAGGTGACCTTCTCCTGCGCCTTGGGGTCGTCGCCTTCCCAGATGATGGCAACCTTGTCGCCGTTGCGGGCCAAATGGCGATCGAGGCAGGAGACGGAGGCGTTGAGCACGCCGTCCTCGAACCACTTCACCCGCACATCGCCGGTGAAGTCGCCGGAGACGGTTTGCGTGGGCGGCTTCATCCAGGCCACGCGGTGCGTCTGTTCAAGCCAGAAGCGCGTGGGGTCGGCCGCCAGCCGCGCCTGCATGGCCGCAAGGCCGGCGGCGTTGACGTGGGCGTGGGCGGCGACTTCCGGGCGGACCGGAAAGAGGCTGTCGGACATGTCTGGGTTTCCCCTGTTTCGCGTTTCGGCGTTTGGATTAGAGGCCCGCATCGGCGGGCACCAGCACCATGCCGTCTTGGATTTGGATCATAACCTGTTCCAGCCGGTCGCCAAGGCAAGGGCCGCTGGTGCATTCGCCCGTGTCGATGCGGAACTCGGCGCCGTGGACGGCGCAGATGATCTTCGAACGATCGCGGGTGAGGAAGCGGTGCGGCGCCCAATCCAAGGGCACGCCGATATGGGGGCAGGAATTGACGTAGACATACACCTGCTCGCCCTGGCGGACGGCGAAGAGGCCGGTGAAACCGCCCGGCGCGGGGTCGAAGCCGCGGGAGTCGCCGTCGGGGATGTCTTCCAGGGGGCAGAGGGGGATCAAGGAAGAGTCTTCTTTTTTCTGAAGAAAAAAGAAGCAAAAAAGACTTCATTCGTTTGCGCCCGCTTCAGGGCGAGCCGCAAACGAATAAAAGTTTTTTGGTTCTTTTTGTCAAAAAAGAACATGCTTCCTTACGCCTTCACCCCACCCAACGCGCAGATCGCCGCCCAGAACTCATCCGTGATGGGCATGACGGACAGGCGCGACTGGCGAATGAGGGCGAGGTCGGCGAAGGCAGGGTCGGCCTTGAGCTGGGCCAGGGTGACGGGCGTTTTCAGCGGCTTCACCGCCTTCATGTCCACGCAGACCCAATCGCCCTTCTCGCCGGGCTCGATGCTCGGGTCCGGATAGGCTTCGCGCACCACCTGGACGATGCCCACCACCTCCTTGCCGATGTTGGAGTGGTAGAAGAAGGCGAGGTCGCCGCGGCGCATGGCCTTGAGGTTGTTCTTGGCCATGTGGTTGCGCACGCCGGTCCAGGGCTCGACCTTGTTCTCCACCTGCTGCTGCCAGCTGAAGGCATCGGGCTCGGACTTGACCAGCCAATAGGGCATTGGGGGCGGCTTTCGTGTCGCGGGGCGGAACGGGAGATGACATAGGGGCAAGGTGGGCGGTGGGCAAACCCGGGGTGCTTCAAACCGCGGGCCGCCTCCCGTATGGTGCGCCGCCGTGAGCACCTCCCCCGCCATTTCCCCCGCCAGTGGGCGCAGCCTGCACCGCTTCGCCAATCCCGGCCGCTTCCTGCGGCTGTCGGCGCGCGTGCTGCCGTTCCTGGCGGTGCCGGCGCTGGTGCTGACGCTGGGCGGGCTGGCCTGGGGGCTGTTCGCGGCGCCGGCGGACTACCAGCAGGGCGATGCGATGCGGATCATCTATATCCATGTGCCCGCGGCCTGGCTGGCGAGCGGGGGCTACTTGGGGCTGGCGATCTGCGCCGTGCTTTCCCTGGTGTGGCGGCACCCGCTGGCGGATCTGGCGGCGGTGGAGATCGGGCCGGTGGGGGCGGCGTTCACCGCGCTGTGCCTGGCCACCGGCAGTCTGTGGGGCAAGCCGATGTGGGGCGCCTGGTGGGTGTGGGATGCGCGGCTGACCTCCGTGCTGGTGCTGTTCTTCCTCTATCTCGGCCATATCGCGCTGGTGCGGGCGTTCGATGAGCCGGAGCGCGGCTATCGCGCCGGCGCCATCCTGGCGCTGGTGGGGGTGGTGAACCTGCCGATCATCAAGTTCTCCGTGGATTGGTGGAACACGCTGCACCAGCCTTCCACCATCACGGTAACAGGCGCGCCGAGCATGCATGTGGACATGCTGTGGCCGCTGTTGACCTGCATCATGGGCTTCTCCCTGGGTTTCGCGGCAGTGGTGACGGCGCGGCTGCGGGCCGCGGTGATGGAGCGGCGCATCCGCGGGCTGCTGCTGGCGCAGGCGCAAGGGATCTAGGAATGACGCATCTGCCCTATGTGGCCGCGTCGTACGGGCTGGCCCTGCTGGTGGGCGTGGCGTTCGCCGCCGATGCCTGGCTGCGCATGCGCCGCGCGGCCCGGCGGCTGGAGGCGATTGACCCGCGCCGGAACCGGGAGCGGGCGGGATGAGCCTGCTGCGCACGCGCAAGGGCCGGCGGCTGGCGGTGGTGCTGCTGGGGCTGCTCGGGCTGGGCAGTGCCACGGGGCTGGCGCTGCTGGCGTTCAGCGACACGCTGGTGTTCTTCGTCACCCCCGGGGACATGGCGGAGAACCCGCCGCCGGCCGGGCGCGCGCTGCGCCTGGGCGGGCTGGTGGAGAACGGCAGCGTGGTGCGCGACCGGCGCGACGGCAAGCCGGTGGCGAAGTTCCGCGTGACCGATGGCCGCGCGGCGGTGGATGTGGAGTTCGCCGGCATCCTGCCGGACCTGTTCCGCGAGGGGCAGGGCGTGGTGAGCCTGGGCACACTGCGGCCCGACGGCAGCTTCCTGGCCAGCGAGGTGCTGGCCAAGCATGACGAGACCTACATGCCCAAGGACGTGGCCGAGGCGTTGAAGAAATCCGGCCAGTGGAAGCCCGAAAGCGGGCAAGCCCCGCCGGCCGGCACCTGGAACACGCTGGCGCCACGCAAGGGCGGCGGCTGACATGTTCATCGTTCTGGGGGTGCTGGCGGTGCTGCTGGCCGCGGGCATCGCGGTCTATGCCTTCTGGGACGAGTTCGTGCCCCCTGCCACCACCCCGCCGGCGCTGCGCGGCAGCCCGACACGGCTGCAGGACCAGCGCGTGCCCGGCTTCTCGCTGCCCGGCCTGGTCGGCCAGGGTTTCGAGGCGCGCGACCTGCTGACACGGCGCAAGCCGATCGTGGTGAAGTTCTGGGGCACCTGGAGCCCGGCCTGCATCCTGGAATACCCGGTGCTGATGGACCTGCAGGCATCGCGGGTGGAGATGTGGGGCGTTGCCTTCCGCGACAGCCGCACGAATGCGCTGGATTACCTGGAGCGCAACGGCAACCCCTATGCCCGCGTGGCCCATGATGTGGCGGGGCGGGTGGCCTCGGACTGGGGGGTGACCAGCGCGCCCACCACCTTCCTGGTGGATGGCGAGGGGGTCGTACGCTGGGCACGCCGGGGGCCGCTGACGCCGCAGGTCGTGGAGCGCGAGCTGCTGCCGATGATGGAGCGGTACTCGAACTAAGCCCTGCGGTCACGCGGGCGGGCTGGGCAGCTCGTCGGTGGTGGTCCAGCCCGGCTCGATGGAGAGGCTGGCGCGGCGGCAGAGATCCACGCCGCGGCGTTCCTCCGCGGCGCGGTTCTCGAACACCACGCGGATATCGACGGTGCAGCTGCCGCGGTAGCTGATCGTGCCGTTCTCCCCCACGGAGATGGCGCGCGCCAGCAGGTCGGCGCCCCAATCCGGCGCATCGGCCGCGGAGACGAACACCTGCTGGATGGCGCGGCCGCTGCCGTTGGCGAGCATCAGCTGGTGCATCTGCTGGGCCACCGGAGGCTGGGTGCGGGCCTTGCCGTCGAAGGCGACCTGGCGGTTGCGGCAGAGGTTCTGGGCCGGCCGCTCCTCCCGGCTCGAATCCTGGTAGATCACCAGCACGTCGAAGGCGCAGTCGCGCAGGCGGCCGAGGCGCAGGCGCAGGGTGCGGCCGGGTTCCAGCACCGCCTCCCCCAGCCGGTCCTCGCCCCAGGCTTCGGCGCTGGTGGGGGAGACATAGGCCTCCGAGATCGGCAGCGGGCTGCGGTTGGCCAGGGTCACCTCGCGCTCGCCGAGCGGGCCGGGCGGCGCGGGCTGGGCGAGGGGAACGGCAAGCGGATCGCGCGGGCGGTCAGCCTGCGCGGCGGCGGCGGACGAAAGCACTGCCATGAGGGCTGCGGCGAGGGCTGCGGCCGGCAGGCGGGACTGCATCGCGGTCTCCGAATCCCTCCGGCTGGGACCGATTGCCGGTCCGGGAGGCGCTTGAATACATGAGCGAAATGGCGGGGCAGAAGGCAACCCACGATCGGTTGCAATCCCGCCCGCACACGCCATGTTGATGCCATGGACGACGCGCAAACACCACAGCCGAGCACGCAGGATTCACCGAAGGCCGACGCACCGGCGCAAAAGCCGGCCGCGCCCAGGCTGCCACCGGAAATCGGCGGCGCACCGGGGCCGGAACCCACGCGCTATGGCGACTGGCAGCACAAGGGCCGGGTGACGGATTTCTGAGCCGGCCGCCCCCGCCGGGGCTGGATTTTTGCGGTCCGGGCCGTTCATGGTTTGGCAAGGATTGCCGGCTTAGCCTTCCACGGTAGAGCGCCAAAAGGGTGCGTTGGCTTATCGCGCACTGAAGGTTTCCTTCCATGGCGAGCGATCTCTCCGTGCCCAAAGTCGGTGCGACTGCGACGGCCGTGGAGCCTGGGCGGGTTCGCGTCGCGGGCCAGCCTCCGCGGCTGGCCACCGTTTCCGCGCCCCCTGCCGATGTCGCCCCCGACACGGGCAAACCGATGGCGAACCCCACGCTGCGGCTGGATCCCGGCCTGGCGCTGGTGGTGATCGAATTCCGCGACGGCGCGGGCAAGGTGCGCGAGACGATCCCGACCGAGGCGCAGCTGGAGGCCTACCGCGCCTCCCAGCGCACCAGCAGCGCACCGATTGCTCCGCCAGGCCAGGCGAAGGGCCAGGGCGGCGCGGATGCCATCAAGCCCGTGGGCAGCACCCCGCAGGAGGCCGGCGAGGTGCCCCCGGTGGCCGCACCACGCGCGCCCGCCGTGGCACCGCCCGAAGCCGCCGCCGCCCAGCCGCGCGGGCCGGCCGACACTGCGGTCCCGGGGCTGCCGGTTAAGGCTTCGGAAACCGGCACGGCCTGACACTGGGGCCCTTCATGGAGGGCCTGGCATGCGCCGACTTCTGCTGGCGGACCGCGTCAAGGACCGGCGCGGCAGTTTTCTCGCGCCGCTGATCCCCGCCCTGTCCGAACACTACGAGATCAGGTTCCACTCAGGCCCCCCGGGGCCGGAGCTGGCGGCGGCGATCGCCTGGGCGGATATCGTCTGGCTGGAATGGTGCTGGGACCACGCGGTATGGGCCACCACCAGCGGCGCGCTGGGCGGGCGGCCCTGCGTGGTGCGGCTGCATTCGATCGAGGCGCTGCAAACCGACTATCCCGCGCGGATGGACTGGCGCCAGGTGGATGCGCTGGTGACCGTGGGCGAGGATATCGACGCGCTGGTGCGCGAACGCTTCCCGGCCTCGGCCGCGGCGGGCGCGCGGCACGTGGTGGCGAACGGGATCGACCTGGCACGCTTCGCCCTCGGCCAGCCCGATCGCAGGCGCATCGGCTGGGTGGGCCATATCGAGCCGAAGAAGAACCCGATGCTGATGCTGCAGGTGATGCACGCGCTGAACCGGGTGGAGGCGGGCTACAGCCTGCACGTGGCCGGCGCCTTCACCGATCTGCGCACGCTGCGCTACCTGCAGCGCATGGTGCCGAAGCTCGGCCTGCAGGGCTGCGTGCACTTCGAGGGCGAGGTGGCGGACATGCCCGCCTGGTATGCCGACAAGGGCGTGCTGCTCTCCACCACCATGTACGAAAGCTTCGGCCTGAACATCGGCGAGGCAATGGCCGTCGGCGCCTTCCCGGTGGTGCATGATTTCCCCGGCGCAGACCTGCTGTGGCCGGCGGAATGCCTGTTCGCCTCGGTGGAGGAGGCGGTGGCGCTGATCCGCGCGGCGCGCCCGGGGCTGTACCGGGAATGGGTGGCGGAGCGCTACGGGCTGGCGCAGCAGGCCGCCGCAACGCTCGGCGTGCTGGACATGCTGCCGCTGCGGGTGCCCCGCGCCGCCTGACAACAATTCGGGGTCTTGCAGCCCTGCCGCCTCCCATGCGTTGTGGCGCAACGCCATGACGGGAGTGCCGGATGAGCAGCGGCCTGATCGCCTTGCTGGACGATATCGCCGCGCTGGCCAAGGCGGCAGCAGCCAGCATCGATGACGTGGCGGCCCAGGCCGGCAAGGCCGGCGCCAAGGCGGCCGGCGTGGTGATCGACGATGCCGCGGTCACGCCGCGCTACGTGGCGGGCCTGGCGCCCAGCCGGGAACTGCCGATCGTCGGCCGCATCGCCCTGGGCTCCCTGCGCAACAAGCTCCTGTTCCTGCTGCCGGCGGCCCTCGCGCTGGGGCTGTTCGCGCCCTGGGCGATCACGCCGCTGCTGATGCTCGGCGGGGCCTATCTGTGCTTCGAGGGGGCGGAGAAGGTGGTGGAGGCGGTGGCGCCGCATCATGCCCCGGCGCCGGAGGTGCGCGCGGCCACGCCGGCGGCGGAGGAGGAGGCGAAGGTGGCGGGCGCCATCCGCACCGATTTCATCCTCTCGGCCGAGATCATGGCGGTCACCCTGGCCACTGTCCCGGCGGAAGGGTTCTGGGTGCAGGCGGCGGTGCTGGCCACGGTGGGAATCGGAATCACGCTGGCGGTCTATGGCGCGGTGGCGCTGCTGGTGAAGCTGGATGATGCCGGGGTGGCGCTGGCCGCCCGCGGCGGGCCGGTGTCACGGCCGCTGGGGCGGCTGATGGTGCGCGGCATGGCGCCGCTGCTGGCGGCGCTGGGCGTGGTGGGCACGGTGGCGATGCTGTGGGTGGGCGGCGGCATCCTGCTGCACGGGCTGGAGACGCTGGGTGCGGCTGGGCCCGCGCATGCCATGGCGGCGGTGGGCGTGGCCGCGGCAGGGGCGGTGCCGGGCCTGGCCGGGGCCGCGGGCTGGCTGGCGGAATCGCTGATGGCGGGCCTGGCCGGGCTCGCCGTGGGGCTGGCCGGGGTTGGCACGGCACGGCTGGCGCGGCGGTAGCGGCGCACATTGCAGGCCGGAGAGGCCTGAAACCGGGCCGGTCGGGCACCCCCGGTCCCGCCGGTTACGGCGGCGTTTCCAAATCGGCGAATTAAGGTGATTTATTTTCGCTCATCATTGCGTCGTTTGGCGCCCGCCGCGGGCGACATAAATGCAATTTATCGGCAATGCGCGGAAAGTATTACCGCATGGCCATTATCTGCGAAATTGAGACATCTCCGACTCCGCGATGGCGAAACATTGTAGTTCTGTTCAGCGTTTTTAGCCGCGTTCCCGCTTTATGATTTTAATGACCTGGCCATCAAGTGCGGGTTACTAAGGCTCCACCCGCCCGGCGCCGATCCTGGCCGGGGTGGCCGGAGACGACAGACCCGCTGGAGGATACCGTCAATGGACTACTCGATCGGATCAGCGCTCGAGGCAGCACGCGAAGAACTGGAAACCGAAATCGCCACGAGCGACGCCCAGATCGAGGCAGCGCAGCGACTTCGCTACAAGGTGTATTGCGAGGAACGGGGCTTCGAACCCGGTGAGAATGGCCTGGAGCAGGACGATTTCGACACATTGTCGCGCCATGTGCTGGTGCGGTCCCGCCGGAGCGGCGAGGTGCTGGGCACGGTGCGCGTGGTTCTCGGATGCGCGGCACGCGGCGCGACCAGTTTTCCGATGAATCGTGTATGCGAACGCTACGTGTTGTCGCCGCTGCCTGCGATGGCAACCGGCGAGATCTCCCGCTTCGCGCTCACGCGGGACCGGCCGGGGGTCAGCCCCGCGGCGGCGGCGCTGATGCGGCTGTTCCTGATGCGCGGCATCGTGACGGTGAGCGGCACGCACGACCTGACGCATTGGTGCGCGATCATGGAAAGCAGCCTGCTGCGGCTGCTGCGCGCCACCGCGATCCATTTCGAGCATGTCGGGCCGGCGGTGGAGTACCACGGCACGCGCCAGCCGGCGGTGGGGGCGATCTCCACGGTGCTGGGCCGCATCCGGGCGGAGAAGCCGCAGGTGTGGTCCTTCATCACCGGAGACGGCGCGCTGTGGCAGGAACGGATCGCGGCCCAGCCGATGACGGCGCAGCGCTTCGGCTGAGCGGCTCATCCGCCCGCGGGCAGCAGCAGTTCCTCCAGCGGGCGGCGGACTGAGCGCGGGCCGGGTGCGCCGGGGCGACGGTGGCCAAGGCGGCCCAGGAACACCACCGCGTCGGGGTCGCCCAGCAGGGCGGTGAAGCGCGCGGCGAGACCGGCGGCGCGGGCGCGCAGAGCCGCCTCGGTGGTGAACGCGGTGCCGTGCCGGCCGTGATGGGCGAAGATGAGCGTGGCCAACGCGGGCTGCAGGCCCAGGCCGAGCTGCTCGGCGGCGAGCCAGAAGCGCTGCAGGGCCATGCCGTGGCGCAGCAGCGCCTCCGTGCCCTGGTCCGGGCTTGCCGTGCGGATCACGAAGAAGGCGGCGCTGGCGATGGCCGGGCGCACATCCAGCTGCCAGGCCGCACCCGCGGTGCCGAGCGTGGCGTTGAGGCGCTGCATCCGCTGCCAGTCGCGCATGGCCCAGCGCATCACGGCACGGGTCGGGCGGTCCAGCCCGATCGCGCCCTGCGGCAGGCCATCCGGGCTGCGTGGGCGGGCCCAGTCCACCACGCGGCGATGAACGGCAAAGGTTTCGGGCGCGCGCAGGCGAATGCCGGTGGCGATCGCGCCCAGCCGGGCCAGGCGCAGGCGGGCCGGCAGGGCCTCGTGCCACTCCAGCGCCAACTCCGGGCCGAGCGCCTCCGCAAGGCGCGCCTTCTGGGTGGCGGTGAGCGGGGCATGGCCGAGCGGGCCGCGCGCGACGGTGCGCAGCAGCAGCGCCGCGACATTGTCCGCAGCGGCCGGCGCCTCGGAGGCGTCCTCGAAGGACACATGGCACCGCCAGGGCGGCCCACCGGGTTCGGCCTGCCACGCCATCACCCAGCCTTCCGACCGCGCCGCGATGCGCAGGCTCTCCAGCAGCATGCCGCCGGCGAGCAGGATCGGCGCGCCGCCGCGATACTCGTAGGGATTGGCCGGGTCCGGCGCATCGAGATGGATGCGCACCGCGCGCGGGCCGAGCACCTCGAAGCGCCAGGGCTGGGTGTTGTCGCCGCTCGGGGCCCAGCGGGCGAGATCGAGGATGGCGAGCAGCCGGTCCGGCGGCGTCACCGGCGGCGCCACGGCGGCGCGGCGGGCCATGCCGGCATAGATGCGCCGCGCGACAGCCAGCTTGGCGCGCTGCAGCGGGCCGGCATTACCCCAGGGCAGCCAGGTGCGGGCGAGCTTGCCGCGATAGGCGTCGAAATGCAGGTGGGTGGGCGCATGCGGCACGCTGCCGCGGTGCAGCAGGATCTTCAGCGCCTGGGTGGCGACCATCCCGGCGCACAGCTCGCAGGCGGCCACCGTGGAAGGGCCGCGGCGCCCGGCGAGGTCCACGCGGGTATCGTCGGCCAGGTACGGCCGGTGCAGCCCGGCGGGGGCAACGCCCATCAGGAAGCGGAGGTACTGCTCCTGCTCCGGCTGGCCGGCGAGGCGGAAATACTGCTCGAAGGTCATGCGCCCGGGCAGGAAGGCAAGGAAGCCCACGCCCATGCCGATGGGGGCCGCGGTCACGGCCGGGATGCCGCGCTCGGCGCAGCGGGCGAAGACGGCGGCGCGGATGGAGAGCGCGAAGAAGTCGAACCCGTCCACGAACAGGTCCACGCCATCAAGGAAGGCATCGATGTTGGCGGGCTGCACGCCATCGGGGAACAGCCCGAGATGCAGGGTGGGGTTGATGGCGCGGGCCATCTCCGCCAGCACCTCCACCTTGGGGCGGCCGAGGGTGGCCATGGTGGCGCCGGCCTGGCGGTTCATGTTCTCGATGCCGAAGCGGTCGAGATCGGCGATGTGGAACTGGCCCACGCCGAGCCGGGCCAGGGCCAGCAGGTGGAAGCCACCCACGCCGCCAAGGCCGGCGATGGCAACGCGGCGGGCGCGCAGGGCCAGCTGCTCCCACTCCGTGGTCCAGCCCAGGTTGCGGCCGAAGGCGGCGGCGTAGTCGAAGGGGGCATGGCCCCCCCCCGGCATGATGGCATCGGGCCGAGAAAAAGGCGGCGCCGCGGCGCCGCCTTCTTCCGAGCTATCCCGAGGGCCGATGGCGCCCTGCGACACGTGCTGGCCGGTCAGGCCATGCGGCGGCGCAGGAAGCCGAGGCCGAGCAGCCCGACGCCCAACAGCGCCATCGAGGCCGGCTCCGGCGTCTGGGTCGGCGTCTCCAGGAAGTTGGCGCTGCCGCCACCCTGGGTGATGACGAAGCCGGTCGCCGTGGTGGTGATCTGCGACGGGTTGTTGGTAAAGGCCGAGAACACCGCCTGGTAGAACGGGTCCGGGCTCACGAAGAACGAGGCGCCCGCCGCCGTCGGCGAGAAGGTCAGCAGGGTGTTGGCGTTCGGCACCGCGATCGGCCCACCCGGGGTCGGGATGGTGGTGGCACCCACGCCGCCGCCGATCAGCGATCCCGTGGCCAGCGCCACGAGGTCGGTCGAATTGGTCGGCGGCGCATTGGTCGAGGAATAGGTCACGCCGGCCGGGGGGCCCACCACGTTGTAGCCGAACATCGTGAAGTTCAGCGTGGTGAAGGTGCCGCTGGTTCCGCTGGTGAAGGTCGGCGTGTTCTGCACGCCTGTGCCGTCGAAGCCGAAATACAGGCCGTAGGTGCTGTTGAGCCCGGTGGCGCCCACATTGGTGTTGCCCAGCTGGAAGCCGATGACCGGCAGCACGCCGGTCTCGGTGAACGTGGCGCCGCCCTTGCCGTCGGGCGTGATCACCACGGTGCTGAAGTTGGAAATGTTGATGTTGTCGGCCGCGAAGCTGCCGCCGTTCAGCCCAACCGCTCCCGGGTCGAACGTGAACTGCGGCAGGGCCTCGGCGGCCGATGCCATGGTGGCCGTGAGGAGCACGGCTCCTGCGACGGCGCGGTTAAAAGTAACGGTGGTACCAAACATATGCAAAATCTCCCTGGGATGCCCCCAACACCAATGTCGATAGCATGGCGCAGTTGCCCAGGACGACTCCGAAGTAGTATTCAAACAATACGTCCAGATTGAATGCAATTGTAATTTATGTATTGTATCTCCGTCTATATTGAGTATCGGGGCATGCTGTGTCGGTGTATTTTACACTTCTATCGGGCACATGCGCATGTGAACCACCGCCCCTCCGCAGCAAAAGCGGATGAGCGTACCGGATGCCGGCAAGGGGGGACTGCAAGACCCGCCCCGACCTCGCGTCCTGTTGAACACGCCGGGGCGGAAAGGCCGGCGGCAAGGCGCCGCCGGAGGGGTCAGAACTGGCGCAACAGCCGGTCGATGTAGTCCAGCTCGGGCTGCGGGCGGCCACGATCGGCGCCGCGTCGGCGCAGCTCCTCCTGGATGGCGCGGGTGCGCGCCTCCTCCATCTGCTCCGGCACCTGCACGTCGCCGCTTTCGTCGCTGCCGGAGGTGCCTTCGCGCAGGTGGCGGCCGAGCGGGTCGCGGCGTTCGTCGGCGCGGCGGGTCACGTCGCGGCCGCGGCCATAGCCACGCTCGCCGCGGCGCTCGCCGCGCTGGTCGGCGGGGCCCATCTGCTGGCTGCCGGGGCCGTTGCCCATGCCGTCCTGGTCGCCCTCCGCCATCATGCTGCCTTCGCCGGATTCGTCGCCTTCCTCCTCGCCGTCCTCCTCGCCGCCGCGGCCGAACTGGGCGGCCATCTCCTGGTTCATCTCGCGCCCGCCCTTCTGCAGCGCCTCGATGGCCTTCTGGGCGGCCTGGGCGGCGGCGGGGTCGCGGCCCTCGCGCAGCGCCTGCACGCCATCGCGCATGGCGGCATCGGCCTCGGCGAGCTGGGGCGGGATCTTGCCGGTCAGGTCGCCCTGCTGCTGCATCAGCTCGCCCAGCGCGCGGCGCAGCGCCTGCTGGATGCGCTGGTCCTGGGCGCGCTGCTCCTGGCTGCGCTGCTGGTCCTGCGGCGCCTGGGGGCGCTGGCGCGGCTGCATGAACGGGCGCAGCGGCTCCGTCTGGCCGCCGCGCTGCTGGGCGTTGTCCAGCAATGCACCCTCGCGCTTGATCATGTCCTGCACCGCGTTCATCTGGCGCTCACCGCGCTGGCGCTTCTCGGCGCGGGCCTTCTGGCGCTCGGTCTGCTGGCCGCGCTCCTTCCGGGCGTTCTGCATGTCTTCCATCATGCGGTCCAACTCGGCCATCTTGTCGCGCGCCTCGTTCATGCGCTCGTCGCGGGCGGCGTCGCGCATCTCCTCGGTGGTGCGCTTCATGTCCTGGGCGTCCAGGCGGTTCTGGCGCTCCGGATCGAAAGTCTGGTTGGCGGGGTCGCGACGGTTCTGCTCGGCCAGCGCCTCCATGTGGCGCTGCAGCGCCTCCTGCAGCTCGCGCATGCGGCGATCGAGCTCCGCCTTGTCCACCTCCTCGCCGCGGCGCTCCGCCTCCAGCATCTCGCGCACCGCCTGGCGGGCCTGTTCCAGCGCGCGGGCGGTGCGCTCCGGCGCGCCTTCCTCCAGATGCAGCGCCAGCTGCCAGATGCGCGCCTGCACCTCCTCGATCACGTTGGCCGCCCGGTCGCGGCGCAGCTGGGTGAGAATGCTCTCCAGGTTGAGCAGCCCGCCGGAATCGTTCTTCCACACCTCGTCCAGCTTCGCCTGCTGCTCCAGCCCCAGGATGGCCGGGCCGCGTTCTTCCGGGCGGAGCGACAGGCCCTTGCGCACCTCCAGGATGGCGCGGGCGACGGGGTGCTGGAAGCGGCGCTCCGGCAATTCAAAGGCGATGCTGTCGCTGCTGCCGGCGAGCCCCGTCGCATCCTTGCCGACCAGCTTGGCCTCCACCACCAGCCCGGCCCAGGGATGGGCGGTGAGGTCCTGCAGCCGCACGCCCTTGGCATTCTTCGTGCTGCCACCGGGGATCTGGATCGGCACCAGCAGCGGCGCGGCCTCCTTCCGGTCGCGCAGGATCAGTTCGGCCTGAAGCGCCACCACGCCATAGGCATGGGCGGCCTGCCAGGGAATCCGGGTCTGCGGCACCCGGCTGCGCAGCCCGGTCGGCGGCTCCGGGAAGCTCACCACAGGCGCCACGTTCGGCACCACGGTCACGTCCCAGGCCGCCAGCGGCGCACCGCCGCGCGAAACGGCGAGCCGGCCGGACTCAGCCAACGCCTCGTCGGCCTGGAAGCTGGTCGGGTCGAGCCGGGCGAATGGCAGGCTCTTGGCGCCAAGGGCCAGCACGGGCTCGCCGGTGCCGCCGGTCACGTTCACCACCAGCCGCGACTCCTGCGGCACCGAGACAGCCCCACCCTCGGCCTTCAGGAACACCGGCGCGAGCCCGGTATAGGCCGGTGGCGTGATCCAGGCCTGCAGCTGCGTCGCCGGCGGCACCGGCTGGGCACCGAACACCGGCTGGAAGGCGCGCAGCACGCGGCCGGGGGCCTGCTCCCCGGCAATGCCGAAGCTCGCGGCGAGCAGCACCACCAGCCCAAGCCGCAGCGCGCGCGGATCATGCAGCGCCATGCCCGGCCGCGGCGTGCCGATGCGCAGCCGCCCGACCTGGCGCATGGCACGGGTGACATGGGCCTGCCAGAGCGAATCGGTCCCCGGCTGGGCCGGCCGGTCGGTGAGCACCGCCAGCGGCCGATGGGCGAGGCCCGAAGCCTTCTCCATGCGCCGATCCGCGGCCTGCGGCTCCGGCATCGCCATGCGGCGGAGGGCATGCAGCAGCGCCATCCCCCCGGCCACCGCAAACCCGACGAGCAGCACCGCATGCGCCCAGCCCGGCAGGCCGCGCGGCACATCCACCAGGGCAACGCACAGGAACAGCCCGGCCACGCCCAGCAGCGGCATCATCGCCGGCCAGGCACGTTCGAACCACAGCGCCAGCATCGCCAGGCGGCGGCGTTGCGCCACCCCGCGCAGCAG
This sequence comes from Acetobacteraceae bacterium, assembly GCA_044358135.1. GTDB lineage: Bacteria > Pseudomonadota > Alphaproteobacteria > Acetobacterales > Acetobacteraceae > CAMDGX01. The sequence goes on along the minus strand of JBIKOJ010000013.1, from coordinate 8,955 downwards.
CGTCTCAAGACTGTCCTGCGGCCGCGGGGGGAGGATCATGCCTTGTGCCTCGGATCAGGTGCCAAAGAAGCCCGGGATCCGTTCCCCGGCCCAAAGTTCCTCATGCAGCTGGCGGTCGCGCACCACCGCCCACTGGTCGCCATCCACCATCACGATCGGCAGCAGGGGGCGGGTGTTGTAGGTGGAACTCATCACCGCGCCGTACGCTCCCGCATCAAGGATGGCCACGCGCGCGCCTTGTGCAAGGCGCGGCAGCATCCGGTCGCGCGCGAAGGTGTCGCTGCTCTCGCAAATCGGCCCCACGATATCCACCAGCTCCGCGGGCGCCGCGGCATCCGCGGCGGAGAGTGGCACGATGCCGTGATAGGCGTCGTACATCGCCGGCCGCACCAGGTCGTTCATCGCCGCGTCGATCACCAGGAAGCGGCGCGTGGCCGGCGTGCCCTTGGCAATGGCCACCTCGGCCAGCAGCACCCCGGCGGGGCCGACCAGCCAGCGGCCGGGCTCCACCATGATCTGCACGCCAAGATTGTTGAACGTGGATCGCACCGCCCCGGCAAACGCCTCCACCGGCGCGCCGGGATCGTCGCGATAGCCAATGCCGAGCCCACCACCGCAATCCACGCGGCTCACGGTGTGGCCGGCGGCGCGCAACTCGCGGACGAGATCGGCGGTGCGCGCATAGGCCGCCCGATACGGCGCGATGGACAGGATCTGGCTGCCGATATGCAGCGCCAGCCCCACCGGCTCCACCCCCGGCAGCGCCGCCGCGCGGGCATAGACCGCCTGCGCGTCGCCATAGGCGATGCCGAACTTGTTGTCGGCCCGGCCGGTGGTGATCTTGGCGTGGGTGCCGGCATCCACATCGGGGTTGATGCGCAGCGCCACCTTCATGCTGCGCCCCATCGAGCTGGCGATGGCGGAGATCACCTCCAGCTCCTCGGCACTTTCCACGTTGATCTGGCCGATCCCCTCGCCGATCGCCAGCCGGATCTCGCGCGCCGTCTTGCCGACGCCGGAGAACACGATGTCCTGCGCCGCCACGCCGCCGGCCCGCGCCCGGCGCAACTCGCCCTCGCTGGTCACGTCCGCCCCGGCGCCGCCACGGGCCATCAGGTTCAGCACGGCGATGTGGTCGTTCGCCTTCACCGCGTAGTGCAGATGGGCGTTGGTGCCCGCCAGCGCCGCCTGCAGCTGGGCCAGGCGGGCGCGCATGGTGCCGGCGCCATAGACCCAGCAGGGCGTGCCGACCACGTCGGCGATGCGTTTCAGCGGCACGCCTTCCAGCACCAGCCCGTCCTGGGCGTGCATGGTCAAATGCGGGCGCGCGGCGAGAAGCTCGGCAACGCTGGGGTCGGGGAGGTCGGAAACGGGAGCAGGATGGGCCATGGTATGGGCAGCATATGACAGCTTTGCTGCCGGCTGCCAGCGGATCGGAGCGCGGGGGCTCAGGAAGCAAGAATCTTCTTTTTCTGAAGAAAAAGAAGCAAAAAGACTTTTATGAGTCGTGCCCGCGCCAGGTCGGGAAAGTTTTTTGGTTCTTTTTTTTCAAAAAAGAACCGCTTGCTGCCTTCCTGCCTCACAACGTGGTCATCGGCCCCCGACGCGCCTCGCGCCCGGCAACGCCGGTTTCCACCAGCGCGATGCCATACTCCGCGAACAGCGCCGCACGATCGGGATAGCGCACGGTCAGCGCCCGCTGCCCCAGCGCGTTCAGGCGCACCAGCGGCTCGGCCGCCTCGATCCGGTCGATCCAGGCCGCCGCACGCGGCCAGCGGGCGAGGTCGGCCGCCACGCCAGACCAGCGCAGATTGGCGAAATGCACCGCCACCGCGAGATCGGCGGTGGTGAGGTCGCCGGCGTAGAATCCGGCCTCGGGCGCCATCCCCTCCAGCAGGTCCATCACCGGGGGCACGTCCTCGGCGATCACCCGCGCCAGGGCGGCCTCGTCGCGCGCGGACTTGAAGATGCCCGGCCGGGTGATGGCCGGCCCGAAGAGGCCCCAGATCAGCACGTCCGCCAGGCGCGTATCGGCGAATTCCTCCAGCCAGCGGCAGCGGGCTCGGTCGGCCACGGCACGCGGCATCAGCGCGGTGCCGGGGTGAAGCTCGTCCAGGTATTCACAGATCACGCTGCTGTCGGACAGCACGAGATCGCCATCGATGAGCACCGGAATGCGCCGCAGCGGCGAGAGCCGGGTGAACTCATCGTTGCCCAGGAACGGCACCAGCGGGTCGATGCGCCAGGCCAACCCCTTCAGCTCCAGCACGGCAAGCACCTTGCGCACATAGGGCGAGACCGGGGTGCCGATGATGGTCAGGGGCTCGGTCATGGCGGGTCTCCTGCGCCGGGGGGCTCGGTGTCGCTGCCCAGGAAGGCTTCCATGGCGGCCACCTCTTCATCGAACGCACGCGCGAAAGCCGGGCTGTCCGGCCGGCCGGCGATGAAGCCGGGCCGCACGTCCAGCCCATGGCGGGTGCGGGACGCGTTGACCCAGCCGATGATGTCGTCCTGCCACAGCAGCGGCAGCGCGTAGTAGCCGCGCACCCGCTTGGCCGCCGGCGTATAGGCCTCGAAGCGATAGTCCCAGCCCCACAGATGCCCGAAGCGGCGGCGGCACCACACCAGCGGGTCGAAGGGCGCGAGGAAGCGCAAGGTTCCCGGCTGGCTGCGTGTCGGCGGCGGGGCGTCGGCAGGAAACAGGTAGCGCTCGCCGTCGATCTCGATCGCCTCCAGCACGCCCTTGGCCAGCAACCCGGCAACGGGCCCGGGGCGGTCCTGCGCGCCGACGGTCAACCGGGCCACCTTGGCGGCCAGCCCGGTGAGCGTCGGCTGGGGCACCGGCGCGAGCAGGCGGGCCAGCTGCATCGTCAGCGCTTCCAGCCGCGCGGCGGGGGCCAACCGGTCCTGCGGCGGGTCGATGGCCGCGTAGATGCGAATGCCGGCGCGGCGGGTGGCCACGCGCAGCAGGCCGTGATGCTGCAACAGGTCCAGCGCGCGGGTGGAGGCATGGCTCTGCCCGCCCCAGGCGTTGCGGGTGGGGCCATGGGCGAGGGCCGCCGCGACATCCGCCGGATGGGCCGGGCCGTTCGCCCGCACATAGGCCAGCACGGCAGCGGCGGCTTCGTCCGGCACCAGTTGCCCGTCCGGCAACGCGGCGTCGCAGCGGGGATGCAGCAATTCGTGCAGCGTGCGGCCCATGAAGCCGTACACATGCAGATAGCCTTCCTCCAGCCCCAGCCGGGGATAACGCCGCTCCAGGTCCCCGGCGCGGTAGCTCCGAACGCGATGACGGAGAATGAGGTCCTGCGCGCGGGCCGGCGCACGGATCGGATCCGCCTGCACGAACCCCATGGCGTCAAGCGCCGCCGGCAGGGTGGTGGGGCGCGGAAACGCCGCCGCCAGGGCGTGGCGGCGCAGCAGGGCAAGGGGCGTGGAACGGGCCATGCGGCAGACGATAGGCGCGCGGGCGCTTGCCGGGCTATACCGGGGGCATGAGCGACGAATCCGATACTCCCCCCGACCGGCTGTCCACCGACCCGCGCAGCCCGTTCTTCAACCAGGCCCTGCTGCAACGCGGCGTGGGCGTGCGCTTCAAGGGCGTGGAACGCACCAATGTCGAGGAATACTGTATCAGCGAAGGCTGGGTGCGGATGGCCATCGGCAAGACGGTGGACCGCAAGGGCAACCCGATGACGATGAAGCTGTCCGGCACCGTCGAGGTATGGTTCCAGGACAGCAAGGCGGAGTAGTCCAATTGGGGGCTGTGAACGACTGACGAATTCCGTTATATGTCAGGCATGGCCTCCGCACCCGCTTCCACCCCCGACACGCCCCGCAACCCGCGGGCCGATACCGGCCGCGCCCTGAAGGGCGACGCCACGCGCACCGCGATCGTGGAGACGGCCGAGCGGCTGTTCCGCAGCATGGGCTACCAGAAGACCACGGTGGCCGACATCGCGCGCGAGCTGCGCATGTCCCCGGCCAACGTGTACCGCTTCTTCCCCAGCAAGGCCGCGATCAACGAGGCGATCGCCACCCGCCTGCTGAACACGCTCTCGGAGCACATCTGGACCATCGCCCGCGGCCCGGCCTCGCCGCAGGACCGGATCCGCGAGATATTCCAATCCCTTCACGGCAAGATGGTGCAGCTTTTCTTCCACGAGAAGCGCATGCACGACATGGTCGGCGCCGCCATGCAGGAGCATTGGGGCGTGGTGGACGCCTATGTGCACGACATCGATACCGCCATCCGCCACGTGGTGCTGGATGGCCAGGCGACAGGCGTGTTCGACAAAGCGCTCGACCCGCACGTCTTCTCCCACCTCGTGCATGCCACCACGGTACACTTCTGCCATCCCACCCTGATCGAGCAATGCGTGGACGAAGACCTGCCGGCGATGGCGGCCGGCATGGCCGAACTCGTGCTGCGCGCCCTGCGGCCATAGCGGCGTATGTCGTTCTGACGAATATTGACATTCGTCAGTTTTGAGGCCACCCTCCGGGCATCGACCCGACGAGGTGGCCCCCATGCCTGCTTTCATGCGACCGATTGCGCGTTCCTCCCTGCTGCTGCTGCCCCTCCTGCTCGGCGGCTGCTTCGAACGTGCCCAGGCCACCGTGGAACAGACGGTCCGCCCGGTGCTGGCCACCCGCGTGCAGGCCGCGCAGGACACGGCGCCGCGCCACTACCCCGGCCTGGTCAAGCCGCGGCGGGAGGCGGATATCGGGTTCCGCGCCGGCGGGCGCATCCTGGCGCGCGAGGTGGATATCGGCGCCCGCGTCCAGGCCGGGCAGGTGATCGCGCGGCTGGACGATGCGGATATCGCGCTCGGCGTCCGCGCGGCGGAAGCCGACCTCGCCAGCGCGGAAGCGAACGCAACCCTCACCCTGGCCGAGGCAGCGCGCAGCCGCACCCTGGCCGCCGGTGGCTGGGCCTCGGCCTCCACCGACGACCAGAAGCAGGCCGCGTCGCGCACCGCCGTGCAGCGGGTGGAATCGGCACGGGCCAACCTCGCCCTGGCCCGCAACAAGCTGGAGAACACCGTGCTGAAGGCACCCAGCGCCGGCGTGGTCACCGCCGTGCTGGCCGATCGCGGCACCGTGGTGGCCGAGGGCGCGCCGGTGCTGCGCCTGGCCGAAAGCGACAGCCTGGAGGTGGAGGTGCAGCTGCCGGAAACCGCACTGGCCGAAGTGCAGGGCGCCGCAGCCCAGGTGGCGCTGTGGGCCCGGCCGGAGGCGCCGGTGCCGGCCACGCTGCGCGAACTGGCCGCCGCCGCCACGCCGGGCCTGCGCACCTATGCCGCCCGCTTCACCCTCGCCGCCCCGCCGCCCTGGCTGGCGATCGGCATGAGCGCCACGCTCACCCTGCAGGCCAAGCTGCCCGATGGGCTCGCCGCCCTGCCCGCCGCCGCCCTGGCGGATCGCGGCCAAGGGCCGATCGTGTGGGTGATCGACGGCAACACCGTCACCGCCCGCCCGGTGAAGATCGTCGCCCTGCGCCAGGACCGCGCGCTGGTGACGGGCGTGGCACCGGGCGAGACCATCGTGGCGCTGGGCGGACACAAGCTCGACCCGGCGGCGAAGGTGCGCATCGCGAGCCTGGGGGAGTAGCGCCATGTCCCGCTTCAACCTCTCTGCCTGGGCGGTGGCGCATCGCAGCCTGACGGGCTTCCTGATCGCGCTGCTGTTCATCGCCGGCCTGCTCGCCTACCGGGGCCTGGGCCGCGGCGAGGACCCCTCCTTCACCCTGAAGCTGATGGTGGTCACCGCCGTGTGGCCCGGTGCCACCGCCACGGAAACGCAGCAGCTCCTGGCCGAGCGTATCGAGCGCAAGCTGCAGGACACGCCGTATCTCGACCATCTCGACACCTACAGCCGCCCCGGCTTCGTTGCTACCATGGTCAGCTTCCGCGACGACACGCCGCCGGCCCAGGTGCCCACCCTGTTCTACCAGGTCCGCAAGCGCCTGGACGACCTGAAGCCCGACCTGCCCCAGGGCGTGCAGGGCCCCTTCGCCAACGACGAGTTCACCGACGTGTACGGCGCCGTCTTCGCCCTGACCGGCGCCGACAACGCTACCCTGGTGCGCAGTGCCGAACGCATCCGCGACCGCCTGCTGAAGGTGGCCGGCGCGGAGAAGGTGAACATCCTCGGCGAAATCCCCCGCACCCTGTTCGTGGAGTTCAACCAGGCCCGCCTCGCCTCGCTGGGCGTCACGGTGGAGGAAATCTCCGCCGCCCTGGCGCGGCAGAACCTGCTGGCCCCGGCCGGCATCGTCGATACCGCCGCCACCCGCGTGCCGGTGCGCACCACCGGGGCCTTCGCCGCCGGGGCCGATGGCGGGGAGGCCGCGCTGCTGGACGTGCCCGTGCCCTCCCAGGGCCGCACCCTGCGCCTGGGCGAGATCGCCAGCGTCCGCGCCGGCTACCAGGAGCCGGTGCTGTCCGAAGTCCGCCACAACGGCCAAGGCGGCGTCGTGATCGCGATGTCCATGCGCAAGGGCGCCAATGCGCTGACCTTCGGCGAGGCGTTGCAGGCCGAAGCCGCGCGCATCCAGGCCGACCTGCCGTTGGGGCTGGACCTGCAGCAGATCGCCGACCAGCCGCAGGTGGTGGAAGAAGCGGTCGGCGAGTTCCTGATGAAGTTCGTTGCCGCCCTGGCCGTGGTGCTGCTGGTCTCCTTCGCCTCGCTCGGCTTCCGCGCCGGGCTGGTGGTGGCGCTCGCCGTGCCGCTCACGCTCGCCATCGTGTTCATCATCATGCAGGCCTGGGGGATCGAGCTGCAGCGCATCTCCCTCGGCGCCCTGATCCTCTCGCTCGGCCTGCTGGTGGACGATGCGATCATCGCCATCGAGACCATGGTGGTGAAGCTGGAGGAAGGCTGGGACCGCGTGCGCGCCGCCAGCCATGCCTGGAGCTCCACCGCCTTCCCGATGCTCTCCGGCACCCTGGTGACGGCTGCCGGCTTCATGCCCGTGGGCCTCGCGAACTCCACCACCGGCGAATATGCCGGCGGCATCTTCTGGGTCGTCGGCCTCGCCCTGCTGGCCAGCTGGGTGGTGGCGGTGGTGTTCACGCCGTTCCTGGGCGTGCTGCTCCTGCCCGCCCCCAAGCCCGGCGCCCACACCCACCACGACATGTACGAAACCGGCCTCTATCGCGCCCTGCGCCGCGTGGTGCAGTGGACCATCCGCTGGCGCCGTACCGTGGTGCTGGGCACCGTGGCGCTGCTGGTGCTCTCCGGCGCCGGGATGGGCATGGTGAAGCAGCAATTCTTCCCCTCCTCCGCCCGACCGGAATTGCTTCTCGATGTGACCCTGCGGCAGGGGGCCAGCCATGCCGCCACGGCCGCCGCGGTGGCCAAGATCGAGGCGAAGCTGCTGTCCGATCCCGAACTGAAGCGCGATGTGCGCTGGTTCACCGCCTATGTCGGCGGCGGCGGCCCGCGCTTCCAGCTGACCGTGAACCCCACCCTGCCCAACGACGCGGTCGCCACCATGGTGCTGACCACCGCCGGCGGCATGGAAGGCCGCGAACGCGCCCGCGCCCGGCTGATGGACTTCTTCGCCGAGGAAGGTGTGCCCGAAGCCCGCGTACGCGTCGCCCGGCTGGAACTCGGCCCGCCCGTTGGTTTCCCCGTGCAGTTCCGCGTGATGGGCACCGACATGCAGGCGGTGCGCACCGTGGCCGACGACGTATTGGCCGCCCTGCGCGCCACGCCAGGCACCCGCCGCGCCGAGATCGGCTGGGGCGAACGTGCCCCGGGCCTCACGCTGGAACTCGACCAGGCGCGCATCAAGGCGCTCGGTCTCTCGCCCGCGCAGATTGCGCAAGCCTTGCAGGCCCAGATCTCCGGCACCACCGCCACCCAGCTGCGCACCGGCACCAAGCTGATCGACGTGGTGCTGCGCGCCGCCCCCGAGGAACGGCTGGATCTCGACCGCCTCGCCGACCTCGTGCTGATGACGCCCGCGGGCCCCCTGCCCCTCTCGCAACTGGCCCGCATCGTCTCCACCGCCGAAGAGCCGATCCTGTGGCGGCGCGACCGGGCCTCCTTCCTCACCATCCGCTCCGACATCCAGGACGGGCTGCAGGCGCCGGACGTGACCGCCGCCGCGCTGCCGCGCATCCAGGCGATCCAGCTGCCGGCGGGGGTCACGATCCAGACCGGCGGTGCGGCGGAGGAATCGGCCAAGGCCAATGCGTCCCTGGCCAAGATCTTCCCGATCATGATCGCCACCATGGTCCTGCTGCTGATGATCCAGCTGCAGAATCTCGGCCGCGTGGCCCTGGTGCTCGCCACCGCGCCCCTCGGCCTGATCGGCGCCGTCGCCGCCCTGCTGGCCACCGATGCCGCCTTCGGCTTCGTCGCCCTGCTGGGCGTGATCGCCCTGGCCGGCATGATCATGCGCAACACCATCATCCTGGTGGACCAGGTGCAGCAGGACCTCGCTGCCGGCCACTCCATGGCCGAGGCGATCGTGGAATCGACCGTCCGCCGGGCGCGGCCCGTGGTGCTGACGGCGCTGGCCGCCATCCTCGCCTTCATCCCGCTGTCGCTGAACGTGTTCTGGGGGCCGATGGCCATCGCCATGATCGGCGGGCTGGCCGCGGCCACCGGGCTGACCCTGGTGTTCCTGCCCGCCCTCTACGCCCTGTGCTACCGCGTGAAACTCGATCCCGCGCCCGTCGCCGAAGCCATGATCCCGGCCGACGCTCAGCGCGCCGGATAACTGCGCGGGTAAATCACCTGGTCCGGCGGACCCGGGGGCACCGGCGGGCCTTTGCGGCCGCAGGCGCCCAGGGCAAGAGTGGCGAGAAGCAGGAAGGCGAGGGGCTTTGCCCGTCGCGGCGCGAAGCCGCGCCACGGATGACCCCACCAAGGGCTCCGCCCTTGGATCCCGCTGGGGCCTGAGGCCCCAGACCCCCATTCATTTTCCGCCTTCGGCGGGGG
>JBIKOJ010000166.1:0-11925 GCA_044358135.1 Acetobacteraceae bacterium | reverse complement strand
GGATTGTGTAGTCCCCGCTCTGGAACGTCTTGTCTTCCAGGATGCGGGCATGCAGCGGCAGGGTGGTCTTGACGCCGACGACGACGAATTCCGCGAGGCTGCGGCGCATGCGGGCGATGGCTTCGGCGCGGGTGGGGGCGTGGACGATCAGCTTGGCGATCATGCTGTCGTAGAAGGGCGGCACCGCGTAGCCGGCGTAGAGGGCGGAATCGACGCGCACGCCGAGGCCGCCGGGGGCGTGGTAGGCGGTGACGCGGCCGGGGGAGGCGGCGAAGGTTTCGGGGTCTTCGGCGGTGATGCGGCACTCGATGGCGTGGCCGGTGAAGGTGATGTCCTTCTGGGTGTAGCCAAGCTTCTGGCCGGCGGCGATGCGGATCTGTTCGCGCACCAGGTCGACGCCGCAGACCATTTCGGTGACGGGGTGTTCGACCTGCAGGCGGGTGTTCATCTCGATGAAGGCGAAGTGGCCGTCTTGATACAGGAATTCCAGCGTGCCGGCGTTGCGGTAGCCGAGCTTGGCGAGGCCGGCGGTGACGACCTCGCCCAGGGCGTCGCGCTGGGCCGGGGTGATGGCCGGCGAGCCGGCTTCTTCGAGGAGCTTCTGGTGGCGGCGCTGGAGGGAGCAGTCGCGTTCGCCGAAATGGACGACGTTGCCGTGGCTGTCGGCCATCACCTGCATTTCGATATGGCGGGGCCGGTCGAGGTATTTTTCCAGGTAGACGGCATCGTTGCCGAAGGCGGCCTTGGCTTCGGCGCGGGCGACGCGCCAGGCTTCCTCCAGCCCTTCGGCGGAGGTGGCGACCTTCATGCCGCGCCCGCCACCGCCGGCGGCGGCCTTGATGAGCACGGGGTAGCCGATCTGGGCGGCGATCTCCATGGCTTCGTCGAGGTCCGAGAGCTCGCCGGGGGAGCCGGGGACGAGGGGGACGCCGAGGGAGGCCATGGCGGTTTTGGCGGCGATCTTGTCGCCCATCATGCGGATATGGGCGGCCGACGGGCCGATGAAGGTGAGGCCGTGGGCTTCGACCATCTCGGCGAAGTCGGCGTTCTCGGAGAGGAAGCCGTAGCCGGGGTGGATGGCGTCCGCCCCGGTGATGGTGGCGGCGGAGAGGATGGCGGGGATCTTGAGGTAGCTGTCGCGCGCCGCCGGCGGGCCGATGCAGACGCTTTCGTCGGCCAGGCGGACGTGCATGGCTTCCGCATCGGCGGTGGAGTGCACGGCGACGGTGGGGATGCCGAGCTCGCGGCAGGCGCGCATGATGCGCAGCGCGATTTCGCCGCGATTGGCGATCAGGATCTTGTTGAACATGACGCGGGCCTTCCCGCGCTATTCGACGATGAGGAGGGGCTGGCCGTATTCCACCGGCTGGCCGGTTTCGACCAGGATGCGCATGACGGTGCCGGCCTTCTGGGCGCGGATCTGGTTGTAGGTCTTCATCGCCTCGATCAGCAGCAGGGTCTGGCCGACGGCGACGGTCTGGCCGACGGTGATGAAGGGGGCGGCGCCGGGTTCGGAGGCGAGGTAGGCGACGCCGACCATGGGCGAGAGCACGGCGCCGGCGTGCTTGGCGTCGTCGGCCGGGGCGGCGGCCGGTGCGGCCGCGGCGACGGGGGCGGCGGCCGGCATCGCGGCGGGCGTGTGCATGGCGGCCGAGACGTGCTGGGTGACCGGGGCCGGGGTGCGGGCGACGCGGACGCGGCCTTCCTTGGTTTCGATCTCGATCTCGGTGAGGCCGGTATCGGAGAGGATTTCCGCCAGCGCGCGGACGGTTTTGGGGTCGAAGCTCATCGCCGCTGCTCCAGGATGTCGGCCATCGCCTGCAGGGCCAGCGCGTAGCCGCCGACGCCGAGGCCGCAGATGACGCCGACGGCCACCTTCGAGACGTAGGAGGTGTGGCGGAAGGCCTCGCGCCGGTGGATGTTGCTGATGTGGACTTCCACCACCGGCAGCTCGCTGGCCAGCAGCGCGTCCATCACGGCCACCGAGGTGTGGCTGTAGCCGGCGGGATTGATGACGATGCCGGCGGCGCGGCCGCGGCATTGCTGGATCCAGGTGACCAGCTCGCCTTCGCCGTTGGTCTGGCGGAAATCGATGGCGAGGCCGAGCTGTTCGGCGGTTTCGGCGCAGAGCGCCTCCACGTCGTCCAGCGTTTCGCGGCCATATACCTCGGGCTGGCGCAGGCCGAGCATGTTGAGGTTGGGGCCGTTGAGGACGGCAACCAGGGGGAGGGTGGCGGACATGCGGCATCGCCTAGCACGCGGGGCCGTATGGCTTCAATGCGCCGCGCATGGGGGGTGTGGGCAGTGGGTTTCTTGTCGGGCGGGCGGGGCGTGCCCATACTTGCCTTATGAACGACGCCAGCACGGGCTTGATCACGGTGAACGGGGAGGCGCGGCCGCTGGACGGGCCGATGACGGTGGCCGACCTGCTGGCCGCGATCGGGCTGGACGGGCGCAAGGTGGCGGTGGAGCGCAACGAGGCGATCGTGCCGCGTTCCGCCTATGGCGCCACGGCGCTGGAGCCGGGCGACAGCCTGGAGATCGTGCATTTCATCGGAGGGGGCTGAGGCCATGGATCAGGTGGTTTCCGCGGATATGGACGATACCTGGACCGTGGCGGGGCGGAGCTTCCGTTCGCGGCTGGTGGTGGGGACGGGGCGGTACAAGGACCTGGAGGAGACCGCGGCGGCGATCGAGGCCAGCGGGGCCGAGATGGTGACGGTGGCGGTGCGGCGGGTGAACCTGTCCGACCCCAAGGCGCCGATGCTGCAGGATTTCGTCGATCCGAAGAAATACACCTACCTGCCGAACACCGCGGGTTGCCACACGGCGAACGAGGCGGTGCGCACGCTGCGGCTGGCGCGCGAGGCGGGCGGGTGGAACCTGGTGAAGCTGGAGGTGCTGGGGCCGCCGCCGCACCTGTATCCCGATATGCCGGGCACGTTCGAGGCGGCGGAGGCGCTGATCAAGGACGGGTTCGAGGTGATGGTGTATTGCGCCGACGACCCGCTGGCGGCGCATCGGCTGGAGCAGATGGGCTGCGTGGCGATCATGCCGCTGGGGGCGCCGATCGGTTCCGGGCTGGGGATCCAGAACCCGGCGATGCTTTCGCTGATCATCGAGCAGGCGAAGGTGCCGGTGCTGGTGGATGCCGGGGTGGGGACGGCGAGCGATGCCGCCATCGGCATGGAACTGGGGTGCACGGCGGTGCTGCTGAATTCGGCGATCGCGCATGCCCGGGAGCCGGTGCTGATGGCGCGCGCCATGAAGGCGGCGGTGGAGGCCGGGCGGCTGGCCTATCGGGCCGGGCGGATGCCGCGGCGGATGGGGGCGGATCCTTCGAGCCCGTTGGCGGGGTTGATCCGGTAGGCGCGGGCTGCGCGCGGGGGGCCTTCCGGAAGATCGGGCTGTTTCAGGGGGCATTCCTTCGGGAACAGGCGCCCGGCGCTGTTGGCCAGCTCCCTGACCAGGGCCGTGGTGCTCACGGGATTGTGAGTTTGCCTGGTGGGGCGCCGGCAGCGTCACAAATTTTGAGACAGCCCGCAAAGAATCTCAAATGATTGTCTGGCCCGGTTCAAGCCATGCCGAGGCTTTTGGCCTGCTGGCGGGGCTCTGGCTCATCGAAGGTTTTATAATTTTATTCATCGCCCTCGGTGTTCCAGCGGAGCCAACGTTCTGAGGTTGTTCCGTGATTGACGCCGCCGCCGCGCCTGACCAGGCTGCCCCCTCCGACATGCCGACCCGGGTGGTTTTGGAACATCCCGTGTTCCTGCGCGTGAGCGGGATCAGCTTCCGGCGCTCCCCCACCGACGGTGCGGCCACGATGGTGATGCCGTTCGGGGAGAGGGAGGCTTCAATCCCGCTGAGCGGGTTGCGGCATGAGTTCAACATCACCGACGACACGCCGGACGGGCAGATGCTGAACCTGGTGGCGGAGGCGCTGTTCTACGTGACCGCGTTGGTACCGGGCGAGGCGCTGCCGGCGGAGGTGACGACGGGGGATGCGAGCTGGTCGGCCGGCGTGCTGCATCGCCACCGGGCGGAGAAGCGCCTGCGCGTGGGCCTGGTGCGGTGGTTCAAGCCGGCGGCGGTGGATGGGGCCGGCGGGGACGAGCGCTGTGCGGAGCGGCTGGAGCGGGACCCGGAGCTGCGCACCATGCTGCAGAACGCGATGCGCCGGGCGGCGGAGCAGCTGGGGCTTACCGGATCGGACGACATTCTGGCCCGACTGGAACTGCTGGCCGCGGAATTCGCCTTCATCGAGGTGCTGCGCGACGAGCTGCTGCTGCCGGTGAAGCAGGTGAGGGTGCAGTGCAAGCGGTATGCGGCGGCAAACCCGCGGCTGGAAGGCCGGCGCAAGGACACGCTGTCGCGCATGGTGGCGCTGCACGGCAAGGCGGAGGCCGACCTGCAGACGCGCTTCGACGCGATGGATGCGCTGGTGGTGGACATGCTGGGCCTGCTGGCGGAACCGGAGAGCCAGATTGCCTTCCTGCGCTCCAACCGCAACGTGCTGCACCGCACCCGGCTGGGCTGGCAGGGGTTGCTGGCGCGCTGGACGGAGCTGGAGCCGGGGGATGACACCGCGCTGTGGGGCGTGATCATGGACACCTACCAGTTCCTGGCGCAGCGCCATCTGCCGTACACGGAGTGGCCGAGCTTCAGCGCACTGCGCGGCGGGGCGCAGAAGGCCGCCGGCATGGCCTGGTAGGGCTGGGCCTACCCCGCGGCCTTCAGGGCGGCCAGTTCGCGCTTGAGGGCGCGGGTTTCCTCGAAGCGGGCGGTGACGTCGCGCATCAGGGCGCAGATGCCCTCCATCTCGCCCTGGGCGGTCTGGAACGGGATGATGGTGAATTCGACGGAGATGCGGGTGCCGTCCTTGCGCAGGGCCGGCACGCTCAGCAGGTCGCCGGCGCCGTAGCGGCTTTGGCCGGTGGCCATGGTGGTGCGGTAGCCCTCCCAATGGCGGGGGCGCAGGGCTTCGGGGATGATGAGATCGAGGGACTGGCCGAGGGCCTCGGCCTCGGTGAAGCCGAAGATGCGCTCGGCGCCCGCGTTCCAGACCTGGATGTGGCCCTCGGCGTTGGCATGGACGATGGCGTCGGGCAGGGCGGCGACGAGGCGTTCGGCGAAGGCGGGGGGATGGGCCATTTCGGGTGCTCCCTGGGGGGTGGGGAGCGCACGACACGGCAGGAAGCAAGTCAAGAAAGGCTCTTCTTTTTGTGAACAAAAAGAAGCAAAAAAACTTCATTTGTTTGCGCCGGGGATAGCCTCGGCGCAAACGAATGAAAGTTTTTTGGTTCTTTTTTTCAAAAAAGAACGCGCTTGCTTGCCTAGATCAGCGCCGACGGCGTAACCCCCAGCTCGGCCAGGAAGGGGGCCGCGTGGTCGATGCGGCCGGTCATCGCCTTGGGGTCGCGGGTGGCGATCTGGTAGCAGGCTTCGGCGATGTTCTCGATCGGCGAGACGCGGTGCCTGGTGTTCTCGTTGATCAGGCCGTGGACGGCGACGCCGGGGGTGTCCACCAGGCCCGGGGAGATGGCGTTCACCGAGATGTTGTCGGCATAGACCTCGGAGGCGAGGCCGGTGCTGAAGCGTTCCAGGGCGGCCTTGCACATGCCGTAGACGGTGCCGCCGGGGCGCACGCCTTCGAAGGGGCGGGCGGGGTGGATGGCCGCACCGCTGGACAGGGTGATGATGGCGCCGCCCTTGCGCTCCCGCATCTTGGGCAGGACGAGCTGGCTGAGGTGCAGGGCGGCCCAGACCTGGACTTCCATCATCAGGTCGAAGCGCTTGGAGGGGAAGGTTTCGATGGGGATGAAGAAGGTGACGGCGGCGTTGTTCACCAGGATGTCGGGCGAGCCGTAGGCGGCCAGGGTTTCCTCGTAGAGGCGTTCGCGGTCGGCGGCCTGGGCGAGGTCGGCCTTTACGCCCACGGCCTGGCCGCCGGCGCGGTTGATGCGCTCCACGGTTTCGGTGAGGGTGCCGGGCAGGCGGCTTTCGGCCTGGTCGGTGGTGCGGGCGGTGCAGACGACCTTCGCACCTTCCATGGCGAGGCGGGCGGCGACCGCGGCGCCGATGCCGCGGCTGGCGCCGGTGACCAGCGCGATCTTGCCCTTGAGGGTTCCGTTCGGATTCACCACTGCCGCCATCTGACGCTTCCTTGAGCCGTTTCCCGGGATCGTTCCCCTGGGCGGGAGCCTAGGCACTGCCCGGGGTGCTGGCAATCGGGCGCGCCTTGCCATGCTGGAACGCGAGCCGGGAGCGGGGCGTTGGCCTTTCGTGCCGCCACAGAAGGTTCGCGATGCTGATCCAGCAACTCTCCCCGCCGCTTCCCATGACCACGCCGCACGGGACGGGCCTTGCCCATTTCGTGCTGGATTACGGGCCGGAATCCCACCTGATGTGGGTGGTTTTCCTGGATGCCGACGGAGCCTGCTGGACGGTGCCGAACCCCGAGGTGCGGCTGGCGGCGAACTGGTCGCTGGGGCGGCGGCCGCGCAAGGCGGCCGACTCGCTCAGAACGGTGGGGTGAGGGCTGCGGATTTTTCGAGTGCCGAGTTCAGCTCTGCGCCGAGCAGCACCACGTAGGCCGAGACCCAGAACCACAGCATGACCGCCGCGACGGCGGCGAGCGGGCCGTAGACCGAGCCGAAGCTGGCGAAGTGGGTGGCATAGATGGTGAACAGGACGCTGGTGACCAGCCACAGCATGGTGGCCAGCAGCACGCCGGGCAGCACGCGGCGGCGATGGCCGCGCAGGCGCGAGGGGCCGGCGGCGTAGAGGAAGGCGAGCGAGACGAAGACGAAGCCGACCAGCACCAGCACGCTGGCCCAGTGGACCAGCCCGGCGGTGGCGGTGGGCAGGGCCAGGATGTCGATCAGCCGGGGCAGGGCGACCAGCACGCCCACGGTGACGATGGCGCCCATGATGGAGGCGAAGGTCATGGCCAGGCCCACCGCCTGGAAGCCGATGATGCTGCGGCGTTCCTCCTCGTCGTAGGCGAGGTTGAGGGCGGCGATCATGCTCTTGGTGCCGGTGGAGGCGGACCAGAGCGCCACCGCGGCGCTGAGGCCGAGGCTCCAGCCCAGGGTTTCGCGCGGGCGGCCGACGAGATCGGCCACCTGGCGGCCGATCAGGGTGTAGGCATCCGGCGGCAGCAGCCCCTCCAGCAATTCCATCTGCTGGGCGACGCTGTTGGGGTCGAAGGCGAGGCCGTAGAGGGAGATGAGCATCGACAGCGCCGGGAACAGCGCCAGCGTGGCGTAGAAGGCGCAGCCGGCGGCGACCAGGCCCGTACGGTGGCTTTGGATTCGCCAGAAGGTGCGCAGGGCCGCGGCCCACCAGCCGGTGCCCGACACCACCGTATCGCCCGGCGGAAAGTCTGCGTCGTTCAACGGGTTCTCCCTTGTCGGCGCCACCCCCACTCCCAGCACAGGCGGGCATGCGAGGCCAGCGGAAATGCGGGCGAAAAAATCACTTGCGCCGGGGGGGAGGGGGTCCTATTTGCCCCCTACGCAGCAACGCACGTGCCTCTGGCCCGCCTTGTTCAACCAAACCTCTTTTCCGCCCCCCGGGGCGTGAGGGCGGGCGAACTCCCTAGGGTTACGTAACGACGTCAAGCGTTCTGGCACTCCGGGTCCCGACGCAGGGTTTTTGCGCACGGGCCAATCCGTCTGGTCGCTGGTTCGTTCGACCGTTTCGCAACTTCGTCCGTCGCCTGAACAGGCGGACGCTTCATAGGGGGTTCCGCGCGATGTCCAGTAAGATCGCACGATTCCTTGCCGACCATCAGCCGGCCACGCCGTGCCTGGTGCTGGATGTTGACCGCGTGGAAGCGAATTTCCGCGCGATTCGTGATGCGTTGCCGCAGGCGCAGATCTACTACGCGGTGAAGGCCAACCCGGCGCCGCAGATCCTGGATCGGCTGGTGGCGCTTGGCTCGCGCTTCGATGCCGCGGGGATCGAGGAGATCGATGCCTGCATCGCTGCCGGCGCGCTGCCGCAGGCGATCAGCTTCGGCAATACGGTGAAGAAGGTTTCGGCCATCCAGCGCGCCCACAAGGCGGGCGTGGACATGTTCGCCTTCGATTCCGACGAGGAGCTGGAGAAGATCGCCGCGCATGCCCCGGGCAGCCAGGTGTATTGCCGCATCCTGGTGGAGAATGCCGGCGCCGACTGGCCGCTTTCGCGCAAGTTCGGCACCACGGTGGAGCATGCCCGCGCGCTGATGCTGCGGGCCGGTGACCTGGGGCTCGATGCCTGCGGCCTGTCGTTCCATGTGGGCAGCCAGCAGACCACCACGGGCAGCTACGAGGCGGCGATCGCCAAGGTGGCGATGCTGTTCACCGACCTGAAGTCGGCCGGGGTGAACCTGCGCATGGTGAACCTGGGCGGCGGTTTCCCGATCCGCTACCGCGACGAGGTGCCGCCGCTGGACGCGTTCGGCCAGGCCATCATGGGCGCCATGGTGGAGCATTTCGGCAACGCGCTGCCGGACATGCTGATCGAGCCTGGCCGCGCCGTGGTGGGCGATGCCGGCGTGGTTTCGGCCGAGGTGGTGCTGGTCTCCCGCAAGGGGGACGATCCCACGCGCTGGGTTTATCTCGACATTGGTCGCTTCGGCGGGCTGGCGGAGACCGAGGGCGAATCCATCAAGTATCGCATCGCGACCCCGCATGACGGCGGCGAGATGGGCCCCGTGGCGATTGCCGGGCCGACCTGCGATGGCGCCGACATTCTCTACGAGAAGTCCAACTACCGCCTGCCGATGGCGCTGCGCAGCGGGGACCGGGTGGAGCTGCTGAGCACCGGGGCCTATGTGACGACCTATGCCAGCCAGAGGTTCAATGGGTTTGCGCCGTTGGCGGAGCACTACATCTGAGGCAAGCAAGCGGTTCTTTTTTGAAAAAAAGAACCAAAAAACTTTTGTTCGTTTAAGCGCCCGCTCTTCCCCACGGAGGAGCGGGCGTTTCCATGGGCGGACGAATAAAAGTCTTTTTGCTTCTTTTTCTTCAGAAAAAGAAGACTCTTCCTTACTGCTTGGGCGCCCCAAACTCCACCTGCAGCGGCATCCGCATGTTGACGCTGGGGGCCAGGGTGGAGCCCAGGCCGGCGCGGCCGTTGCGCCGTTCCAGCTCACCGTTATAGGCGGAGCCTGGGGTGAAGCCGTCGCCGGCCAAGGCGCGGCCGGTGTTGGTGCGGGTGAGGCCGGGGGCGATTTGCACCGCGTTCGGGTCGCGCTGGCTACGCGGGGCGAGCAGGTCTGGGTTCGGCACCGGGGCTGGGGAGAAGCGCTGCGCGCTGGGGCGGCCCTGGCTGAGCGAGGGCATGGTGCCGGGCAACAGGGTGGGCGTGTCGGCCAGCGCGGGGGTGGCCAGCGACACGGCCAGCAGGGCGAGCGGGAGGCGCATCACACGCCCGCCAGCCGGGCAGTGCCGGCCACGTCTTCCGGCGGGTTGCCGGCGGGGGCGCCGAGCGGGCCGGTTTCGTTGGCGCGCCAGGCATCCAGCGCCCAGCGCACGGTGGGGAAGGCGATGCGGTCCCACGGGATGTCGTTCCAGTGGAACAGGCCGACCTCCAGGCTTTCGGGGCCGGCGGAGAAGCGGGGCTGGGTGGGGTCGGCGAAGCGGGCGCGGAAGATCACCTGCACCTGGCCGATGCGGCTGATGGAATACATGGCGAGCACGCCATCCAGCGCGATGTCGGCCTCGGCTTCCTCCTGCGCCTCGCGGATGGCGCCGGCCTGGATGGTTTCGCCGAGTTCCATGTAGCCGGCGGGCAGGGTCCAGTAGTCGCGGCGCGGCTCGATGGCGCGGCGGCAGAGCAGCACGCGGCCTTCGTGGGCAACGACGGAGCCTACGACGACCTTGGGGTTGTCATAGGCGACATGGCCGCAATCGCGGCACACGTTGCGCTCGCGGTTGTCGCCTTCCGGGATGCGGCGCTCGAAATCTGCCATGGGGGCAAAGTGCCAATCCCGGCGTGGGAATTCAACCCCGGCGTGCGGGTTGCGCCCCAGCCTCGCGCTAGACGGAGAGGTCCAGCAGCGAGCCGCGCGGCATGTTGCGGCCGGGGGAGGGCGCCGGGCCGTTGCCGGCATCGGGCGCCAGCAGCTTTTGGGCTGCCGGGCTTTCAGCCTGGCTGCGCACGCGGTCGACGCGGGTGGTGGCGTCGACGGGGGCGCGTTCGGAGGGGGGCGGGGGCGGACGAACACCACGCGTATCCGCGGGGCGCATGTCGGCGGCCGAGAAGGCGGAGAGGGATGTGTTCGAGATCATGAGGAGACCATGACTCGGACCCGGTTAAGGAGTGGTGAACGGCGCCGGGGGATTCCGGCGCCGCCACGCTTTATCCGAGGGCCGCGACGCCGGGCAGGGTCTTGCCTTCCATCCATTCCAGGAAGGCGCCGCCGGCGCTGGAGACGTAGCTCATCTGTTCGATCACGCCGGCATGGCGCAGGGCGGAGACGGTGTCGCCGCCGCCGGCCACGCTGCGCAGGGCCCCGGCCTGGGTGGCCTTCGCCACGGCCTGGGCCAGGGCGACGGTGGCGGCATCGAAGGGCGGGGTTTCGAAGGCGCCGAGCGGGCCGTTCCAGACCAGGGTCTTCACCGCGGCGAGCTTGGCGATGAGGGCGGCCACCGAGGCGGGGCCGACATCGAGGATCATGGCATCGGCCGGCACGCTGCCCACGGGAACGGTCTGCGTCGCGGGGTTGGGCTTGAACTCGGTGGCGACCACGGCATCCACCGGCAGCACGATCTCGCAGCCGGCGGCCTTCGCCTTGCCGAGGATCTCCAGCGCCGTGGCATGCATCTCCGCTTCCTGCAGGGACTTGCCGACCTGCACGCCCTGGGCGGCGAGGAAGGTGTTGGCCATGGCGCCGCCGATCACCAGCACGTCCACGCGGCCGACGAGGTTGCCGAGTAGATCAAGCTTGGTGGAGACCTTGGCGCCGCCGACGATGGCCAGCACCGGGCGCTGCGGGTGCAGCAGGGCGGCGCCCAGGGCCTCCAGCTCCGCCTGCATCAGGCGGCCGGCGTAGGACGGGCGCAGATGGGCCACACCCTCGGTGCTGGCATGGGCGCGGTGGGCGGCAGAGAAGGCGTCGTTGACGAAGATGTCGCAGAGCCTGGCCAGCTCGGCGGCGAAGGCAGGGTCGTTCTTTTCCTCGGCGGCGTGGTAGCGGGTGTTCTCCAGCACCGCGATGTCGCCGGGCTGCAGCGCGTCGATCGCCTGCTCGGCGGGCACGCCGATGCAGTCCTCGGCGAAGCGTACCTTGCGGCCCAGCACCTCGCCCAGCGCGGTGGCGACCGGGGCGAGGGACATCTCCGGCACGCGCTTGCCCTTCGGGCGATCGAAATGGCTGCACACGATCACGCGTGCGCCCTTCTGCGACAGCTCGCGGATGGTGGGGCACAGGCGCTCGATGCGGGTGAGGTCGGAGATCTTGCCGTCGCGAACGGGCACGTTCAGGTCGGCGCGGACCAGCACACGCTTGCCGGAAACGTCGAGGCCGTCGAGGGTCTTGAAGGTCATGCAACGCTCCTCAAGGAAGGAAGCGGTTCTTTTTTTGAAAAAAAGAACCAAAAACTTTTATTCGTTTGCCCCGCACTCTCCGTGGAGAGGCGGGTGCAAACGAATGAAGTCTTTTTGCTTCTTTTTCTTCAGAAAAAGAAGACTTGCTTGCTTTAGAGCGACCCGAACAGCGCCGCGGTGTCGGACATACGGTTGGAGAAGCCCCACTCGTTGTCGTACCAGGTCAGCACCCGCACCAGCCCGCCATCCACCACCGCGGTCTGGGTGGCGTCGAACACCGAGCTGTAGGCCACGTGGTTGAAGTCGCTGCTGACCAAGGGCGCGGTGTTGTAGCCGAGGATGCCCTTCAGCGGGCCGGACTCGCTGGCGGCCTTCATGGCGGCGTTG
>JBIKOJ010000158.1:0-12576 GCA_044358135.1 Acetobacteraceae bacterium | reverse complement strand
GTCCAGGGACCTCAGGTCCCTGGCGGGTCCAGGGCAGAGCCCTGGCCTTGTCTTCCCTCTACCGGCACGCCTCGTGCGGCACGCCGAACGCTGCCACGGTGTCTGCCGTCCGCAGGCAGCCATTCGCGAAGATCCCCCGGAACTCCCGTCCGGTCACCGCCCCGTATCCGGTGCCGGGCCCGTTCGGCAGTCCGTTCTTCCACATGCCTTCGTAGCGGCTGCCATTGGCGAACACCTGGGTCCCCTGGCCTTCGGGTTTCCCGTTCACGAACCCGCCAGAGTAGCGCGTGCCGTCGCGCATGGTGAACACGCCCTGCCCGGTCCGCTGCCCGTCCTTCCAGTCCCCGTCGTAGCGCAGGCCGGTCGAGGTGGTCAGCGTGCCGCGCCCGTGCGGCAGGTTCGCCCGCCATTCGCCGTCATGGCGGTTGCCATTGGCAAACACCTGCTCGCCCCGCCCGGAGCGCTGCCCGTCGCGGAACTGGCCCGTATAGATGGAGCCGTCGGGCCAGCCGATCCGCCCCTGGCCCTGCGCCTTGCCGTCGCGCAGCGTGCCGTCGAACACCAGCGAGGCGCGGCCCTCGCCGCGCCGCAACTGCCCCTGGCCGCTCGCCTTGCCGCCGGTGCATGCGCCGGTCCAGCCCAGCGTGCCGCCGGTCTCCCACGGGTTCCACACCTGGCACCCCTTGTCCGTCTTCGCCCAGCCGGCGCTTTGCGCCAGGGCCGGGGCGGGCAGGGCCCCTGCCAGAACCGCCGCCAGCAAGGCCAGCGCAAGCCGCATCGTCCGGCTCAGCGGCGCCGCCGCGCCAGCCCAAGCCCGGTCAGCCCCAGCGCCAGCATGGCCAGGGAGGCAGGCTCCGGCGCCGCCACCGGCGTCTCCGCGATCGTGGCGGTCAGGGTCATCCGGTAGCGCTGGTTGTGGTAGACATCGGCGCCTTGCGGGTCGATCAGTTCCTTCACCCAGTCGGTGCCCGACAGCGCCAGCGTGGTCGCGATCCCAGGGCCGGTCACCAGCACGTTGGCCCCCACCTCGTCGGGGTTCAGCCGCTGCCGCCAGTCGTACACCGCCGTCGTGCAGGCATTCACCTCGGGATCCACCGCGAAGGTGAAGCTGTCCCCGGAATCGAAGCCGCTCAGCCCGAACTGCACCGCGGTGCAGCCGTCATTCTGGTCCACGGTTGTCAGCTGGGTGCCGCCCAGGGGGCTGGCGCCGCCACCGGCCGGCAGCACGATGCTGTTGGAATCCACCCAGTCGATGAACCCGCCGGTGATGGCAGCCTGGGTCACCTGGTAGCCGGGGTCGGAGAGGTTGCTGAAGGTGATGAACGGGAAGGAGAACGGCCCGATCTCGTCCACCCGCGTATCCTGCGCGGTCACGTCCACCCGCACCTGCGCGGCCTGGGCACCCCCGCCGGCCAGAATCGCGAGCACGGCGGGCACCAACATGGATCGCGCTGAAATCATCGGCCTCAATCTCCAAGGCAAACAGGAACATGCATGAAACCGGAATATCCTGGAGGCCCGGGCACGATGACGCAAGCAACCGGAAGTTACATAACGTTTATCTTTCCCGGATCAGCCCGGCGTCTCCCGCGTCAGCACCATCAGCTGCCCCAGCGTGTCGCGCCGCGCCTCCCGCGTCGCCCGCTCCGCATCCTGGCGTTCCATCAGCAGGCCGAATCCCTTGGCCGTGCGCGCCGTCTCGGCCAGCACGTCCCGCGCCGCATCGCAGGCGCCTTCGGCCCGCAGCGTCTCGCGCCGTGCCGCTTCCTTGCGCATGGCCGCCGCCTCGCGCCAGGCCGCATCCAGCGTCCCGAACAGCGCCGCCTCATCCCGGCGCCTGGCGGTGAATTCCCGCTCGCGCACCATCTCCTCGGCCAGCCGCAGCTCGGCCGCCTCGCGTTCCGCCCGCATCTGGTCCGCCGCGGCCACGCCCGCGCGCCCCACCGCCTCGCGCTGCCGCAGCGCCCGGGTAATCAGCGTCCGTGTCGCCGGTGCCATCGCCATCCCGCATCCCTCCGCCACACCGCCGCAGCCTGCCCCGGCAAGCCTGAACACGGGATGAATCCCCCGCGCGCCTTGCACCCCGCCCTCCGCGCCGCCAAATCCAAGGGCCCCGCCCAACCAGGAGAGCCGCCCTGCGCCTCCCCCCCACCCGCCGCGCGCTCCTCGGCGCCCTGCCAGCCATCGCCCTCGCGCCCCGCCCAGCCCGCGCCGCCGACCGCGTGGAAACCTGGACCGACCCCGCCCGCCGCCGCCCCATCCCCATCCGCCTGCGCCTGCCCCACCCCGACAGCGCCCGCGCCCCTCTCGTCATCCTCTCCCACGGCCTCGGCGGCTCGCGCGATGGCCTGGCCTATCTCGGCATCGCCCTGGCCGAAGCCGGCTTCGCCGCCCTGCACCTCCAGCACCCGGGCACCGACACCTCGGCCTGGCGCAACCAGGCCGACCCCTCCATCGGCATGGCCGCCGCCGTGCTCGATCTCCGCCGCGCCGTCGATCGCCTGCAGGACATCGCCTTCACGCTGGACCTGCTGCCCCGCCAACCCGCCCTCCAGAACCGCATCGACCCCAGCCGCATCGCCATCGCCGGCCATTCCTACGGCGCCTGGACCGTCACCCACATGCTCGGCCAGCGCCTGCCCGGCGGCGGTCTCGTCGAACAGCAACTCGGCCTCACCCTGCCAGACCCGCGCCTGCGCGCCGGCATCGCCCTCTCCCCCGTCCCGCCCCTCGGCATCGCGGCGGCCGAAGCCTACGACCGCATCCGCGCCCCCATCCTGCACATCACCGGAACGCAAGACCGCGGCACCATCGAGGCCGCCACGCCGCAAGACCGCGAGATCCCCTTCCGCGCCATCCCCGCCCCCGGCGTGCTCGCCGTGCTGAACGGCGCCACCCATGCCGCCTTCGCCGGCGAACCCGGTGCCGGCCCACGCTGGAACGACCCCCAGTTCCACGCCCGCACCACCCGCCTCGCCACACTGTTCCTGCGCGCCACCCTCCAGGGCGATGCCGCCGCCGCCGCCCTGCTCCTGCGCGGCGCCGGCCTCAGCCCCGGCGACCGGCTGGAACACAAGGGAAGCCTCGTCTGACACCATTTCCTTTCGCACATGCAGCGCACATGGCGCCGGGCCCGTCTCCCTGATAGGATCGTTGCCATGCACCCGACCCGCCCGCTCCGGCGCTCGCTCCTGCTGCTGCTGTCCCTGCTGACGGCATGCGGCGCGGCCCAATCCCCCCCGGCCGCCGCCACCGGCAGCGACGCCATGGTCTCCACCGCGCCGGCCGTGGCACCACCGGCGCCGCGCCGCCGCGCCCCCATCCCGCCCGGCTCCGCCGCCATGCTCACCGGCCGCTTCGCCAGCAGCCAGGGCGACCTCGACACCGCCGCCATGGCCTTCCAGCGCGCGCTGGCCGCCGACATGGACAACGAGGAGCTGCGCCAGAAGGCCTTCCTCACCAGCCTCATGGCCGGCCGCCCGGAAGCCGAACGCCTCGCCGGCCTGCTCGGCCGCAACCAGGCCGCCCAGCTCCTGCTCGCCGGGCGCGATGCCAAGGCCGGCGCCTGGGCCCAAGCCGAGGCCCGCTTCGCCTCCCTCCCGCGCGAGGGGGCCGCCGAAATCATGCGCCCCATGCTCGTCGCCTGGTCCCAGCTCGGCCGCGGCCAGCCCGATGCCGCGCTCGCCACGCTGCAACCGCTGATCGACAACCGCGCCTTCCGCGCCTTCTACGCCCTGCACGGCGCCCTCATCGCCGATGTGTCAGACCGCAAGGGCCTCGCCGCCCGCCTCTACCGTACCGCCCAGACCGAGTTCGGCGGCACCGCCCACCTCCAGCTCGGCCGCGCCATCGCCAGCTGGGAAGCCCGCCAGGGCAACGCCGCCGAAGCCGAAGCCGCGCTCCGCGCCGTCGCCGAGGGCAACGACGACCTGATGATGGCTCTGCCCCGCCTGCAGGGCGATGCCGCCACCATGCCCGTGCGCAACGCCCTCGATGGCCTGGCCGAAACCTATGTCGTCATCGCCAGCATGCTGCGCGGGCAGGATACCAGCGATTTCGCCCTGGCCCTCGTCCGCCTCGCCCTGCACCTGCGCCCGGATCACGCCACCGCCCGCCTGATCGCCTCCGACATCCTCGGCGCCGGCAAGCGCCCGGAACTGGCGCTGGACCTGCTCGCCGGCATCCGCACCGACGATCCGCTGCACGCCACCGTCCAGATGCGCCGCGCCCGCATGCTCCAGCGCCTGGAACGCGGCGACGAGTCGCTCTCCCTGCTCGCGGAGATCGCGCGCGACTACCCCTCCCGCCCGGAGCCGCACGGCCTCACCGGCGACATCCTGCGCATCAAGCGCCGCTTCGCCGAGGCGGTCGTGGCCTACGACCGCGCCATCGCGCTCGCCGGCCCGCCGCTGCCCAACCACTGGCCGCTCTACTACGACCGCGGCATCGCCCTCGAACGCTCGCGCCAGTGGGAAAAGGCGGAAGCCGATTTCCTCCAGGCCCTGCGCTTCGCCCCCGACCAGCCGCACGTGCTGAACTATCTCGGCTATTCCTGGGCGGAGCAGAACCGCAACCTGGAACAGGCCAAGGTGATGATCGAGAAGGCCGTCCAGCAGCGCCCCAACGACGGCGCCATGATCGACAGCCTCGGCTGGGTCGCCATGCGCATGGGCAACATCCCCGAAGCCGTGCGCCTGCTGGAACGCGCCGTGGAGCTGGAACCCGGCGACGCCACCATCAACGGCCATCTCGGCGATGCCTACTGGGAGGCCGGGCGCCGCCTGGAAGCCATCTACCAGTGGCGCCGCGCGCTCAACCTCAAGCCCGACGCCGATGAGAAGGAACGGCTGGAAAACCGGCTGCGCCCCGCCGAGCAGCAACTCGGCATCGCGCCCTGATCCTTCCCCGATGAGTGCCGCGCCGGCCGAGACCGCCCACGCCAAGGTCAACCTCCACCTGCACGTCACCGGCCGCCGCGCCGACGGCTACCACCTGCTGGACAGCCTCGCCGTCTTCCCCGCGGTGGCCGACCGCCTCTCGGCCACGCCCGCCGAAACCCTCTCCCTCGCCGTCGAAGGCCCGTTCGCCGCCGCCCTGGCGGGGGAACAGGACAACCTCGTGCTGCGCGCCGCCACCCGCCTCGCCGAAGCCCACGGCCTCCGCACCGGCGCCCGCCTCGTGCTGCACAAGGTGCTGCCCATCGCCAGCGGCATCGGCGGCGGCAGTGCCGATGCCGCCGCCGCCCTGCGCCTGCTCGCCCGCCTCTGGAACGTGCCCATCCCCGGCGGCCTCGCGCTCTCGCTCGGTGCCGACGTGCCGGTCTGCCTCGCCCAGCATCCCGCCCGCATGCAGGGCGTGGGCGAGATCCTCGTGCCCGCCCCCCGCCTGCCTTCCTTCGGCATCGTGCTCGCCAACCCCGGCCGCGCCGTCCCCACCCCCGCCGTCTTCCGCCAGCGCGCCGCCATCGGCGCCGGCTTCACGCCCC
This sequence comes from Acetobacteraceae bacterium, assembly GCA_044358135.1. Taxonomy (GTDB): domain Bacteria; phylum Pseudomonadota; class Alphaproteobacteria; order Acetobacterales; family Acetobacteraceae; genus CAMDGX01. The sequence goes on along the minus strand of JBIKOJ010000158.1, from coordinate 7,091 downwards.
CCGCCACCCTGCCCAAAGCCTGGCCGACCGCCGCCACCATGGCCACCGACCTCGCCGCCACCACCAACGACCTCGCCGAGGCCGCCATCGCCCTCTGCCCCCCGATCGCCGATGTCCTCGCCGCCCTGGCCACCCTGCCAGGCTGCCGCCTCGCCCGCATGAGCGGCAGCGGCGCCACCTGCTTCGCCCTGTTCGACACGCCCGCCATCGCCGCCGCGGCCGCCGCCCGCCTCAATCAACCGGGCTGGTGGGTATGGGGCGGCGCCGGCCACGAAGGGTGATTTCCTTGCCGCCCGCTTTGCTCTAATACCGCGCCGGATTGGGGCGTCGCCAAGCGGTAAGGCAGCGGATTTTGATTCCGCCATGCGGAGGTTCGATCCCTCCCGCCCCAGCCACCGCCTCGGGAGGGCACCATGAACACGCGCTACTGGACCCTCGCCAAGCGTCCCCCGCCGCCCTGGCCCGATGACGGCACCTTCGTGCTGAAGGAAGCCCCGCTCCCGTCCCCCGGCCCCGGCCAGGCGCTCACCCGCACCATCTACGTCTCGCTGGACCCCTACCAGTGGGGCTACAAGCGCCGCGGCGTGGAGCCCGAAGGGCTGCCCTGCCACGCCCGCACCGTGGCCCAGGTGGTGGAAAGCCGGATCGACGGCCTCGCCCCCGGCGATTTCGTCTTCTGCACCAATGGCTGGGCCGAATACGGCCTGATGGGCGAAGGCGTCGCCCGGCCCTCCTACATGGTCCCGCGCAAGCTCGATCCCGCGCAGGGCCGGATCAGCCATGCCGTGGGCGTGCTCGGCATGCTCGGCCTCACCGCCTATGCCGGCCTGGTCCTGCAATGCGAGCCGAAACCAGGCGACACCGCCGTCGTCTCCGCGGCCTCCGGCGGCGTCGGCCAGATCGCCGGCCAGATCGCGCGCCTGAAAGGCTGCCGCGTCGTCGGCATCGCCGGCCACGAGGAAAAATGCCGCTACGTCGTGGAGCAACTGGGCTTCGACGCCTGCATCTCCCGCACCTCCCCCACCTTCGCGCAAGACCTCGCGGCCGCCTGCCCGAACGGCATCGACGTCTATTTCGAGAATGTCGGCGGCCCCGTGTTCGACACCGTGCTGCCCCTGTTCAACCCAGGCGCCCGCATGACCATCTGCGGCCTGATCGCCCATTACGGCGACGACCCCGCCGAGGATGCCCGCGCCGTGGTGCGCGCCCGCGCCGAAGCCCGCGGCGTGACCGTGCGCAACCTCTCCGTCGGCGAATACGTGGCCGAGTGGCACGACGCCTTCCTGGCCGAAATGGCCCCCTGGGTCGCCTCCGGCGAAGTCCGCTACCGCGAATACATCCGCGAGGGGTTCGAAAACATCCCCGCCGCCTTCAGCGAAATGCTCACCGGCGAGAATTTCGGCAAAACCCTGGTCCGCGTGGCCCCGGACCCCACGGCCTGAGTGACAAAGGAAGGCCAGGGCTCTGCCCTGGACCCGCCAGGGGCCAAGCCCCTGGACCTTATTTTCTAAAGAGATGAGGTCCAGGGGCTCGGCCCCTGGCGGGTCTGGGCAGAGCCCAGGCTAAACTGCCCGCCGGTCGCGCAGTTGGCGCGCCAGCCGACGGATAGCGGCCGGCAAGCGCGCGTCCAGCACCACCCACGCGGTGGCCGCCAGCACCAGCCCGCACAGCACCGCCTTCGAGACCACCCCCATGGTCCCGTCGATCAGCCACGCATGCACCACCGTGGCCACCGCGATCACCACGCCCAGCCCCACATGCCCCAACCGCCACAAAACCTGCCACCGGCGCAGCGCGGCCAGCAGCGCGGTGGCGAACACCGCCCACATCGCCACCACGCCCCAGACCGAAAACGCCGTCGGCGACCGGAACAGCAGCGCATCCACCACATCGGGCGGGCTGGTCAGCCAAAGGGCGACGACATGCCCCACCACGGCGGCCACCAGCACCCCCCCGACCCAGCCATGCACACGCCGCCCGCGCCGCAGGCCCACCAGGTATCCGCCGGCCAGCAACGGCTGGAGAAGAAGAAGCGCCAGCGCAGCCACCCCGGCGAGGCACCCGGCGATGTAGATCGCATCGCGCCAGGCCAGCAGCGGGCTCGTCGCCGCCTCCGCCCCCGCGGCGGCAATGGCGCCGCCAACCGCCGCCCAGGCCAGTCCAGCGCGCACCGGCGCCGGGCCGGTCACGCCTTCTGCAGCACGAAATCCGCGCTCAGGCTCTTGTCCCGCGCGCTGCGCAGCAACGGCCGCAGAAACACGGTCTGGAAGCCGTTTCCGTCATGCTCCGCGTCATAGGCCAGGTGCGCATGCGCCTGCCCGAAGGCCGGCACGATCTGCGGCATCTCCAACCGGAACACGCCGTTCGCATCGGTCAGCGTGGCGCCATGGCTCTGCGGGTCGCGCTCCTGCGCTTCGGTCGTGTGCGCCCACACCTGGATGCGGATGCGCGGCAGCGGCGCGCCATCCCCCGCCTGCCGCACCGTGCCGGTCATCCAGAACCCGCCACCGCCGATGCGCGGCACAATCGCCGCACCCGGAAGATAGTTGTTGGCACCGCCGCGCATCGTCGGCGTGGGTGCCACGCCCTGGGCCTGCAGCGGTGCCAGCAGCCCGAAGGCGCGGGTTGCCAGCGCGGCACCCGCCGTGGCGGCGCAGACGGTGATGAGGGAGCGGCGAGCGTGGATCAACCTAGTCTCTCCTGCTGGTGGAGGCGTGCGTCCACGCCCTCCGGCGACGCACCATTGATGTAGGGCGGGCAGGCGCGCGGTAAAGCCTCTCCGCCCCACCGCGATCCTTCAGGCAGCCCTGTTCATGCTTTGCCAACCCTTTCCTGCCCCCATCGCGGGATGGACGCACTGACCGCAGACAAGGGGTACAACCGCTGGAACGCAGCGGCCGCGCTGGCCCGGGCCTTGGCGGAGAGGGATCGCGCAGTCTCGGAACTGGCCTTCCTCCGCAATGCGGCGGCCCAGCCGGCCGGCCCCCAGCCATCGGCCGGGCGCGTGGCGTTCTCCTGCGTGCTCGATGATGGCCCCGTCCTCGCCGCCCAATGCGCCCTCTGGCTGAACTGCCTGCTGCGGCTGCACGGTGTTCCGCCGTCGCACGTCTTCATCCACGCCCCGGTGGGCTGCACGGCGGAGCTGCTGCACCGCGCGCGGGCGCTGGGCGTCATCGTCGTGCCGATCGTGCCGCCCGATCCGCGCAACCCCCACTGCAACAAGATCTGCCAGCTCGACACCTTCACGGGCGGCGCGTTCGACCATGTCGTGCTGATGGATTGCGATACCGCCTGGGTCGGCCCGATGGCGCTGCCGCCCGCCGCCGCCGGCCGCAGGGTGATGGCCATGGCCAAGGTGGTGGACCACCCCAACCCGTCCGAACCCATGCTGACCGCACTCTTCCACGCAGCAGGGCTGGGCGAGCCAGACTGGGTGGAGGTCAGTTGCCCGCCCGGCAGCGCGCGGCGGACCGATCGCAACAACTGCAATGGCGGGCTGTATATCCTCCAAGGCGCGAGCCTCCCGGTGCTGCAACCCCTGTGGCGCAAATGGGCCCTCTGGTGCCTGGACCAGGGCAGCATCCTGGGCCGCCATGTGCGCAACGCCGACCAGCTGGGATTCGCGCTGGCCCTGCGGGAAATGGGCGCCGCGGTCACGCCGCTGCCGGTGGAATGGAACTACCCCACCCACCTGCCCGCAAGCGAACTGCCAGACGTGGCGCCGCGCGTGCTGCACTACCACAGGGCCACCACCCCGGAGCATCGCCTGCTGGAAACCGGCCTCGCCGAGCCAGACGCGGCCATCCGCATGCTGAATGCCCGCATGGACGAATTCGACCACGCACCGGCTGCCCCGGTCCAGCTGCCCCGCTCCGGGGCTTCATCCCAAGCGCTCGAATGATCGACCCATTTAGGCAGGCAAGGCTGGGCTCTGCCCAGACCCGCTTGGTCCGGCGCGCGCCTTCGCGCGACGGGCCGAGCCCCTGGACCTCATTTTATTGAAAACAATAGCGTCTTGGGCCGTCGACCCCAAAGGGTCGAGGGCAGCGCCCTCGCCTGCCTAACCCCATGCCCTATGAAAAGATGAGGTCCAGGGGCTCGGCCCCTGGCGGGTCTGGGCGGAGCCCAGCCTTACCTCCCTAACCCGCCAGTCGCCGGCCGCGCAGGACCAGGGCGGTTTCGTACAGCCGCATGTCCGCGGCATGAAACGCCTCGATGTCGCGCCGCAGACCGCTGTCCAGCGCCACCGGCCGTTCGCGTGGCGGTGCGGCGTTCAGGCGTTTGGTCGGGGCGGCGGCGCCGAGGTGGTGCGCCATGAAGAACGCGTGGTCTTCGGCGTAGTGCTCCACGATCCCGACAAAGGCGAAATACTCCAGCGGGAAGGCCCACAGGAACGTGGCATACACGTCGCGCAGTTCCTCGCTCAGGCAGAACCGCTCCAGCGACCAGTCCTGCGCCACCACGGTGCGGTGCAGCGGCCCGGCGGCGGCGGGATCGTACTGGCGTTTCCAGAAGTCGTAGTGGGAGACCAGCCTGTCCACGGGATGGCGCAGCCAGGTGACGAATTCCGTGTTCAGCCTGTCCCGCAGCAGCAGGTATTTCATCGGCAGGAAGTGCCCATGGATGCAGCCGACGCCGTCGAAATTCCCCAGGAAGTTCGCCACGGCGCCTTCCAGGCCGGCGAGGTTGCGTTCCGCCGCGCCCTTGTGCAGCGGCATGTCGTCGTAGTCGCTGCGCAGGCGCGGCCCGAAATGGTCTTCCAGCGTGGCGCGGAAGCTGGTGCCGGCGGTCTTCGGCAGATGCACGGAGACCATCAGCGGCGCCGGTGCCTGCCCGGGTGCCGGCGCAGGGCGGCGAGGGGCGGGCGCGGTGGCGGCAGCCGCCTCGAAGAACGCCAGCGGCTGGTTGAGGCAACTGCCCACCAGCAGGCGCCCGCCCGGGTGCATGTCCAGCCCCTTCAGCCCGCCGACAAGGCCGCGCAATTCCTCCGGCACCGACAGCTTGGTCTTCCAGAACGGCTCGTCGCCAATGCCCGGCAGGCAGAAGGCGCTGCGGTCCATGGCGGCATCCCACCGCCCATCCGGGCGTTCGAACACATGCACCAGCTGCTCGCCGGCATCGCTGACATAGAGCTTGCGCCCCGTCGGATCGAAGCAGAGCCCGTGCGGCGAATGCAGGCGCGGATCGGTCAGCACCGCGGCCTCGGCACCCGTCCCGGCGTGGCACACCACCACCCGGTTGTTGCCGGCATCCGCCAGCGCGATCCACTGGCCGTCCGTGCTGATGGCCAGCCCGTCCAGGATGTGCAGGCCGCCCCGCGCCAGCAGGGTTGCCTCGCCGGTGGCGATCTCGCCGTCGCGCAGCGTGTAGCCATGCCGGGTGAGCGTGTTGGTGTGGTTGGCGCAGATGAACAGGTGCTCGCCGTGCCGGCGCACCGAGCCCGGGCCGCAGCGCACCGTCCGCCCGGTCTCGATCACCCGGGTCCCGCCCTTCGGCCCGAACCAGGGGCAGCCCATTTCATGGATGGCCTCGATGGTCATCTGGTCCTGCCAGGTCTCGGCCGCGGGCAGGCGGAAGAACGTGACCCACGCCTCCCGGTTGGCCACCACGATCACGTCCTCGGCCAGGAACTCCACCCCGTGCGGAAAGGCGAGGCCCGGCGAGCGCAGCTCCGTCTGCCGGATCACGCGCACCGGCGTCTCGTCGGGCGCGATCTCCACCAGGTGGATGGCGTTCTGCACCGCCACCGCCAACAGCCGGCCAGAGGGTGAGAAGCGCACGTCCTCGCTGCGCAGATAGGCGTTGGGCGGAACCCGGAAGCCGGTGTGGGGGTGGGTGCTGAGCATGCGACCCATGTGCGCAACCATGCGTTAAGCACCGGTTGCCGCGGGATACGAAGGGCCCCGTCGCGCCCCTCCGGCACCAGGTGCGATAATACCGTTCGCGTGATCACGGCCGGTTCGCCTTGAATGGGGGGTCTATTGCATGGTATTATTTGATGAAAGAACAAATTATTAACATTATCTTAAAGGTATGCAAATGCCTCTTGCTTTTGTGAATGGCGGATTACTGTATTTCGCGCACGTCCCCCGTGCCGCGGGAACGTCGATCGAGCACTATCTCATCCAGCGCTTCGGTCCGCTGGCGTTCCTGGACCCGGCGTACCTCGCCGTCCCGGAGTCGGAGCGCTGGTCCAGAACCTCCCCCCAGCACCTCACCGCGGCGGCGATGGCGCGGCTGGTACCGGAAAGCTGGATCCGCCATCGCTTCGCGGTGGTGCGCCATCCGGAGGATCGCATCGTGTCGGTGTTCCGGTTCCAGCGCGATATCGAGGGCAACATCCCGCAGGGTGTGCCGCTGGAAAACTGGCTCTGGTCGCTGCGGGCACCGGTGATCCCGCATTACCTGGACAACCATGCCTGCCCGGCGGCCCACCTGGTGCCGGAAGCGGCCACGATCTTCCGCCTGGAAGATGGCCTCGACGGCCTGGTGACCTGGCTCGACGGGATCGAGGGCATCGCACGCGGGCCGCGCCAGATCGTGATGGAGAACGGCTACCAGCAACGCCTGCAGGGCACCCGCATCCCGCCCGGCCCCGCGCCCGTCGTCACCCGCACCGCGCGCACATTGATCCTGGAGCTGTTCTGGAAGGATTTCGAACGCTTCGGCTATGAGCCGCGGTCCGGCAACACGGATGCCGCCCAGGCCCCCGAATGGCCCGGGCTGCGAGCGGCCGAAATCGCCTGATACCCACCCGCGTGGCTGACTCTTCCAGCCACCGAAATTAATTCTAACTACCCCTTGCACCGCCCGTCGCCATGGGATAACTTCCCCATCCCATGCACCAATCCCCCCAACAGGCCCCGTACGATCAGCCGCCCCACCCCCTCAGCCATCTCGCGCTCGTACTGGGTCTCGCCCTCTGGTCCCTCCTCCAGCGCATCGCCCCCCACGAATCCCGCCTCGCCCAATACCTCCCCCTCGCCATCCGCCGCCTCATGCGCGCCCGCGCCCGCCTGCTCGCCATCCTCACCGCCCTGGCCGCCGGCACCTGGCGCGCCCCCCGCCGCCGCACCCACGCCCCCCGCGCG